>JAISLW010000266.1 GCA_031277105.1 Planctomycetaceae bacterium | reverse complement strand
TTGTTAGATATTAATGTTGACAGTATAGAGAAAGGAGAATTAAAAATGCAAAGACTAATGACCACATTAGAACGAACCCCCGCCTGCGCGAAATTTTTTGAAAAACACGATAAAGCCGTTTTTGCCAAAGGCATAAATAAAGGTAAAGCCGAAGGCATATCTGAAGGTATCGCCAAAGGCAAAGCGGAAAATATCATTCGTATTTTGACGCGTCGATTTGACAAGTCTCCTTCGATGCGATTGCAAAGGCAGATTATGAGCGTCAAAGATATTGACAAGCTTGACGAACTCTGCGATTTCGCATTTGATTGCGTATCGCTTGGCGAATTCGCTACGGCGTTTAATTGAATTTTTGGTAAGGTCAAGAGTAATCTAAATTATCGTGTCTGCTGTCAAAAAATGATTTATTTTTTATATTTGGGTGTTCTTTAAAAAGTCATTTTTGTAAAAGGTAGGCGGTGTTTTGCCTGTCTATGTAATCTATGAATCGTTATAAGATCGATTCACAGATTACGCGGATTAAAAGATTTTTTTTATTTGAAATCAAAATCTTCAATTCCGAATTCCGAATTAAAAAATAAAATGAGATTAAAATTTTTTTATAAATTGCGGCGGTTGCGTTGTGGTTTTACGATTGTTGAGATATTGATTGCGCTTGTTTTGATGTTGTTGATATTGGGAATAATTTCGGTATCGATTGATATTTATATTCGTCAAATGACGGTCAACCGTTCTGAAATGGAGGAGGCGCAACTTGCCCGTGCGATATTGGAACGTATGTCGCAAGAGATACGTTCTGTCGTAGTTCAAACTAATCAAGACGCAGCCGTAACTTCAAGCGAAGAATTTGACGTGGAATTATTATCGTCAATTTTTGGCTCTTCTTATTTATCAGACGGCGTTCCTTACACGCCCAATACAAATAATAACGCCGCAACAGACGCAGATGCAAATTCAGACGTTATTTCAACAATTTCATCTTCAAACTCATCCGAAAACGAACAGACTACCGAATCAACAATTTCGATCAAGGGCGTAATACCGGGGATTTATGGCGATTTGAATTGGATACAGATTGATGCGGTTCGGTTGCCGCGTGGCGAATTTTTTGGTTCACGCCGGATGCGGGTCGGTAGTCAATTTCAAACTGACAGGTTGAGTTCGGTAAAAACGGTCTATTATTATATTGGAAAGGACACTGACGTAATTACGGATACGACCGATCCGCGTTATGAGCCGGACAAATTGATAGGTTCGTTAGGGCGTTTGACGGATATGACGGCGGTTCAATATGGTTTATTTAGAAGAGAATTTGATCGACAAGTTACGCAATATATTGTCAACGAAGGCAAAGAAACTGATTACGAACAATATGACGAAGTTATTGCGCCGGAAGTCGAATGGATAGAATTTTCATACTTCGATCCAAGCGTAGCAACTTCAAGTAATCCTGCAGGAGATTGGGTCGATTATTGGGACATGGACGAAAAATTATCATTGCCAAAAGCAATAAAAATAACTATTGCCATCAGAAGACAACTTTACGGAAACGCCCTCATAAATTGGACAAACTCAAACGAACAAAACACGACAACAAATATCTACTCAAAAATAATACCATTGCCAATCGAAACAAAAGAACAAAATATAGATATAGAAGAAAAGTAAAAATAAATATGGACAATTTTTTGTTCACTGATTATGTAGATTAGAAAATTATTTTAAGGATAAAGTGGGACAAAATTAATTTACAATTTTGAAATTAAAATCTTTTAATTCCGTATTCTGAATAAATTTAATTTCCCGATTTTTTGTATAATTTTCTTTCGATAGTTGGTATGTAATTTGTCCAGGCGTTTCCTTGATTTACGTCTTCAGTGATATATTTTTGAAATTCTGCGATTTTTGAGTCGATGGAATCGATGAAGTGCAAAGTTTGCGCTTCTACAGTCATTGGTAATTTAGCGCTTTGATTTTTATATTCTCCATGATGCGAGAGCAAGAGATGTTTCAACAGTGTTGCCAATTGCGGATTAAATTGTTCTCCGCTTAACCGTTCCGTTTCTAATATTTTATTTCCCAAGATTTCTATTCCCATCAAAGAATGCCCTAACAATTGTCCCGCATCCGTATAACGCATATCATTTTCATACGCTAACTCCATCACCTTGCCAATATCATGCAGAAAAGCGCCAATTAAAAGCAAGTCGCGATTTAATTGCGGATAAAGCCCCGCAACCGCCGCCGACAACTCCATCATCTGCGTCGTATGCTCCAACAAACCTCCACGATACGCATGATGCAACTTTACACCCGCCGGAGCGCTACAAAATTTATCCATAAAATCATCGTCAATCAAAAAACAATCCGCCAAGTTATGCAAGTCAGGATTCGTTATCGTCTTCAATAACTCCCGCAAACGAACACGATACGCCGAAATATCAATATGACCGCTACGCACAAAATCAGATACGTCAACCGCCGACTCGTCCGCCTTGCTAATACGCTTGACAATCAATTGAATAGCGCCCTGAAATTTTTGCGACGTCCCCTCTACCCGCACATAATCGCCATCGTTAAATTGCTCCGCCTGCTCTAACGTAACATTCCAAAACCTAGCGCCCAAAAAACCTGTACGATCCGATAAATTAAACTGAAGATATAAATTACCGCTCTTGTTAGGGCGCAATTGCTTCTCATAAAGACGATAAATATCGTCCACTTTGACATTTTCAACAATCTGATTAACGTACAAATGCGACATGTTTTTTAATTCGGAATTTTGAATTTTCTTTAATTTTATGATGCGAATAAACTTTGGAATCTTGGGTCTCTTGTTAGTTCGTCTTCTCTAATCGGGGTAATTTCAATTAGTTTGTCAATTAACTTATCAGAAGTCAATCCTTCGCTTTCGGCAAGAAAACTCATTACTAATCTATGTCTCAAGACCGGCTTCGCAAGTTCTTGGATGTCTTCGCATTTTACATAAGTTCTACCATTTAATACCGCTCTTGCTTTGCCGCCTAAAATTAGATATTGAACCGCTCGCGGTCCGGCGCCCCATGCGACGTATTCTCGCACTATTTCCGGTATTCCACGCTTCTGGTCAACACGCGTCTGCCTCACTAACGATAACGCATACCGCAAAACATGCTCGCTGACAATCACGCCGCGAACTATATCTTGCAACCCCGCAATCTCCGCCGCTTCAAGAACCGGCTTAATATCGCCGGATAAATTCGACGTCGTTTTACGCACTATTTCAAGCTCCTCGTCAAATGTCGGATAACTGACAAATATCTTGAACATAAAACGGTCTTGTTGCGCTTCCGGCAATGGATATGTTCCTTCTTGTTCAATCGGGTTTTGTGTTGCGAGTACGAAAAAAGGTTCAGGTAAAACATGACGAGTTCGTCCTACGGTTACGCGATGTTCTTGCATTGCTTCAAGTAATGCCGATTGCGTTTTGGGAGGAGTACGGTTAATTTCATCCGCAAGTATCATGTTAGCAAACAAAGGTCCCTCTATAAATTTGTAAATACGTTTACCCGTATCTTGATCCTCCTCGATTATATCTATACCCGTAATATCTGCAGGCATAAGATCAGGCGTAAATTGAATACGGCTAAATTTAATATTAAGAGCCTGCGAAAGAGCGCTAATCATCAACGTCTTCGCAAGTCCAGGAACTCCTTCAAGCAAACAATGACCTCGCGAAAATATCGATATTAACAATTCGTCAATAACCGAAGTTTGACCAACTATGACTTGTGAAAGTTGCTCTATAATTTTTTCCCGTGCAAGACGGAGTTTAGAAATAATCTGTTCGTCTGACATAATATTTGACAGAGTTAAATTTTAATGTTGATGGTAAAGGAATAAAAAAATAACAATTCAAGGTGATTTAATTCGAAATACAAAAATTTGAAATCCAGCATTCGGCATTAAGGGGAATATTTTTTGTTACAAAAAATCGTCAACAGGATCGCAGACGTCTATGAAACATTCGGAAACGGCTATGGTCCTCATTTTTTGTTACAAAAAATTGTCCCACTTGTCCCACAAAAAACGCCAATACGTAATTCGCTAAAAATTTCAGTGAATTGTTACCAATAAACAATATTCTACAATATAAAAAATAACATACAATCAGGATTATAATCTAATTCGGAATTAAATATTGGGAGTTTCTAAAAGATCATTTGTCTAGGTAAGCGGCTAAAAAATTAAACGCAGTGGCGAAACGCCGCTTACCTTTTTTTCCAAAAAATTAATTTTTTGAATGTTTATAAAATGAAAAAAATTGTCTATTAGATTTATGGTAAAGTTGCGGTTTTGTCGTCGTTTCTTGCGCCGAAGGCTCTCCAGACGTCTGGATCAATTGCGTCCGTAACAAAACGTCCTGAATTATCCGCACGCGTAATATTTACTCCGCCTAAATGTAAACTTGCCGTAGTTGAAGCGACCGGATACTCGCCTGCGCCTACGCCACGACCGCCGCCTGGAGTACGATTACGTAACGGCGATTTCTGATTAGGCATGTAAAAAGTCGAAAAAGTAACATCATTCAAAGCCCGCTCACTACCGCCTATCATATTGATTCTGTTGCAGGAACAATGAGACATGAACTATATCATAAGCATTGTTTTAATACTTGGGGAGGAGTTGGTCCTGCAAGTATTAGAAATGGTCATAGTGATCAAGATGGTTTATCAGATGATGAGGAAGTAACACCAACATCACATGCAGGAGTTTCTTTTCCCAAATCTGACCCGAAAGCAGGCGATTCACATGGTTTTGGTTCTTATGGTACTATTTCATTTCAAGATCAAGAGGTTAGGTGTATAATAATTCAAACTGAAAATCCAATGAAAACATATCCTGATAAAGATTGGTCGGCCTGTGATGAGAATCCCAATTGGTAGTAAACTTATACATTAATTAATGTTTTTAAGACGTAAACGTTTACTTTGGATATATAAAAATTGTCAACTGTAACATAATTTTATGAACAAATTGTATAAAAGATTTATTAAAACATTAATTAATCTACCTTTAATATACGAAAAAATATAATCAAAGAAGGAAATAATAAAAATGAAATTTTATGTTAGTATATTTTACATGTTTTTTTTAACATTTATTTGTTTATTTTCTGTTTATGATCTAATGGCAGATATTATAGAACCTGTTATTTGGGGTCAGAGATATGAACATTTAACCGAGAAAGATTGGTCAATAATCAGTAATAAATTAGAGTCAATATCAAATGAAAATCGATTATCAGATTTAAACGATAATAGTAAAGTTGAGTATATTGGATTACTTGAACGTATAAAAACAATTTCATGGTCAGACAAAAACAAAGATATAGTTGCTCAATTTCTAATTAATCTTGTAAGTAAAATGGCAACCAAAAAGGGATTCCTTGATGGTTTTAGACCGACTCAAGACCAAATCAATCAGTATGGCATGGAAATTGAAGGTAAATTATTTCCGAATCAAATAATTCATGCTACATTAACAACTCATGGTATGATTACAAATAAATTTTATGCTAAAGAGCTATCAGATATTTGGAATAATCATAGTCTTATTGATGCTGAATTTTCATCTGATTTATATACAGTTATATTGGAAACAATAATTTTCCAAATCAGATTTCAAGAGTGTATATCATTATTAAATGAATGGTCAAAAAATGAAAAAAAAGTTTTAACCAAAGATCAAATTAATTTTATTACTAAACGTTTACTTCCGTTACATGAAATTGCTTGCAAAAAAACGGAATCAGAAGCATTAGATATTTTTTGGGAACAAATTAAACCGGATCCAATTGAAAAAGTTATTTCGTTAGAATTTTGCAGATACTTAGCAACGAAAATATCAGATTACAAAATAATAAGAAAAGAAATTAATCCACTTGATATAATAAACAAAATTAAAGAAACTAAAAATGATTTTTACAAAAAATATGTTTTTGTGCAGATTGTATTAACTATAAAGCACGCTTCTGAATCTTTAGATGGGGATAGAGATTACTTAGAATTAAAAGAGATTGTTAGCGTAATGTCAAAAGAAATTAATTCAAATAGTCAGTTAAAAAACATGGATAATTTCCTCGATTATAACAAAAAACACATTGAATTTTTGATCGCAGAGCAAAAAAAAATAAAAGAATATTATGAGAAAAAACGAATTGAAGAAGAACGATTACGGCAACAGTCAAACTCGCATGCAAATATAAATTATGAATCAAAAATTACTCGTCCCGAGGATCGGGGCGATGATTTTTCATTGCTTGATAATGTTGAGAATTTTAAGCGATTGACAACATCGGCGGATAAATTTGCTCGTTGGAAGGCGGCGAAGGTTTTGGGGACGCGGTTTATTGATGGTAAATTTACGCCTACCGAAGATGAACAAAAAAAGATCAATGAATACGTTAAATATCTTTTAACACAATTTAAAACCGATAATCCAGGCGACGCCGGAGACGCTTCGTCTCAATTTTGGCGGCTCTGGGGACTTGCAATTCCTGGTTTATTTGAAGGTTTGAAAAGTAAAGATAGAAAAACGTGGAATGTCGCTCTTGAGCATCTTGTTATTTTGCGCAACGAAAATGTTGTCAAGAAATTGATCGATGAATACGATAATTCCAAAGATACCGAATACAAAAAAGTCTTGCTTGATACGATAGGCAAAATGCGGACGATGTATGATAATCCATTTTCATACCGCAAAATGATGAGTTCCAAAAAATCGCGCGAACTTTCGGACAAATTAATAGTTCCGTTTTTAGATCGAATTTCTGTAACGGAAAAAGACTCTGTTGAAGACTTGCAAAACGTCCTTAAAGAGGCGAAAAAATTTATTGCCGATCCGCCGGATTCGCGAGCGTATTTAGTAAATCCCAAAACGGGAGAAAAGAAATTAATGATTCCCGAACCTCCCGACGACGAACAGTTGCCACCTCCGCCAACAAACAATAGGGTATCTCTAAAAATTCATTTTTTGCAAAAAGGTAGGCGGTGTTTCGCCACTGCGTTTACTTTTTTGGTCGCAATGGAGTTTATGATACCAATAATTTTCAGTAATTCATAAAGCCTAAAAAAGTCTATTTTAGACGTGCGAGATATTAAAGTTTATTGATACCGTAAACCGTAATGCGGGCGTTTCGGCACGGTGTTTGATTTTTTTAACCGCCTACCTAGACAAATGAATTTCTAGAGATACCCAATGGTTTTAGAAGTTATAAATATTTTATGCTAATTCTGTTTCATGTAGCAGGAATTTGTGTAGATTTTTTTTCAGGGCGTGGATGTCAATTGGTTTTGCAAGATGCCCGTTCATATCATGGTCGAAACATTTTTGTATTTCTTCATCAAAAGCATGCGCGGTCAACGCTACCACCGGAATCTCTTTGTACAACGAACTTGACCTTATCCTTTTGATCGTCTCATAGCCGTCCATTACCGGCATCTGAATATCCAAAAACACCAAATCAAATATCGGCTTCGACTCTAATTTCTCATTTTCCGCATTTTGATTCAACGCCTTCTTATTATTCTCCGTTATTGTTGCGTTGTTTTCTGCGTTTTCGGTATTTTCTGGATTTACGTTGTCATTTTTAGTTAAAGTTGTATTTTTATTTTCTGTCAAATTTGCGTTTATGCCCATTTTTTCTAGCGCTATTTCACCGTTTTCGGCTACGGTTACGTTAAGTCCCATTTTTTCCAACATTGCCTTTGCCACTAAAATATTGACTTTATTGTCTTCGACCAACAGGACGCGAAAACCTTCCAGCGATTTCTTTTCCTTTTTTTCCGTATCAATATCAATATCAATTTTATCAACCGGTTTATTTACTGCCGGCGTAATATTATTTTTTGTGTTCGGGTCTAACTTGAAAACGCACGTGAAAGTAATATTTGTTCCTACGCCGACTTCGCTTTCCAGCGTGATTTTGCCGCCCATTAAATTTACCAAACTTCGCGTCAACGTCAGTCCTAATCCTACGCCGCCGTATTGTCGTGTTATCGACGTATCTGTTTGGCTGAAAGCGTTGAATAATTTTTGCGTTTGGTTTGCCGTCATTCCGATGCCCGTATCCTTGACCGAAAATAATAACGTAACATTATCATCTTTTATTGATTCGAGTTTTGCGTTTACGGTTATTGCGCCTTGTTTAGAAAATTTGAAGGAGTTGCCGACTAGGTTAATGAAAATTTGGCGTAATCTTAAGTGATCGCCTAGCAGCGTTCTTGGAATATCCGTCGCTTGGTTAAATATCAATTTAATTCCCGTTTCCAAACTTTGCTCGCTGAATATTATTTCAATATCGCCTAGCACGTCGTTTAACGAAAACGGCGTACAATTCAATTTCATTTCGCCTGTTTCCATTTTTGAGAAGTCGAGGATATCGTTGATAATACCTAATAGCGATCTTGCCGCTCGGTGTGCGTTATCGGTGTATTGGTGTTGTTGTTCGTCTAGTCG
The DNA here is from genome assembly GCA_031277105.1 of Planctomycetaceae bacterium. Classification (GTDB taxonomy): domain Bacteria; phylum Planctomycetota; class Planctomycetia; order Pirellulales; family Thermoguttaceae; genus WRKP01. The sequence continues at coordinate 6,837 of JAISLW010000266.1, read as the reverse complement.
CGTTTCTAGCAAGAGGTGCGTTAAACCGATAATCGCATTCATTGGCGTGCGGATTTCGTGGCTCATATTTGCCATAAATTCGCTCTTTGTTTTGTTTGCCATTTGAGCCGCCGCAATTGCGTTTTTTAGTTCTAAATGCGTTTTTATTCGCGCTAATAATTCTTCTTTGTCAAACGGTTTTTCGATGTAATCATTCGCGCCCGATTGGAAGCCTAGCAACACGTCTTGCACTTGATTTTTTGCCGTCAACATCAATATCGGCAAGTCAAACAACGAATACTTATCCCGCAAAGTTTTACATACGTCGTAGCCGGACATTTTCGGCATCATCACGTCGAGCAGCAATAAATCAAATTTTTTGCCGTTTTCGATTAGTTCTATTGCTTCCGCTCCGTTGTATGCGCTGGACACCGAATAATTTCGCACCGATAAAATGTTTTTCAACACTTGAATATTGACCGGTTCGTCGTCGACGACGAGTATTTCGCATATTGGTTTGGCGTTATCTTTATTTAATTTTATTGCCGTGTTTTCGGGGACGGCGTAATCTTCGAGGTCGATGCTAGATTTGATTGCCGGTATATTGGCGGCGTAAGTTTCTTGCGTAGTTTCGGACAGCGGCATGGTGAAAGTGAACTTTGACCCTTCGCCGACTTTCGACTCAATATTAATAGAGCCTCCGTGCAATTCGACTAATTTTTTTGTTATCGACAAACCTAAACCGGTGCCGCCGTATTCTCGCGCCGTTGAACCATCGACTTGTTCAAATGATTCAAATATCTGGTCAAATTTATCTTCCGGTATTCCGATGCCGGTGTCTGAAATTGATACGGCGACATTATCGCCGATGATTTCAGCGGACACGCTAACCTTGCCTTTTTCAGTAAATTTAATTGCGTTGCCGATTAAGTTGTACAATATCTGCTGTATCCTGTTTTCGTCTGCGTCAACTACCGGCAACGAATTATCTATCTCGTTGACCAACTGTAATTCCTTACCCTTGATCAGCGGTTTCGACAAAACGATTACGGTATCGACAATCGTTTGCAAGTCAACAGGTTTAATTTGTAAAATGATTTCCTTGTTTTTTAATTTTGTAAAATCAAGAATATCATTGACAAGATTTGAGAGTCTTTTTCCGCTATTTGCGACTAGGGCTAAATTATATTTTTGTTCTTGCGATAAGTCGCCGGTAGCGCCGTCTATCATCGATTCGACTATGCCAATAATTCCGTTAATCGGCGTCCGCAATTCATGCGACGTATTCGCCATAAACTCGTCCTTCAACTCATTCAACTTGTTCAAATATTGATTTTTCTCTTCAAGCGCTTTAGCGTGATCCTGCAACTTTGTAATTAACGAGTTAATCTCTTCGACCATGAATTTGAAGGCTTTGGACAACGAACCGATTTCATCGTTGCTTTTTATGACGGGGATTTCTACGTCAAAGTTTCCTTGTCCGATAATATTGGCGGCTTTGGAGAGCAATAAAATCGGTCTCGTGATATTTTTGGCAATTAGATAAAGCAACAACGCAATAATACCAATAGAAATTAACGAAACAATAATAACATAATTACGGACTGCGTTAGCGTTATTTAGAATTTTCGTCATTGGAATACTTACTGCGATTGACCATGGCGTTGTAACTTCGCTGAATTTAATAGGCATGTAAACGGTGTAAAAATCTTTCGTATCTGAAATGTATAATTGTCCGTCTTTGATAGATTCTTTTGCTTTGCGGGCGTATTCTAAATGGGCGGCGTCGGCGTTTAAGATGGCTTGCGCGAGTTCTGGATTAAGCAGCGTCAAGTCTAATTTTTTATTATCAAAATCTTTTGCGTATTCTTTTAATTGGTCGATGAATTGTTTGCTGTTATTATATTTTTCGGTTTGCGTTTTATCGTTGTTATCGGCAATTGGATTTTGGTCAAGGTAATTATTTGCCAGTTCTATGATTTTTGTAATTTTAGACTTGTCGGTAACGAGCATTTCGTAAACTAATATTTCCGTCAAATCTTTTCCTAGATTTTGTTTATTTGGGTGTGCGACGACTGCTCCGGCGTTAGAAAGTATCCATGAAAAACCTTCTTGACCGTGCGGATTAACTTTGGAAATCATCTCTTGCAATTTATCTAATACGAAGTCGGACGAAATAATGCCGATGAATTGGTCTTTATGAAGTACGGGAAAAATCATGCTGGCGAGCATGACAGGTCGTCCTTGAACTTGGTAAGGGTAAGGGTCGGTGATGTATTCGTGTTTTGTTTCTTTGGGGACTTTGTACCAATCGGCTATATCAATATCGTATAAAGGTTCAACGTCGATTTTATCGGCGGATTTATTCCAATAGGGAGCGTATCGTCCGGTATCGTCGTAAATTGGTTTTTGACCTGCGTATTCTTTATCTTTGCCGTCGAGGGCGTTAGGATCGTAAGCGATACAAAATGCGGTGATATATTCTTTTTTGGCGAGGGTATTTTTGAGTATATCGTTCATCATTTTGCGGTCGGTGAGGTTATTATTTTTCAATGCTTCGAATACGGTGGCGAGCGTTTCGGAGGTGATTCTTGCCCCTTGTAATTCGGCTTTGATCTCGTTTTTATATTTATCTGCGGTTTCTTTGGCGAGGTTGAATGCGTCGTTTTTTGCCAATTCGAATGTCTTATTGGAGACGATTATGGTAAGGATAACAAAAGACGCAATAACAACTGTTGAGACAAGAAAAAATATTTTCGTTTGAAGGCTTAAATGTTTGAACATGATTTTTATAGTTTGGTTAAATTTATAGTTGGTTAATTTGTGTGTAATTGAGCGATTCAATTATACGAAGTCGTTTTGAATTTCATTGACGTAAATTTCATTGTTGATGTAAAGGCGTCAAAGTCTGCCGTCCGAATTTTATGTAGGCGAAGGTAAACGTAATTTCAAGTGTGAACAGTTTAATATTTGCGAACTAATATTTGTGAGCAGTTTAATATTATTGTAAATGTTAAGGGCAAACTGGTTGACAAATATTTTCTGTAACGATAATCGGAATTGTAACAATTATTCCAGATTTGTCAAAGAGGTCTTTTTACAATTTTAAGAACCTAAATTAGAAATTAGAAATTTATAATTAGAACGATCCGCAGATTACACAAAGATTAAACAAATAATCTGTTTAATCCGTATAATCTGCGGATCCTTTTTTAATTCCGAATTCCGAATTCCGAATTTCCCCACAAATTTATCTTATAAAATCTTCGTGATCTTCTGGCGAGAAGGTTCCGATTAGTAGATTTGCGGATCGGTTTAATCCTGCTTTATGGTTAAAGTTTTCATCGGCGGCTTTTGCTAGAGATAAATTTAGCAAGTCGAGATCAATTCCTGCCGGACACGCTTCACTGCAAGCGGAACAACCGACGCAACGTCCCGCTAGATGAAACGCCCTCAAAATATTCCACGCAAAATTCCCCTTCAACGTCGCCGACGTATCTATACGAACAGGTCGATTTTTGTCAACTACGCAAACTTCGCAATAACACAACGGACAACTTTGACGGCACGCATAACATTTAATACAACGCGACAACTCCGACTTCCAATAATCCAAACGTTCCGATACGCTCATTAACGACAATTTTTCCAAACGTTCATAACGTTTTGACAAATCAGATTTCACGGCGGGTTGAGCGGTCTGATCGGAATCAAATTCTATCACGACGTCGCAATGTAGCGGTTTGTTTACGTCGCAAGACAAACATTTTGCCGCAAATTTTATTGGCGTATTTGTTGCGGATTTGTTGTTTGGCGGCGAAAGCGTTACGGCTTGTACGCCGCCGCATTCCATGCCGATAACGTACATTGAATCGCGATTAACTTGATTTTCAACTTCCAAAACAACAAGCGATTTCGCATCGCAACCTTTGACGACTATTGCGGGTTTACCCAATGCCCGTACTTCTTTACGCCGCAAATATACAGTCAAATTCTGATTACAACGGTCATTCCAAATCAATTGGTTTACATCTTTCGGATCGGTTATTAAGACCAGCGCCGGTTGATTTTCCGGCGAGCCGTATCCGATTATTACATCGGCTATTTTATTGGTAAGAATTTCTTTTGCTTTTTCTTGGAGTTTTAATTGTTGCGTCATAAAATTAAGTTTAAGGTTAAGGGTTATAGGTTAGGGTTTGGGGGAAATTCGGAATTTGGAATTATTATTTTTTATTATGATTTTGTAAAATCATTTTTAAAAAAATCTTTTTAATCTGTGTAATCTGTGGATCGTTTTTTTAATCAGACGTTTTAAAAAATTGGTTTGGGATTATATCACGAATTGAGTTCGATTAAAAGTTGTTCGTAATTTTGTATCATTTTATCGATAGAAAATTCTGTAATAATTCTCATTCTATTTTCTTGACCGATTTTTTTTGATAGAGTTGGGTTATTTGCGAAGTCGAGTATTTTTTTTGCGAATAGTTCTGTATCACCGAATTGGCAAGTTTGTATTTCGGCGTTATTTCCGAGTAGTTCTTTTACGCCTTCGGCGTTTGTTGCGACGATGGGTTTTGCGGCGTTCATTGCTTGTAAGATTACGTTTGGCATACCTTCCCATCTTGACGATAGCAAGAGTATTTTTGACTCGGCAATTAGCGCCTCCGCATCTTTTCGCCAACCTAATATTTTGACGCGGTTTCGTAAAGATACGTCAATTTGCGACGTTAATTTATTTCGCAAAATTCCGTCTCCTACAATTAAAAATTCCCATCCGTCAAGTTTGCCCAGCCATGCCGGAAGCGTCTGAATAAGCCAATCGACGCCCTTCTGATAATCAAGTCGTCCGACAAAAATTATTTTGTTACTGTTTTCATTTTCGTTTTCGTTTTTGATTTCGTTTTCGTTTTTAATTTCCAGCGTTGTTGCGATACCGTTGCGGATAACTGAAATTTTTTGTTCCGGCAAACCGCCCGTAGTCTTTGAAAATTCCGCAACAGAATCGCTTACGCAAATATACTTTTCAACAAATCCGCTCGTCAACTTATCCAAAAATAAATGCCATCCCGCCGAATGTTCCGCTACGCGAATACAAGATACAACATGATTTATTCCCGCAAAATATGCCGCTAGACGACCCAAAAAATTAGCATGAAACATAAAAGAAACAAAAACGTCGGGAGATTGTTCAATCAATAATTTACGCAGTCGAAACAAACCGGCGGGCAATGAAAATATGCCGTTTATGTTAAGAAATTTAACCGGAATACCAGCCGCTTCAAGCCGCAACGCAAAAGAAAATCCGGCAGGACGCGGTTGAAGCGAATAAACTACTACCGAATGACCACGCTCAAAAAGACGAACCGCAAGCTCGCACATCACGCCCTCCGCGCCGCCAACATTCAACTCCGTAATACAAAACGCTAAACACAACACAAAATTATAAATATCAAAATAAATCTAGGGAATTTCTAAAAATCACAAATTTATTTTTATTAACCACAGAGAACACTGAGATCACAGAGGAAATTTTTAATTGTAACCAAAACGTTATTTAATATTATAATTGACATTTTGGTTGAAAATATTTTTAAAAATTATTATCAGCGAACTCTGTGTTTTCGGCGCTTAAATGAAAACTGTTTTTTAGAAATTCCATTCTATATTATAAAAAATTTTGAACAGTCTACCCGATGACGCGATGAAATCCAATTACAATTATCGTTACAAAAAATAATTATGGCTGCTGGATAATTACAAAAAACGATACTCGACACTCTAAAATCTAGCGTATAAATTTTTGTGAACGGTTTCAATTTTTTTATCCGTGTTTGCAACATTGGCATTCGTGTTTATGACCGCAATTATCGACGGACGGGCGGCAGCCGAAATCGCTGCTTTTTGTATGCGCCGCCGGTAAACTCATCGCCCGCGTCAACTTCTTATTACCACATTCAGGACAAACCGGCGTCTCCAAACCGCGAATCAAAAGTTCAAATTCACGTTTACATTTAGGACAAAAATATTCGTATAACGGCATCTTAATTTTTAACCTTTCCGTTGTTTTGTGAATAATGTTAAGAATAGGATGAACAATTTTTGTAACAAAAAATTGCTAATGAACGCAGGCGTCTCGCCTGCAATTTGCCGCAAGGCAAACAAAAAAAATTGTTGAGATATAAACTCGCTCAACGGCGGTTAAGTACAACCGCATGCAGGCGAGACGCCTGCGATCCTTCAAACGATTTTTTGTAACAAAAATTGCCCCGCCTGTCCCAACAAAATCGCCAACACACAATTTGCTAAAAATTCATTTTGGGTAGAAACGATCAATCATTCGATGTTTCTCTAAAATTTTAATACGGGCGTCTCTAAAAATTCATTTGTTCAGGTAGGCGGCGTTTCGCCCCGTGTTTAATTTTGGGCCGCAGTAGAGTTTATGTAGCTAATAAATGTTAATATTTCACAACGCCTAAAATAAATTTATTTTGGACGTTATGAAATATTAAGATTTAATAATAATTTTATGCGTATTGCGACGTTTCGGCGAAACATCGCCTACCTTTTTACAAAAAAATGAATTTTTAGAGATACCCATACGCTTTTTAACAAACCTCATTTTAACCTAATTTTTCTGAACAAAACAACATCAGTAGCAACAAAGTCCTCCCCGATACAAACCTCATTATCTCATTAAAATAAAATCATAATGGCAACTCATAAAAACCACAAATGGGCGTCTCTAAAAATTCATTTGTTCAGGTAGGCGGCGTTTCGCCCCGTGTTTAATTTTGGGCCGCAGTAGAGTTTATGTCGCTAATAAATGTTAATATTTCACAACGCCTAAAATAAATTTAT
>JAISLW010000260.1 GCA_031277105.1 Planctomycetaceae bacterium | reverse complement strand
GAGAGAGAGAGAGAGAGAGAGAGAGAGAGAGAGAGAGAGAGAGAGAGAGAGAGAGAGAGAGAGAGAGAGAGAGAGACTAGATTTTTGTAACGATAATTCTCAAGACTATTCTTGCCCGTCGCTCTTATTTTTTTTGGGTTTTACTCTTGTTGAGCTTTTGGTAGTGATTGCGATTATAGGCGTTTTGATAGCGATTTTATTGCCCGCCATTCAAGCCGCACGCGAATCTGCAAGACGCACGCAATGCCAAAACAACTTGCGACAACAAACCCTCGCTCTACACAATCATCACGAAAATCAAAAAGTTTTACCGCCAGGCGTCGATGAAATTGGTTTTGCGTGGAATGGTTATATTTTGCCGTATATCGAACAACAAAATTTATACGCAACTTTGGTTTTAGAAGAAAAAGGCGACACGTCCGTTTACACTTACGGTATCGGAAACTGGAGTCAAGGTACAGCCAACGGTTACAATCCAAGCCAACAAGGTCCAAATGCTCAAGCCTGCGCAACTCTAATTCCTCCATATCTATGTCCAGCATTTCCGCATAAACGACAAGTAAATAATCAGAATGTTATCAATCGCGTACAGGCAAGTTATCTTGGCAACGGCGGCTCGTGGTCGGCAACAGATCAGTATTCGCAATTACTTGCTATCGGTTTAACATATATAAAAGATCAATGTATATCGCAACAACATGATCGTCAGAACGGACTAATATTCAAACGTAGCAAAGTCAAGTTTAGCGGTATAGATAATGGATTATCAAATACAATTGTTATTGGCGAAGTTGCCGGAGACGTTAGTTTTAGTAATAACGGCAATGTAAACGATCATTGGTATATTGGCTCGCATCAAGCAGACGACAACGTAGCAGGCGATCCATCAACAACATCTGATAAAGGCAAAGAAATGTCAGAATTATTTGGAACCGCTTATACCGTTGTAAATACCAGATGGAAAAATCCGGCATGTAACATGCGATTATTACAGTTAAGTTTTGGGAGTTATCATCCTGGCGGCGCAGGTTTTGCACACATGGACGGTTCTGTATTTTTTATGAATGACGCAATTGAACTTGAAGTCTATCGTAAACAATTCTCTCGCGGTACAAAATTTTAAACTGTTCATACTTGCAATTGCGTTAAGCCTACCGCCTGCCTAACTATCTGGCGGCAGGCTTTGACGCTTTTAAATCGCTGAAATTCAAGGGAACCTCTAAAAATTTATTTTTTGTAAAAAAGTAGGCGGCGTTTCGGCGCTGTGTTTGATTTTTTTAGCCACATACCTGGGCAAATGAATTTTTAGAGACGATCATTTTTGTTACAAAAAATAATCAGAAGGATCGCGGGCGTCTCGCTTGCGATCCGTTAAATTTGAAATAAAAATCTTTAATTCCGCATTCCGACTTTCACATCCGAATTTTAAAAAACGTCCCCGCTTGACGTGTTTTGTTATTGGGATAGAATTTTGCCCCAATGTAAAAATGAGTGGCTGGCGCTTGTCGAAATGTTCTCATTTCGACGGGTAACAGGGAATCCGGTGAAAAGTAAAAACGCCTCAATCCGGAACGGTCCTCGCCGCTGTAATCGGCAAGTATTCGCAAAAATACAAAAAACATCAATTGCTTTTATGACCATTGATCTCTTCAAGAAGAGATTGAGAAGGTCGATGTTTTTAGCCGAGAGTCAGAAGACCTACCAGAACTCTTTTGTAAAACTTTTTACGAGTTGATGAAAAGTCTTACTATTTCTACTATTTTTTAGCGGAGCTGCGCTATTCGTGCGCTATCGTTGTAGATATTTGCGCCGCGTAAGTACCGCCTTAACCCTTTTCCCAATGGAGAAAAATTATGAAAAAATATTTTGGATTTACTCTTGTTGAACTATTGGTCGTCATTGCTATTATTGGCGTTTTGATTGCGTTACTGTTGCCGGCGGTGCAAATGATACGCGAAGCCGCAAGACGACTAAAATGTACAAACAACCTCAAACAAATCGTATTAGCACAACACAACGCACACAATGCACTCGGCAGACTCATACCTGGCGGAGATTTAAATATTGCACCTAATACTGGAAGCAGGGATCTTACGCCAGGATGGGGATTATTGATTATGCCGTACATGGAAATGACTGCAAGTTATGATTCCTTTTACAAAAATACGTCAATAGGCATGGCTAGCGCTATGGGGTTCGCAGGAACAAGTAACACACAAAACGCAACATTAGCGGCAACGGTCATTCCAGGTTTCTTATGCCCGTCAACCTCGAATCCGGCGACAAGAACCATCAATGTCATAAAAGGATTGACTTATGTTACATTCACTCGTGATAGTATAGATTTTTATAGTACGTATTGGTTCAGAGGCGGGCGGACTCATTATGTTGCCGTTCACGGAGCGCTTGAAAATTTAGCCGACCGTACTAACCACTATAATAGCGCATTTGAGCGTAGTTATACCGGCGGTTCCGTAACCTTACACTCTCATGGTTGTACAGAATCCTGCGCACCGAATGGTTGCATGCCGGCAATACAAAGAAGAGGTAATGAAGGAATGTATATTGGTATTTTAAAAATTACTGACGGCACATCAAATACAATTATGCTTTCTGAAGATTGCGCTTCGATTTTGAGTCATTGGGGGCATCATTTCAATTTATTGTCGTTCAAAGAGGATCACGCTGCGCCGATAAATCAGAAACCTTACGTACCGTTTCCAAACTGCGCAACAGGCACAAGTGCATTTGGACAAGTGAACATTTACCAATTGCACGACTTGCGTAGTATGCATCCTGGCGGCGTAAATTCGGTTTATGCCGACGGTCGCGTATCGTTTACTTCGGAAAACACGCCATTAAGAACGCTCCGCCTGCTACTTAATCGCATGGACGGCGAAGTTGTTGCAACGCCGTAGAGAGTATTATACATCTCTAAAAATTCAGTAACCGTTCACGAGATTTTAGAAGGGTAGAGTTTTAGGTGATAGAGAGTAGGTGATAGATTTATTGTAACAATAAATATTTGTCTCATCTGTCCCTTTATGGACAACATGTTGGTAGAAAAACAAGGTCAAAAATATATTTGTCCCGTTACACTCTACACACTAAAATCTTTTGTTTAAATTTACATGAACGGTTACAAAATTCATTTGTTCAGGTAGGCGGCGTTTCGCCGAAACGCCGCAATAGAGTTTACGACATCGATAAATTTTATTACTTTCCAACGTATAAAATATATCTATATTTTACGCTTTATGAATTATTAAAATTTAATAATTATTTTATGCGTATTGCGGCCCAAAAAATAAACACAGTGGCGAAACGCCGCCTACCTTTTTTGAAAAAAATGAATTTTTAGAGATACTCACTAAAACAAGTATTGGGGCGTTAAAACGCCAAAAAATAAGTGATCAAGGCTAAATATAGTAACTTTATTCGGACTGAAGTTGACCGCCTGCGTAACATGAGTTTTTAAAAATTATTCTCTGACTATTCTGTGTTCTCGGCGCTTAAATAAAAAACTGGTTATTAGAAATTGCCAATATTGATTTGACTTTAATATTATGGAGAAAGATTAGGATTCCCATTGATTTTTAATTTCCCAAAATTCGTTATCAGATTCAGCAAGTTCTTTCCATTTCAAGATTATGTCGGGTTGTTCTTTATTTTGTTTTTCAAAATACTTGAATATATTAGAAGCCAATCGCATCGTTTTCCGTCTATCATCAAGCAATTCAGATTCTGCAATTCTAGTTTTTAATTTTATCGGATTTGTTTCATCAATTAAAATTTCCAGTACTGGCAAAATCTCTTTGACGATTTCATCATTGATATATTCAGGCATATCAGAAATAATATTGCCCAAATAATTTAACGCCAAAGATAAACCAGGACTCAACCAAAATTTTATATGTTCTATAATATAAGGTATAAATTGATGTATATCAATTTCAATAGGTATTTCTTTATGTTTCATTATAAGAAGAAACCAAATACCAGTTATTATATTTTCAACTTCTTGTTTGGAATATTTGACCGATGTACGTTGTATATACTGTTTTGTCTCTTCTAAACGATCTGGAAAAATTGCCAAAAATACAATTTTTATTGCGTCAACAACTTGATGTGCCTTCTCCATTTCGTTTAATAAGTCATCTAATAATTGTTTTATATCAGTTGTTTCATTAGAGTCTAATTCTACTACGTTAGGAATAATGACGCATAGGATAATTTTTAATAAATCATTAAATTGCATTTTAACATTGTCTGACACGAATGCCTGTATGTTATTTTGAGACTTGTTAGTCAAATACTGTTTGTTTTCGTTCCAATAATTCTGAACGTAATCGAATACCGTCTTTGTTTCTCGTACATCTAATTTAATTCTATTAGAAGCGTTAATACCGAATCCATTTTGTAATTCATCACAGATGAAATTATACGTAAATGATTTTGAACAATTGTCTTTAATAAAAAATTTATTAATGCTATTTGAAAAATCATCATCTTTGTTTTGTTCTTTTTCAAATATCAACTTCTTAAATAATTCTGTAACATTAATTCCTTCTGGATGGGGTATTTTAATAAAAGAACTTCTTAAAAAGACATTATTTTTAGGAAATCCTGTCTCATCAAGAAAATTTTTATCCCAAAGTAATTCTGCATATTTTTTCTTTTGATCTTCATTAAATGAATTTCGGATCGCATAACAAAGTATCATTCCTTTTATTCTTATCTGTTCGTCTGTTGATTCCATTTTTTTCAAAGCATCTTCAATTTCCTCTGGCGACGGTTCAATAATATCATCAAAAAATTGTAAGAATATCAAATATGGATCAATAAATTCATTATTAACAATTTGATAGTTCTCGGTCAGTTTCCAATCAATTTTTTTTATTGTCTCAAATAATTGATTGACTCTATTGGTCGGATACGATTTTATTAATCGTCTAACGAGGTTAGCAACTCCTTGAAATGCTTGTTTATCTTTTTCGGGTAATAAATATATCTCCACAATAAAATCAGCAATTGTTTGTAAAGTTTCAATAGGCGCTTTTGTACAAAGACGAGATAAAATTTCCGGCATAACTTGGGTAATTTCTACACAGAAATTGCTATCTACATGAGAATTATCTAATTTAGCAATTTCCTTTATATTGTTTTTAATCGTATTTATACAAAACGTGACGTAATTATTAATTTCAGACGCTTCTAATTTTGATAAAACATTACGGCTAAAAAGCCAGTTACTTTGTTTGGCGTTCCCGCATCGTATTAATATAACAAATGCTAAATACTGTGAATATTGTTGAATTCGTTTTGCGGCGCCTACTATTGATACAGTTGCCAAAAATTGTAATGGAATACCGCACTGCTCTGTAAAATTCAAAAATGAAAAACCTAATATAGCATCTTTATCCTGGACTGCCATTAATGAATAACTAACGTTAGTCCGTCCGATAGTAGGTAGGCGAAAGTAAACGTAAATTCAAGTGTGAACAGTTTAAAAATTATTCTCTGAGTATTCTGTTGTTCGCGACTTTAAATAAAAAACAGGTTTTTAGAAGTTCCCTAAAGCAGTTGAGACCAAAACGTACATGCGAATAATTTAGAAGGCTCATTTAGACAAAAATGAGACAAATAATTCACTCAATCAAACAGAAAATTCGCGGTCGTTTCGACTGCTTGAGATCGAAACGACCACGATCTCGACGATAGGTCTTTATTACAAAATTGTCCCTCCTGTCCTACCGGTCACTCTTTTAGCATCACGATCAAATAAAAATTTTTTCGTTATTGAATTATGGTTTTTCGACAACGATATTAAATGTTTTTTGACCTCCTGGTTTTACTTCAAAGATTAGGTTTGTTGTTTCTGACGATGTGAATTTTTTAGCGATTTTTTGCGTTATATTGTATGAAACAACAGTACGGTTTTCGTCTAAAACGTTTTCGCTTGATTCAGTTTGGGCAAGCCAGACCTTGTAAATTCCTTTTGGGATTCCTTCAACCTGTTTGTTGCCGCCGGTGATGTAAGTTCCGTCTTTATTGATTACGCCAAAATATGACGAATCGACGCTTTCAAAAACAACGTTGCCTCTTGTAACCGGAGCGCCATCGGAATATTTGACCGTTCCCGAAATTTGTACCTTGCCGCTACAACCAACAACACAAATCATAATCCCAAAAAACAAAACTACAAAAATTTTTCTATTCATAAAAATCCTCCTGTTAAAAAAATTGTTGAAAAAAATTAACGTATTGATACGACGTTGCCGTCGTTTACTCTTGCTAAATTCCAGAGTACGGTTGTTGAAGTTGTTCCATTGATCCCGTGAACAGAACCGTCGCCAATAAGGAAATGAACTATACCCGCATGTTGACTGCCAAAACCATAATGACCCCAATGAGCATTCGGCAATTGACCTGGAGTTACGCCTGGATCATTCGGATTAGCAACAAGACAACGGTAATCTCGATGCACAAATCGACCAACATTAAACACTTGTCCTGTTGACCATCCACTCAAATATCCGCCATCCCAATGTTTATTATCGTAGCTATCAGAACCGACGGCAAATTTTGGAATAAACTTCTCGCCAATAACAATCTGATTAGTTGTTCCATCCGACCACCACGAAAACGAATCGCGACACTCCCAACCGATTACGTTAGGATGATGATATTGATTTGAACCATTATTAGCATTGAAACGCGGAATCGAAATACGCAACGGACCAGTAAAATCACTTGGTTGCGACTGGGCGCCAACTCGTGTTGAGAGAAAAGTAAATTCTGCCCAATACGCTTCAATAGGTTTGGTAACAACTGTAACATAATCGCTACGCGGTCCGCATTGTGATTTTGGAAGTCCGCCAGATGTGGAAAGTTTAGCAAATCCTTGTCCAGACGAGTGTCGCGACGGACAAAGAAAAGTTGAAATTTTCCCGATATTTTTTTGTTCTTCAGCGGTCAAAACGTCAACCGACCATTCATCGCCGTTGTAACTATTCGGAAAATGTAAAAGACCGTCTGAAGCGTCTGTCATTCTTGAATAAAGCGCTTGTTGCTCAATAAAAGGATACAGATAAACAAAAAGCGTTCCTTTTGTTGCAAAAATCACAACCGGCGGCAATCCTTGACGCGTATCGTGGAAGTTGTGAATACCGAGTCCGATTTGTTTGAGGTTGTTTGTGCAAGTCATTCGTCTTGCGGCTTCGCGTGCCGCTTGAACGGCTGGCAAAAGCAATGCGATCAATATTCCGATGATTGCAATTACTACCAAAAGTTCAACAAGCGTGAAACCAAAAAATAAACCAACAGAGTTAGGTTTGGGAGAATGCCCCAGAGAATTATTGTAACGATAATTCGGATTTTTGTTGAAATTTCCGAGTTTACATATTCGCCCCCCCCCCCCCCTGTTTGCCTATTTTAACATTAGTTGTAAAGTCAATATTCATACTGACTTCGGCAATAAACAACTTTGTCGTCAAATTTGTCAATTTCATCGTTCTACTCCTTTTCAATTAAAAGGTTAAGTAAATTTTAGTAAAATTTATTGCGTTACAAAAATTTTCCATTGACAATCAGAAAATTAACACGCAATAAACAACAAATTTAATCGCAACAAATTCTAATTCGCAAAAAACTTTTTTGCGCAAAGTTAAAAATTAAATTCGCCGCAATTAAACCAAACACATTTTTCGTTACAAAAATTCAAAAGCAAAAAATTCGATCCACAGATTACGCAGATTAAAAAATTATTTTAAAAATATCATTCTAATCTGCGTAATCTGTGGACAAAAAAATTTGCTCTTGATTTTTGTAACATGAAAGCGGTAGTATAAATTATTCTGCAAAATAACACAATACCAGACCGCACCTATTTTCAAAAATTTTCTAATTTTAAAAAAGTAATCGTTCACGAAAATTTGTTTATTGAATTACGCTTCGGCAATTTTTTTAGGGACAAGTGGGACATGAGGGACAATTTTTTTGTAACAAAAAATTAAGGAACGCAGCCGTCTCGGATGCAATTTGCCGCAAGGCAAACAACAAGGCTGTTGAGACGTCAACATCGCTCATCGGCGGTTGAGTACAACCGCATGCAGGCGAGACGCCCGCGATCCTTCTGACGATTTATTGTTACAGAAATTGCCCCGCTATACCGCTACACCGCTAACCCTACACCCTAATTTTCGTGAACGGTTATGTTTTTTTTATATTTTGTTTCTGTGTGTTTCACAAATTTTGGCGAAGTCTTGGTGAATTATAAGGAAAGAATCGACAAGTTCCGGATCAAAATGCGTTCCCCTGCCTTCCTCAATAATCTGAACAGATTTTTCATGCGTAAACGGCTCCTTGTACGGACGAACCGACGTCAACGCATCATAAACATCAGCAATCGCTAAAATACGACCCGATAACGCAATATTTTCTCCGGCAATCTTGTACGGATAACCCGTCCCATTCCACTTTTCATGATGCGTTAGACAAAGTTCCAATCCCATGTCCAAAAAACTCGGAAACCCAAGTTCCTCCGTCGCCTTCTTAATCGTTTCAGCCCCAAGCACAACATGCGTCTTCATTATCTCAAACTCCTCCGGCGTCAACTTGCCCGGCTTCGACAAAATTGCATCAGGAATCGCCATCTTGCCAACATCATGCAACGGCGCAGCATAAACAATTTGCGTAATAATCTCTTCCGTCAAACGCTCTTTCATGTGCGGCAACTCCGCATGCTTCCTCGCCAACACCTCCGCATACAACGACGTCCGCTTAATATGCCAACCCGTGTCCACATCACGACTCTCCGCCAACTCCGTCAATGTATGAATAATCGTTTGCTGCAAACGCACAACTTGCTCCGTTTTTAGTTGAACCATCTGCTCCAAATTATAACGATATTGATACAACTCCAACTGCGTCCTAATCCGATGTTTCAAAATATTCGGAACAACCGGCTTGCTAATATAATCTATCGCCCCATGCGATAAAGCAGCCAACTCATTCTCCTCGTCCGCAAGCGCCGTAAAAAATATCACCGGCACCGACGAAAGACGACTATCCTCCTTAATCCGCGCAAGAACCTCATAACCACTCATCCCAGGCATCTCAATATCCAAAATAATTAAATCCGGCACATGATCCTGACAATACTCCAACGCATCCTCGCCCGATACAAAAAGAACCGGCTTGCACCAGCCTTGAAGCGTTTGATTGACAAAAGTTAAAATTCCAGGATTATCATCGACAACAACAACCGTCGCCGATATAGGAGAAATAACAGAAATAGGTAAAGTCATAATAATTTTTTTGAGGGGTTATACAGATCGTACTTGAAACTTAGCGATTTAAAAGCGTCAAAGCCTGCCGTCCTAAAGCTAGGCAGACGAAGGTAAACCGCAAATTAAAGTGCGAACAGTTTAAAATAATTGTGTTAAAGGTAAAGTTAGCATTCACGGAAATTTTTTTAGCAAATTACGTTTTGGAAAATTTTTGAGGGATAAGTAGGACAAATTTTTTATAACAAAAAACTGTTATCTAGTTTTCTAAAAAACTACTCTCTACTCCCTATCCCTGTCCCCTAAAATTTATCGCTAAAATTTTTGTGAACGGTTACATTAAATTACTGTTTATTGTTTGTTGCCGGATTTTGTGTTGCTGAATTATTTTTATGTGCAAAATTTACAGTTCGTTTGTTTTTAGTCAACGTCGTAATCGTTTGAATCAACCGTTGCCGATCAATCGGTTTACTTACAAAAGCATTATTCGCTACCGGATGCAGTCTCGGCGGCATGTCAAATGCAGAACCCAATAAAATCACCGGATGCATAAAACCCTGATTGCGTATTTCATAAATCACTTGATAACCGCTCATCTGAAGCATATAAGAATCCATCAAAATCAAATCAAAATAACGCCCCTGTTGTTGTTCATTGCCAATACGTTTTATTGCGTCCGCTCCGTTGTTCACACATTCCGTCGTCGCTCCCGCCTCAATCAAAATAGTCGTAATAAATACCTGATTCGCAACACTTTCATTGACCACCAAAATCCGTAAACCGTCAAGCGGACGCACCTGAACTTTAGGCGCTTTATGTTGAATTGATTCTTCATCATTCGCCTGACGCTGCGACGCCGGAAGCGCAACCGGTAACAAAATCGAAAAAGAACTTCCATACGTCGGATGACTTTCTACCCAAATTCGCCCGCCAATAATTTGCGTAAGACGTTTTGCAGTACAAAGTCCAAATGTTAATACGGATTGATAAAGCGAATTATTATTATTGTTGTTGTCCTTATTGTCATTATTATCATTATTGTCTTGCCGGTGAAAGGGCTTGAACAACGTCTCCAAATGTTTTTCCCCAATTCCACAACCGGTGTCGGAAACAGTAATCTTCAAATAAGGTAATTGATCAGAAATCGGCTCTTCCTCAAACGTATTAAGAAACAAATAACTAGGTATAACAGAAGATGAAAAATCATTGTTAATTTGTTTGTTGGTCGTCGTGGTTTGCGACTGATCAGGATATTTGACCATAACACGTAACACAATTTTACCCGACTGCGTAAAATGAATCGCATTACTCAACAACTCCATAATAACCTTGATAAAAAACTGAAAATGAATCAATACCTTCTCTGGAACCGCTTCGTCAATATTGATAAATAAATCCAAAGCATGACGCTGTTTTAAATGACGACTTAACGAATCGTTAATTATCCGGAAAAACTCTTTCAACGGAACTTCCTCCCAACGCGAAGGAAGAGGAGTTAAATCAATCGTCGAATAAATATGAATATTATCCAAAAACGCCAATAGTTTTGAACTCGTTTCATGAATATCGTCCAAAATTGATTCAATAGATAACGATTGATTTTGCGACGGATCGTTTTGGCGATCATTTTGGCGATCATTTTGGCGATCATTTTGGGACTGTATCCGTAACGTTTGCAATTGCTTCATAGATTCTGAAAGTTGCCGAATTTGCACGGAAATAACATCGCGAACATTTTCAAGAAACTCGCGCTTGTTGCGATCCGCCGAATCTAATTGATGCTGAATACGTTCCATATCCTTGAGCAATTTTTCAAGTTCAAACGAATAGTAACGTAAATTTTTTTCGTGCGTCCGGTGTCGGAGGAAAAGACCAAACTGGAAGAAAAAATAAATCAAAAATGATTCATAAAACAACGTCGGCCACACTCTCGCAAAAAAGAACGTCTGTTCCCAATCGTTGCCCCAAAAATCTATCGCAAAAATCGCACACACTTTGCCGTCAGAATTATAAAGCGGACGAAAAATACTAATCCATCGTCCCCAGTGATCGCTGTAAGGTTCGGTAACGCCGCCGCCGCCCTCATGAAATATTCGTTTAATTTTTGAAACAACAGACGGAGAATCAGGAACAAAAGACGTCCCCGGAGGATCGGGCATTTCCGCCGGATCTGTCAAATCCAATTTGTTATCGCGATTCAAATCAGCCGCCGGAGAAAGTACCAACACAAAATTACCGTCATGCTTTTCTTGAAACGTATAAACGGCGGCAATCCAATCAACCTCGTCCTGCAAATGTTGAATATAGTCAAGCGCTTCCAAATAAAGCGGATCGCCACGCGAAATATCATGCGGAAGCGTCGCATAAGCAACAGGAAATTCAAGTATAAAATGATCAGATAATATGTTCAATATTTGAATCATCCGGTTCTGCGCCTGATTAACACTCGTATAAACACACGCCAAACCAATAAAATGTAATAAAAAAAGTATCAACCACGCAAGAACAAATAACCTCCGAAGCTTTGCCTCTATACGGTAAACATAAGTCAATACAGCCATCACGGCAATCGTAATCAAAACGATAAACGTTAAAAATGCCGTTGAAAAAAATATTTGTAAAAAATTTGACATTCTTTTAATCTGTTCTTATTTAAATTTACGCATAACTGTTCACGAAAATTTGTTTGGTAATTATGTATTGGCAATTTGTTGAGGAACAGGATGGACAAGTAGGACAATTTTTTTGCAACCAAAAAGCAAATTAATAAGAGTAGGTTTGGAAGATTTCCCCAGAGAATTATTGTAACGATAATTATTATCGTAACGATAATTGTTATTTAATGATCTATGTTGTAACAGTAATAGTGATAAATACCTATAACTAGATACCCCCCCCCCCCCCCCCTTGCCTAATTTAACACAAAAATTAACATTTAAATTAACATTGGACGTAATATCAATATTCATATTGACTTTAGCATTGCGTTTTGACGAGTAAGTAGTTGCTTTCATGTTATTCTCCTTTAATATAAAGAGTTAAACAAATTTCAAACTGTTAGCGCTTGAGTTTTCGGTAACCGTTCACGGAAATTTTTTTAGCAAATTACGTATTTGCGATTTGTAACTATTCAGTATTATATTTTTTTGAATTGAAAATTGGGCGTCTCTAAAAATTCATTTTTTTGCAAAAAGGTAGGCGGTGTTTCGCCGCTGCGTTTACTTTTTGGGCCGCAATGGAGTTTATGATACCAATAAATTTCAATAACTCATAAAGCCTACAATATGTTTATTTTAGACGTGCGAAATATTAAAATTTATTGATGACGTAAACCGTAATGCGGCGTTTCGGCGAAACGCCGCCTACCTGAACAAATGAATTTTTAGAGATACCCAATTATTTATTGTTACAATAAATCTATCCCCTAAAACTCTACACTTCTAAAATAATCTTTCTAATCTGTATAATCTGTGGATCCTTTTTAAAA
>JAISLW010000222.1 GCA_031277105.1 Planctomycetaceae bacterium | reverse complement strand
GCGTAAAGCGAATCCCGAACCGACTCCGATATCTCGCCAAACTTCACATCCAAAATAGACACAATCGCCTCAACACGCCCCTTTACCTCGCCCTTTATTTCGCCCCTTGCTTCACCTCTAATTTCACCGATTGCTATACCTTTTTCTATACCTTTTTTTATACCTCTTTTTATACCTATTGCTTCGCCTATTTCTATACCTCTTTTTTCGCCTATGACGGCATAACGTTCTGCGAATGGGGATAACATAATCTTTTCTCCTCTAAATGTTTTTTGAACCGACAATAAACATAACGCTATTTTATTCAAGTGGGCGTCTCTAAAAATTCATTTTTTTTGCAAAAAGGTAGGCGGTGTTTCGCCGAAACGCCGCAATACGCATAAAATAATTATTAAATTGCAATAATTCATAACGTATAAAATAGACATATTTTAGACGTTGTGAAATAATAAAATTTATTGGTATCATAAACTCTAATGCGGCGTTTCGGCGAAACGCCGCCTACCTGGACAAATGAATTTTTAGAGACGCCCTTGATGAAATTCGAGTACGATCCGTATCGTTAAATAATCTCAATAAAGTCCTGCCCTTTCAGGGCAGCGAGGATGTGCGGATTTTTACCGCAGGTCGCAGACCTGCGGTTATGAAAGTACCGTCCCTATCGGGACGAAGAAAATTCAGCGAAAACATTAAATAATAAAAAAATACCGTAAACGGTTACAAAATTTTTAATTTTAGATTTTGTGAAGTAATAAAATTTAATTGCTACAAAATATCTATTGCGGTCCAAAATTAACCACTGCGTGAAACGCCGCCTACCTGAACAAATGAATTTTTAGAGACGCCCTCTTTTAAATTCATAACTTTTATTTTTATAATTAAAAACTCTATTCCCTAATCCCCTATTCTGGGGCTTTTTCCAAAGTTGCGATTAATGGACCTGTTGAGTCGTCGCAAAAAATATCAGGTCCGAATGCTAGGATTTGGTCGCGTTTGATTTCGGCTTCGGTTAAGGACGAAGTGAAAACAATTGCGCGACCTGTGAAATGCACTTCGTTTGCGAGTTTTAGTCCGGCTACGGGCGGGAAGCCAAAAAGCGCCTGCAACATTACTATTACATACTCAAACGTATGAACGTCGTCGTTCCATAATATTACGTTAAATCGCGGTTCTTTTTCTTCTTGGCTTTTGTTTTCCGGTTTATTTTTCGGGCGTACCAATGTTGTCGAGGCGGAATCCGGATATGTTAATGTTAATGGAGACATTGGACAAAAATAAAAAAACGTAACGGTTAATAATTTTCTTAATTCTTAATTCGGAATTATGTTTTTTATCCCAATCGGGACGTCCCAAAATATTTGCAAAGGAATTATTATTTGATTTTGATTATCAATGTAATTCAAAGGGATAACAGTTTACAAATTTTATCGCCTATTGCAAGCGCCGTATTAAACACTGGTATTAAATTCTGGTAATTGATTGACAAATCTAAAATTTTGTTTTTAAAATTGTAAATTAAAATCGTCCCACTTATTTTCTAAAAAGAATAATCATTCTAATCTGTGTAATCTGTGGATCATTAATTTTTGTCCATAGATTAGCGCAGATTACAAGGATTATTTTAAATATGAAATCAAAATCTTAATTCTTAATTCTTAATTCCGAATTAAAAAACCGCTGTTTCTTAAAATTTTTTGAGTTTTTGCAAAATAATTTTGGGTTAAATTTTGTGTAGTTTATGTAGATTTACATGAGTAGTTATAATTTTTTATTGTAAATTTGTATGTTGTAATATTTAACGGTTTGTAAATAAAATTATCTTTATTTTTCAATGTTTTTATTGAGAACCTATACTGAAAGTATCGATAATAACTAATATTATTGTTTACAGAGATATTCCGTATTTGACGATAACACCTACGATATTTTGCAATTTTTTGGCATAAACAGTTCGTACTTAAAAATCATTGATTTAAAAGCGTCAAAACCTGCCGTCCGAAAATAAGCAGGCGAAGGTAAACGAAAATTAAAGTACGAACAGTTTAAAACGGCAATATGAGAATTATTTTTTTCGTAAACCGTCATGCAAAAACCAGACGAGCAGGCACGAATTAATTCCTAAACGCAAGACAGCGTAAACTATGAAAAATACCGCAACAAGGCATAACAAAGTTTTAAGTCGATTTCAACGGAAAGAAAGGCAAACGCCAACTTCTCCGCACGCCGGCTCACGAAAAAATTGCGCAATCGCTATACTCGCCGTTCTACTAATTATCCTCGCCGCCTTTTTTGATACTACGCAAAATAAATCACTCGCACAAGATAAACTAACCGAACAAACTATAGAATCCGGCGATATTAAACTCACTCTAGTATTCAGTACCGAAATTGACGTCAGCGAGCAAAACGTACTCGTTGACGCCGCAAAATATTGGCTCAGCATCATGAAACCGACAACGTCCGGCGAAGTAAGATTTGCCGTTGTAAAATCAAACGATCTTGAAAAGAACGCCGCCGCAGTTTCTCTTATCGATAATGATAAGGGCGAATTCAAAGTTACTGGAGTTCAATCTATTATAGCCAACGGATCATACGTTGATGAAGTAGTGCCAGATGGAGACGTTTACAGATATAGAACGCCAAAAGAAATCGAAGATGGCGTCAGAGGCGCACACGCTCAAATTATGATCGGCACGGGCTGGGCAACTACGACAGAAAAATCTCAATCCGGCGCAATTGATAATAATTTATT
Organism: Planctomycetaceae bacterium; assembly: GCA_031277105.1. GTDB lineage: Bacteria > Planctomycetota > Planctomycetia > Pirellulales > Thermoguttaceae > WRKP01. The sequence continues at coordinate 4,974 of JAISLW010000222.1, read as the reverse complement.
GCCTGTCCTGATTCACGAAATGGGGCATGTTTTCGGAATGACGACAAGTTTAAAAGAAAATAAAGTAAATGAAGACGGAGAAGTTTTATCGTGGAGATTTGATAATAAATTGACGCTATGGGATAGTTTTTTACGCGATAATAACGGCAACAAATCTCGTGCAAATCAAACAATAGGACACAGCAATATCCAAAAAAATACTCTATTTGAGTTAGGCAATATGCTTTCTTCGTCTAATCCGAGTTCGGCTACGTTTTATGCTTCTAATGCGTTGAATGTTTACTATGACAACAACCAGACTCTCATCAACGCCGCAGGTAAAACGGGCGGCGTTCCTGTTACGGGTTATGTGATTACGCTTGACGAGGACGACAATGAGACTTGGGGGATTGATTCGGGCGGTACGCTTTCGCATCTTGACACGTGGTATTCGCTTTTGAGTTGGCATGATTTTAGGAATTTTCAAGGATTGATCGAAGTAGAAATGGCGGTGTTTAAGGATCTTGGTTATTCGAATATTGAGACGCGTGATTTTTTTGGTCAATCGTTTTATGTTAGCGGCAAGGGCGAACACGGTTTGACTTCTACTCAACAAATTGCCCAAAGCGGTTTCGGTAAATGGAGTGACGGCGCTTATGATACTTCTGTTACGAATGACAGTATGTTTGGAATTGGCGTGCATTTATTCGGAAATAAGTTGAACATATTGCAAAAAGGAATTATCAATTCGTCCGGCGACGGCGGCGCTGGGATTCGCGTTGACGGCGTTGGTAATTTTTTGACGACAGATACGGATTCAGATATTCTAATGAGTCAAGACAACGGGATCGGTTTACTTGTTGCGTTTGGCAAGGAGCATGTTGTGGTTCATCGCGGTTCGATTTCGGCTTATGCGCTTGGTTATGGCGAAGCGTCTTCTTTTGCGTCTATCAATGGAATAGCGGCAAGTTTCGATTTTGGGGCGCAGTTATTTGCTAGCGAAGATGATGTTGCGACGGGCGGCGTTTCGAGTTATTTGAGATCGTATTACGTTGATCCAGAATCGGGTAAAAAGTTAGCGGCGACTGACGGACCTCTTGTTCGTCGTTTTGACGTAACGGGTAAATTGTTCGGATCGCGCGCGTCGATTCATATTGGCAAGACGGCTCATGTTGACCAGATAAATATTATGAAAGGGGCGCAAATTGACGGCAATATACTTTCTTTTTACAAAAGCGGCAGTCGAGGAACAACGCTAACATTTGGACTTTCGCCGAATGAAAACGGACAAGCAACAGCGACAAGCGATAGTAATTTCAGATTTGTGTTATCCGATCATATTAACTACGACACTGCCGACGACGATTACGACGAAAGTAATATCGTATCAACGGACGGCGTTTTTGATATTGGAATTTACGGCGGCGTTGTAAATTTTAACAATATACTGGTTAGTTCAAGAATTTTTGATATTGGCGCCGATGCGACTTTGTTGTTAGGTTCGGCGACTACTTTGCCAACGCCGGAGTCGTTGCCGTACACCAGAATCTCAACTACAAATATCGTCTATAACAAAGGCGTTCTTGCTGGAACGGGCGAAGTAAGAATCGGAACTTGGGATATTGAAGCATACAAAGAATCAGGCGGCGTAAACAATAATTTAAACAACAATGCAGACGCCGGTAATACAGACGAAAACGACGAAACAAACGCTAACGCTAACGCAACGTCGAATTGGTCGGACAGGAAAATTGATTTTTGGAAATATAGTCTTGCGGGCGGCGACAACGGTTATGAGCAATATTTCACTTCGTCTGACAAGTTGACCAATCACGGCGTAATTTCGCCTGGTAAAATTGGCGGTACGATTGTCGAGGGCGATATTGGTCAATTGACGATAGGTCAAATCGACGTGCATGGAAGTTTGACGTTCACCGATGAAAGCGTTTACAATCTGACTATTAGCGGCATTCCAACGAACAGCCAAAAAATCGGACAATGGGCTGAAGACAGCGATGCGATTTGGGTTACAGGAACGACGATTATGCGCGGGAAGTTGCGCGTATTTTTGACGGACGATTTCGTGCAAAACTTAAAGGCGTTGCCGGACGACGATCCGATTACATACGAAATTATCAGGTCGGGTTCGTTTTTTGAATCAGACAAGGCGAAGTTTACGGAATTAGAGTTTGGCGGCAATTTTAGCGACGTGAAAATAAGCGGCGTTTATGTTAATCCGTATGACAGTACGGTTGCACAAATTACGCTCTTTCCTAATCCGCATTACTTCGAGAACAAAGGTAACACGCGAAACACGCGCAGCGTAGGACGGGCAATTGACAGCGCTACTTGGGAAGCGCCGGAGTTAGCGTTTTCGTTGTTAGGCGCCAAAGACGATCCGGCGACGATGAACGATGTTTTGCATCAAATTGCTACGGACGTGCGGGCTAATTCAATTATGTCCGGCGTATTGAATCCGAGTCGTGTTCTTTTCCCGCGTATTGGTTGGGGCAATGGTCAAATGGATTCAGGCGAGCGCGGTAGAATTGACTGGCGCGTAAATAGAGAGCGGACAATTATGAATCAATTTAGCCAATTACGCGGACAATCGCCGCAACCGCAACCGCAACAATTACGCAACGGGAGCGTATGGTTCGATTATATCGGGCAATCGATTAGTTCGCCGTCGGACGGCAATTCAAGCGGATACAGCACGTATGTAAACGGCGGCATTCTCGGAGGCGAATGGAATTTAACGCAACATTCGGCGCTAGGATTGACGTTAGGTTATGGCAACGGCGCAACGAATAGCGGAAGAGATAAAGTAAGAGTGAATGATTATTTCATGGGACTTTATCTGGTTGCGACGCCGTATAATCAATATGAATTTAAGGCGTACTTCGGAGTAGGCAGACAAGAATACACGATGTATCATACGATTTTTAATTCAACATTGAAAGATAGTAACACGGGACAAATTATAGGAATTTTCGATAAATATTACGGCAGAACGGACGGAACGACAATAAACATGAGTTATGAGTTGACGCGACCGGTAAAAATTACGGAACGGTTCATTTTGAGACCGACGATAGGTGTTGATACGCAACATGCGTGGCAAGGCGCTTTTACGGAAGAAGTATTGTCGTCGACAAACAACGGACTCTACGCATTATCGTTTGACAGTATGTATCTAAATCACAACATGGTAAGGTTAGGACTTAATTCAGAATCAATTGGACCGAGGGGGAGTTTATGGTTGCGAGGATTTTACAACTTAAATTTCGGAGGCAATTCGTATCCGACGTCAAAAGTAAGATTTGCCAAAGGCGGCGAAAAATTTGACGTAAGGGGCGCTAATATCGGATTAGACGCATTGAATATCGGAGTAGGATTTCATCTATGGTTAAATGCCGAACATTCAGCGTCGTTAATCACAGATTTCAACACTGACTTCTTCATCGGAAACAGCGGCGCAAGCGCATTCGGATTAAGACTAGGCATAGTACATAATTTCTAAATCGCAAATTTATTTTTATTAACCACAGAGAACACAGAAGAATTTTTTTAATTAGGGTATCTCTAAAAATTCATTTGTTTGCAAAAAAGGTAGGCGGCGTTTCGCCACTGTGTTTAATTTTTTTAGCCGCCTACCTGGACAAATAAATTTTTAGAAATGTCCAAATTGTATTTCGCCACATCGGGGCAAAATAGTATTAGCGTAGGGCAGCGCCGTCCTAGACAAAATGCAAAGAAATGTTAGCCCTGTAGCAACTGTGTTTTTTCAAGAGCGATAGCCGTCAAACATTCCATCAAGCGTGATCGTGCTTGCGCCCTTACAAGGCTTGCGTATTGGAAATCATTTTACAAATGCCGCCGCCCTACGCTAATGCTTGTCGTCCAGATGGGGTTAATATAAACCAATTTCGATCCAAAAAATACATGTCCCATGCGTCCATCTGTCTCTCTTGTCCCACAAAAAAATTCGACTAAATCATAAACTTCCTAACAAAAAAATTTTCCTATGCAAGTTATACCTGCGATAGATATTTTGAATGCTCAATGCGTGCGTTTACGTCAAGGCGATTATGGCGATGAAACTGTTTATGCTAACGATCCGGTTGAGGTTGCGAAGTATTGGGTTTCGTGTGGGGCGAGAATGATTCATGTTGTTGATCTTGACGGCGCTAGGGACAAACGACCCGTCAATTGCGATATTGTAAGAGCAATAGTTCAGGCAGTTCATATTCCAGTTGAAGTTGGAGGCGGAATAAGGACGGAAGAAACAATTAAAGATTATCTTGACAACGGCGTAGAACGAGTCGTGATTGGCACGCTTGCATTGAAAGAGCCTGATTGGTTTTGTAAGATGAGTAAAATTTTCCCAAACAGACTCGTGTTAGGAATCGACGCTCGCAACGGTCAAGTTGCAACGGAAGGCTGGCTCGAAACAAGTAAAACGCCAGCCGTTAAATTAGCGCAACAATTCATTGACCTAAAATTGGCAGCCGTCGTTTATACTGATATTGCCAAAGACGGAATGCTAGAAGGACCTAATTTTGCCGAAATGATCTCAATGCGCGACGCCGTACCTTTTCCGGTAGTCGCTTCGGGCGGGATAGCGTCTATTGAAGATATAAAAAAACTAACAAGTTTAAATATCCCCGCGTGTATCGTAGGAAAAGCGCTCTACGAAAAAAAATTCAAATTAGAAGACGTTTTAGAAAATTAAGATTAAGGGACAAGAGGGACAATTTTTTTGTAACAAAAAACGTCTGACGGATTGCAGGCGTCTCGCCTGCGTTCATTCTAAAAAAGGTATCTCTAAAAATTCATTTTTTTGTAAAAAGGTAGGCGATGTTTCGCCACTGTGTTTATTTTTTGGGTCGCAATGGAGTTTATGATACCAATAAATTTTAATAATTCATGTTACGCATCATACGCAGAAACAAGGCAAAATATAGTAACTATATTAGGACTGAATTTGACCGCCTG
>JAISLW010000064.1 GCA_031277105.1 Planctomycetaceae bacterium | reverse complement strand
TCGCGATACGATCATAAATTTGAAATCGAATTTCAAAAAAATATTATTACTAACAATTAAAAAACAATTAAAAACATTAAAAACAATTATGACTCAAATTAACCGTTACCTCGATCACGGCGAACAAAGATTAGGCGTAAATTGCTCAAGCACGCCAAAAATCTGCGAAAACAAAACAACAAACGAAAATACCACTGGTTACTAATATGAACTTCTAAAAACACAAATTTACTTTTTTAACCACAGAGAACACAGAGATTTTTTTAATTGGAGTCAAAAGGAACGCAGGCGTCTCGATTGCATGCGGTTGTGATCAACCGCTAATAATGATTGTTGAGTTTTTTATCACAATCGTTTTATCGGTTGCTGTTGGCGTCTTGCAACTGAGACGGTTGCGTTCCTTATCAGTTTTTTGTTATGAAAAAAATTGTCCCTCCTGTCCCTCATGTCCCTCAAAAATTGTCAATACGTATTTTGCTAAACATATCTCTGCGGCGCTTACAATTATTTTTAGCGACGATACTTTTACTGATTTTCGATTACGTGCTGTTTACAATACCGGAAATAAAAAAAATTTCTTTGTGATATTGCATTGAAACGAGGTTTGAACATGAACGAAACATCCTGGCGGATCACATCGATCATTATGATCATTGCGTTTTCCATCAGTTTTATAACTGCGTTGATTCTCATATTGGTAACAAACAACTCCTCTGCTTGGGGGTTGCTCGTTTGTACTATTTTGGGGGTGATTGGGAGTTATATTGTTTTTTACAAAAATAAATTCTTTTCATTACGGATCAAAACTGCAATTATTCTTTTGATTCCTATTATTTTTTTTGAGTGGTATTCTATTCATTTTAATATTGTCGGATCGTTGGGGCTTTCGTTTTTGATAGTTCTTATTATTACTTCTTTTTCTCGTGATTTATATTTGTTATCTATAATTATTGTTATTTCCAATCTTTGTTTTCTGTACAATTTGTTTTTTACCACCATCGGCGGCGAGCAGCATTTTCCCATTTATGTTTATAACATTGTTGTTTTTCAGATTGGTTGGATTTTGCTTTGCGTTTTATCTTACATGTCAAACGAGTATATCAATGAGATTATTCAAAAAACGCAAGAAGCCGAATATGCCGCTCGTCTTAAAAGCGAATTTCTTGCTAACGTCAGTCATGAAATTCGCACGCCGATGAATGCCATACTTGGATTTACCACTATTATTCAACATCAAAATCAGCCTAAAACGATTTACGACAATCAGGAAAATACCGCTTGTCCTATCAAAGACGGCGGTAAATACGACGGTTGTCAATCTAATAAGTTGCAGGAAAATGTTCTTGCTATTCGTACTGCGGCGCATACTCTTTTATCTCTTATTAACGATATTTTGGATTTTTCTAAAATTGAATCGGGCAAATATGAAATTGTTCCGGTTACTTATGAATTAGCGTCGTTGATTGAAGACACAATTACGATGATTTCTGTTCGTATTGAAAATAATCCTATTCAATTTTTTATTGATGTTGACCCGCAATTACCGCAATGTTTAATCGGCGACAACGTCCGCGTCCGGCAAATTTTGGCAAACTTGCTCTCCAATGCGACAAAATATACCAAGCACGGATTTGTTAAACTTCGCATGTGGGGCATTACTTCTAATAAAAAATTATTGTTTTATCTTTCCGTTCAAGATACCGGTTCGGGAATTAAAGAAGAAGATAAAAGCCGGTTGTTTGAAACATTCCGAAAATTCGACGTTTACAAGAACCGCGAAATTGAAGGAACCGGCATCGGGCTTGCATTGACGCGGCAACTCTGCGAATCGATGAACGGTTCGATTAGCGTCGAGTCAACTTACGGCGAAGGTTCTACTTTTACGGTAATGATTGCTCAGGAGATTCCCGATTATGTTGAACCGTTTGTCAATATAAAAATTGATCCTTCGCTTCGCGTTGTTGTTTGCGATCCCAATCGTGAGGAGTTGAAAATCTGGGCAAAAATTTTGCAATCGTTTAATATTGATTATATTTTGGTCGCTAGTTTTTCCGAGTTTGAATTTCTTTTAAATTCTGATCCGAACACGCATTATTTTCTTGATTCGCGCGTGTTCCGGTTATCGGGTTCGAGAATCCAGAATCAAAAAAACAATATCACAATTATTGCCGACCGCAACGAAACATTTAATTTCACGTCGTCTATTCCGATTTTATATCGTCCTATTTATATTTTGCCTATTGCCAAGTTGTTGGCGAATATCGGCATTTCGTCGCCGGTAGAACGAAGAGAAAGTATTCTTGAACAATTTATCGCTCCCGAAGCCAGAATTTTGGTCGTCGATGATAATCCAATCAATCTCGTTGTTTTTGCGGGTTTGCTTGAACCTTATTCTTGTGATGTTTTGTCTGCAAACTGCGGACGCGAAGCGGTGAATCTTATGGAAAATGAATATTTCGATCTTGTCTTTATGGATCAAATGATGCCCGAACTTGACGGATTAGAAACAATGAAATTGATACGCGATCTTTCGGGACGAAAATTACGTTGCCCGAATAAAGACAACGAAATCAGCGAAAATATTTTTATTCAAGTCGATGATTCTTATTTCAAAAAAATTCCTATTATTGTTGCTACTGCCAATGCTATTGCGGGAATGAGAGAGGAATATCTCAATAGCGGTTTCAATGATTACATTGCCAAACCGATTCACATGTCGCATTTGCACGCCGTCTTGAAACAATGGATTCCAACGGAAAAACAATTAAACCCCAATGCGAAAATTCCAGAAACGCAAACGACGCCAAATAAAATATCGGAGATAAATCCTGGCGTCAATGTTGATATGTTGTCAAAATTATCGTTGCCGTTTTTGAATGTTTTGGGCGGGTTACGATTTGTCAGTAATAATATTGCGAATTATTTTCATGTTCTTGAATCGTTCCGTTTACGCGCTCCCGAAAATATTAATTCTGTTCGTTTGTTTTTTAAAGAGGAACGTTGGAAAGCGCTGACGATTGAAGTTCATTCGATTAAAAGTATTTCAAAAATCATTGGGGCGGAACAACTTTCAGCGCTTGCCGCCGAAATGGAAACAGCCGGAAAACTAGAAGATCATGAAACAATACGCCAAAATATTGAACAATATATTAAAACGTTTCAATCGGTTTTGAACGACGTTGACTTGGTGTTACAAATGTTCGCCAAACCGGAATCAGCCGAAAATGCCGCCGATCCCGTCGAATTAAATACGGAAGAATTATATTCAACATTGAACAAAGCGCTGGCGGCTCTGCTAGAATACGACGCCGCTCAAACCGCGCAAATATTAAAAGGAATTTCAGTAAAATCATTAACGCCAGAATTTGCAAATATGCTTGAAGAAATCCAACGCCAAGTCGCAAAATTCGATTACAAACACGCAATTCAAGGTATAAAAAATTTAATCCAACAACATAAACAATAAATGTAACCGTTCACGAAAATTTATTTAGCAAATTATGTATTGGCGATTTGTAACTGTTCAGTACATATTTATTTTTTTGCTTGAAATTTGTTTATATTAGCCCCATCGGGGCGACAAGCATTAGCGTAGGGCAGCGCCATATTAAAAATAATTTCCAATACGCAAGCCCTGTAATGACGCAAGCACGATCACGTTTGCTGGCACGTCAAACGGCTATCGCCCTTACAGGACTAATGTTTCACGCATTACGTTTTGTAGGGCGCTGCCCTACGCTAATGCTAATTGCCCCGATGGGGCGAAATACAATTATACTGTTCGTCTTGAAATTCAGTGATTTAAAAGCGTAAAAGCCTGCCGTCCGATAGCTAGGCAGGCGGATGTAAACGAAAACTCAAGTGCGAACAGTTTAAAATTATCGTTACAAAAAATAATTACGACTGCTCAAAAGTTACAAAAAACTACACCCTACACCCTAACCCCCTAAAACCTAGCGATTAAATTTTCGTGAACGGTTACAACAATAAATTATCATACAACTAATATGCGTTATCTTTTTTTAATTAAGACGAATTTAGTTCAGAGTATTTCGTCCAGTGTTACGGCGGAAAAAATACGTTCGGTTTGTAATCAGAACAATTTGGATTACGAATTGGTTTACACGAGTTTTCTGGGCGAAGAAGAGGAAGTCGTGCGGAAATTTCTCAATGAATTTTCTGATCGTCCGTTGCGTGTTATTGTGTGCGGTAATTTTGAGAGTTTACATTTTGCGGTTAATGGTCTTGTTGACAATAAAGACGTTGAACTTGGTTTTATTCCTTGCGATGGTAATTATGATTTTTTTAGTTCGTTTCCCAAGTTACCCGCGTCAAAGATTACGAATATTGAGGCGTTGTTAAACGGTCGGGCGGTTGATATTGATTTGGTTAAAATTAACAAGCGGTATTGCGTTACGGTTGCTTATTTGGGAATGGACACGAATCTTTCGTGGTTTGGTTTGCAATTGTTGCGTTTTTGTCGTTGGTGTTCGTTTTTTCATCTTAATCAGCAATGGTTTCGGCGTATGTTTAATTTTTCGTTGTTGTTGCTTGACGCTCAACCGAAGACGGTTCGGGTTTGTGTTAATGGTTATGCGGTATTCGACGGCGCTTATACGATTGTTGCGATTGCCAATACGCAGAAATACGGAACAGGAACTTTGTGTGCCCCGCTGGCGAAAATAGACGACGGTTTAGTGGATTTGGTGTTTGTCAAAAAATTATCGTTGCGCGCCTTTCTCAAAATGACGAATATTTGTTGGAAAGGTCTTATTGCGAAAGATGAGTTTGCGCGTAATTTTGTTGAGTACAGGCATTGTATGAATATCGAAGTCGAAACGCCGGAACCGGCATTTATTGCGATGGATACTGTTGTTTATCTTCATGATCGTCAATTTCAAATTCAAACAATTCCGGCGGCGTTGCGATTGTTGTTGCCGATGTGTACTGACTGATCATACTTGAAATTTAGGCGCCTTCTAATAACCGGTTTTTTATTTAAGCGCCGAGAACACAGAGTTCACACGGAAGAAAATTTTCAAAAATTATTTTATATGCTACGTCAATTATAATATTCAATAACTTTTTGATTGCAATTAAAATTTTCCTCTGTGTTCTCTGTGTCCTCTGTGGTTAATAAAAATAAATTTGTGGTTTTTAGAAGTTACCTTTAGGGTATCTCTAAAAATTCATTTTTTGTAAAAAGGTAGGCGATGTTTCGCCGCTGTGTTTATTTTTTGGGTCGCAATACGTATAAAATAATTATTAAATTTTAATAATTCATAACATATCAAATAGATGTATTTTAAACATCGTGAAATAGTAAAATTCATTGGCGTCATAAACTCTATTGCGGCGTTTCGGCGAAACGCCGCCTACCTGGACAAATGAATTTTTAAAGATGCCTATCTGTAATTCCGAATTCCGAATTCCGAATTCCGAATTAAAAAATCCCCTTTCCAATTTGTAGTTTTGTTAAGGTTGTGCCTACAAATATGACGGGTGATTGGGGGGTTTTTGTAGTGTTCTGTGTAATATCACGGTTAAATATCACGGATTGCCGTGAAATATCACGGCTGAATATTTGACTTGTTTGTATTGCGGGCAATTTGAGAAAAAATTTTATAAAATATAACGTCTATGTATAAAACAATTAAAATCTATTATTTTTATTGTAATTTAAATTTAATCTAATCGTTTTATTCTTTTGGCATATCGATTGCAATAAATAGCGATCAACGTTTATGTAGGAATTTCTAAAAATCTAAAATTAAATTTATGGTTATTTTGTGGTTTTTAGAAAATTCCTATTTTTATTTTTAATAATTTTTTGTGTGGAAGGTTTAGAGGTAATTTTTATTATGGGCGTCAGATTATTTTTACGGTTAATATTTGTTTTGTTGTTTTGTTTATTTGGGGTTTTGTTTTTTTCAATTTCAGATGCGAATGAAGTTGTGCGTGATATTAGTTCGCTTGATAGCGCTAATACGATTGCAGAAGTTTTCGCGTATGTTGATTATGCTAAAAAGCAAGCCGCAAAAGAGGACTTCGACGATAAAATAAATAACAAACAGTCTCAAATTCTACGCAAACTTGGTAAAGCTTATTTAGCCGCCGCAGAAAAAATTATTAAAATCGCCAATGACAAATCAGAACAAGATAAAGGCATAAAGTTAAAATTTGCAGGATTGAAAATTTTAATTCGTGCAGACGATCTTGACGGGATTACTATTGAGACGCAAGTTTCGGAGTTTCAGTTGGCGTTTTACAAGTTGCTGGACGAACTTGAAAAAGAAGGTCGATTACCGATTGAAGTCAGTAACGAACTTTTAGTGAAACTTATACATTACGACTCGTTTGTATTGGATAAGGAGAAAACGATTGCGAAATTTGACGAATTTGTGCAAAAGGCGAAAAAATTATCGACAAAAAATAATGCCGGATATAAATCGCACGAACCGCTCGACGTCGTTCTGTCAATAGCCAAAACAACCGAATGGTCGACGCTTTATCCGCAACTTTATAAAAAAACGATTAACGACTTGATAAATTTCGTCAAATCAAATGAATTCAATTTACCGGAAAACGATAAGAAAACTACGCTGGATTTTTTAAACGGCTACGCTTCTCGTATCGTTGGAGTAGTACCGGAAATTGTAGGAAAAACGGTGGACAATAATGATTTTGACTTGAACGCTTTGCGAGGAAAGTATGTTTTAGTTACCTTTACGGCAACATGGTGTTCGCCGTGCAGAAAAGACATCCCGCTGATAGCGGACGATTACAAAAAATATCGCGAAAAAGGATTGGAAATTGTATCAATTTATGTTAATGACAAACTCAAAGACGTTAAAAAACTTGTTGAACAAGAAAAAATCGACTGGGTTGTTATTTCAGACGAATTGACAATTGAAGCCGGAAAAAAATCGCTGATGAAAAAATTTTCCATTAGTAATTTAGCGGAAACGTTCATCGTTGACCGGAATGGAAAAATTATTGTAACGGAAATTCACGGCAAAGCGATCAGCAAAAAAATAGCGGAATTATTTCAAACGGATAAAGAATAATTCTGTCTTGTTAAAATTCTATTTAAAATTTCGATTCAGAAATTTTCTCTGGATATTACTTAGAAATTTAAGATAGATACAGTTTAAATTTTTACAAAACTTAACCAATTATTTAGGAGATTAAAAATGAAATTATTTAACAAAAATGTTAAAATGAGCGGAAAAAATGTTAAAATAGGCAAGGGGGGGGGGGGCAGGCAATCATATTTATGCGGTTTTACGCTTGTCGAGTTATTAGTTGTAATTGCAATCATTGGTATTTTGATTGCTTTGTTGCTTCCGGCTGTACAAGTAGCGAGGGAAGCCGCAAGGAGAATGACTTGTTCAAACAACCTAAAACAAACCGGACTAGCAATCCACAACCTCCATGATACGCGCGGCGGAATTGTTCCGCTCAATTTGGGAGTTGGCGAATGCACGTCTTTTTTCGGTCTGCTCTATCCTTACATTGAACAAGCGGCCCTTTACGAAAAAATTGAGTCAAACATACAATCAGATGATTACGATGGTAACGGTATTGTACGAAAATCATTTTCGGCGCCATTACGTAATGAGTGGTGGAGCGGAACGGCGCCAGCAGGCGATACTGTTTTAACCGAAGCAGATCGAACTGCCTTCGGTTCCGTATCAATTTATAGATGCCCATCACGAAACCGACCTGGTAACGCACGTATCACAAAAGAATCTACTAATAAAGATTTCTATTCAGGCCCCGTTGGCGATTATGCAGCTGTTGTTATCAATGAACCATTAGATTTTAGTTATTTTACAACAACCAATCCGTCAGAACCTTACTGGGCTGGTATTACTAGCGCTATTAGACCTTTTTGCTCGCCTCAATGGAATGATATATCAATTTTTGGTAATTCGTGGGAGCCGCCAATTACTTTTGAAAGCGTATCAGATGGATTGACTAATCAACTTTTCATTGGCGAAAAACATATTCCTACGGCGAAGTTGGGAATTTGCGAGGGGTCATCATCAGATATGGGGTGGGATTGTTCGTATCTTACCGGATCTTGTTGGTCTAACGAATTAAGTTTTGCGAGACTAGTTACTGTTTGGAAGTACAATGTTTTAGCAAGAAGCGCTAACGATGGCGAAGAAATTGAGAATTGGGGAAATGCCGCGTGGGGATGGGGATACGAAGCTCCTAGTTTTGGCGGTAATCATATTGGCGTAGTGAATTTTTTGTTGGGCGATGGCTCTGTTCGTAGCGTTTCCGCAACGACCAATGTTGAGCTCCTTCAATATTTATCCGAGATTCAAGACGGCAATCCGGCACAATTACCATAAAATCCGTTATTCAAAGGATTGCAGCCGAGACGGTTGCGATCCATTAATTCGGAATTAAGAAAATGGATTTGCCCCAATCGGAGCATTCCAAAATAACGACGGGTTTTAATCCTTTGAAAAAAATTTTTCTAATCTGTGTAATTTGTGGATCGATTTTTTTGTCCACAGATTACGCAGATTAAAAGGATTATTTTAAATTCAAAATCAAAAATATTATCCTGTTCGTACATGAAATTTCGTGAACTATTACAAATATTTACATTAAATTTAACCAACCAATTTATAAATTTATTGATATTATGCAAGATCATTTATATTTAATTTTAACGGGCGTAATTGCTATTGTTGTTTTATTTTTGTCTGGTTGCGGACAAACTAGAGTAGAAGGTACGGTAACATTTCCCGACGGTACGCCGCTAACAAGCGGTAAAGTAGTTTTTGAAAATGCAACCAATACCTACATCGCTCCCATCCACGAAGACGGAAGTTTCAGAATGGGAACACTAAAAGAAGGAACAGGACTGCCAACAGGTAAATATAACGTTGCAATTACCGGCGCAGTAATTTTACCCTCGCCTGGAACCTTGACCAAACCAACAAAAACTCCCGCAACAAATAAACCAAAAAAACCAAACACAACAAGTAAAAAAAATCAAAATCAAAATCAAAAATTAGAAGTCACACACCTAGTCGCAGAAAAATTCCGCTCGACCAAAACGTCAGGAATCGAATACGACATCCAAAAAAATACAAGCGATATAAAAATCATAGTCGAAAAACCTTAATAAATTCGGAATTCGGAATTAAAGATTTTGTAACCGTTTATGGTATTTTTTTATATTTTTGAATTTATTTGCGACTATTCAGTGGGTGTTATATTTTGTTTATTATTTACTTTGGGTTAATGACTTGTCTTGGTTAATGACTTGTCTTCGTCCCGATAGGGACGGTATTTTCATAACCGCAGGTCTCTGACCTGCGGTAGAAATCCGCCCATCCTTGCTGCCCTGAAAGGGCAGGACTTATTGAGATTATTTAACGATACGGATCGTACTCGAATTTCATCAAGTTAAAAGCGTAAAAGCCTGCCGTCCGATAGTAGGCAGGCGCAGGTAAATGCAAATTCAAATGCGAATAGTTTAAAATGTTCTGCCCCTATCGGGGCAGAGTTAGATGTTGACTTTTAACCGCAGGTCAGAGACCTGCGGTTATGAAAATACCGTCCCTATCGGGACGAAGTAATTCAACAAAAACATTAAATAATAAAAAATACCGTGAACGGTTACAAGATTTTGATTTCAAAATTGTAAATTAACATTGTCCCATTAGGGACAACATGTTGGTAGAAAAACGATACGAAATAAATCGTTTGTCCCGATTGTTAAAGATTTTTAAAACACTTTTTTTTGAAAGGAAAAAAATGAAAATAAATTTTATGTTTTTTATGATAGCGAGCGCTATTAGTTTATTAACTCTTCCTGCATTAGGTGAAGAGATAATCGTTCCCAATGCCAATAAGACAACACTTTCACTCGAAAATATAAAAACAGTGAAAGACGTTAATAAATGGCTTTCAGATTCTGTTGGCAATTTGTCAACAAACAATACAACAACACAAAAAATCTACCTCGAAGCGGGTAATAAGATTTTAGAACTCGCCAAAACAGACGACGATAAAAAGAAAGGTTACCAATACAAATTCAACGCATTGTCCAAATTAGCGCAACTAGGCGAAAAAGGCGTACAAGAAAATTTAGATACGTTGACAAAAAAATTAGAAGCCGATGAAAAATTACGCTCTATTATCTACGACGCACAATTCATCAACTTCATCTACAAATACAATATCCAAAATAAACACGACGTTGAAATTTTCAAAAAAAATCTCAAAACTTGGCTAAACAAACCTTATGTTACGCATAAATTAGTATTAGCGTTAGGATTGAGACGAATAAAAACATTCGCATTTTTCGATAACGATATAAAAAACGATCCCGAATATAGCGCAAATTTTATCAACGATCTGGCTGATTTCGTTAAATCGCCGGAGAATACTTTACCGGAAAACATAAAGAAAGAAATATTAGAACAGATTGAACCTTTAACGCGCACAACACAAGGCAAATACCTAAACCTATACGGTACAACTATCGAAGATAAAGAATTTAATTGGAGTCTTTTACGCGGAAAGTATGTCGTTATACAATTTACCGCAATCGGTTGCGGACCTTG
Organism: Planctomycetaceae bacterium; assembly: GCA_031277105.1. Taxonomy (GTDB): domain Bacteria; phylum Planctomycetota; class Planctomycetia; order Pirellulales; family Thermoguttaceae; genus WRKP01. Next base: position 3,027 of record JAISLW010000064.1, on the reverse strand, counting down.
TAACGATGAAATTCCAGATTTAATCGCCGCTTACGAAAAATATAAAGACAAAGGTTTAGAAATTATTTCAGTTTATATTTGGGATAACAAAGATAACGAAATTGATAAAAATGTTGAAATTGTGAAAAAATTTACCGCCCAAGAAAAACTCACTTGGACTATTATTTCAGAAACCTTGACGCAAAAAAACGGACAACCAAAACAAAGCGAATACTACGGAATTCAAGGCGTGCCGACTGTACTACTAATCGATAAAAACGGAAAAATCATCGACGCAAAAGCAAGAGGACAACAACTACAAAAAAAATTAAAAGAAATATTTGAATAAAATTCAAAATTCGGAATTACAGCAAGGATCATTGCTTGTCCCGCTAGGGACAGGTAGGAAAAATATTTATTGTTACAAATAATCTTTCTAATCTGTGGATCGTTTTTTTGTCCACAGATTACGCAGATTTTTTTAGGGACAAGTGGGACAAAGTTAATTTCTAATTCTGAAATCAAAATCTGTAATTCCGAATTCTGAATTCCGAATTAAAAAATCCCCTTTCCAATTTGTAGTTTTGTTAAGGTTGTGCCTACAAATATGACGGGTGATTGTGGGTTTTAAACTATTCGTACTTGAGTTTGCGTTTACCTTCGCCTGCCTAGCTTTCGGACGGCAGGCTTTGACGCTTTTAAATCGCTGAATTTCATGTACGAGCAGTATAGCAATATTCTATGAAATATCACGGCTGATTATTTGACCTGTTTTTATTGCGGGCAATTTGAGAAAATTTTTATAAAGCATAACATCTGCTGTTTATAAAACAATTAAAAATCTATAATCTCTATTGTAATACTAAATTTAATCTAATTGTTTTATTCTTTTGGCATATTGATTGCAATAAATATCAATCAACGTTTACATGGGAATTTCTAAAAATAAATTTGTGGTCTTTAAGAAATTATCAGTTATTACACCACAAAATAATATCATAACTTAAACATAAAATAAAAAAAAGAGATTTTGAGAAATTCCCTTAATATTTACATTAAAATTAACAAACCAAATTATAGATTTATTGATATTATGCAAAATCATCTTTATTTAATTTTAACGGGCGTAATTGCTATTGTTGTTTTGTTTTTGTCTTAGAGTTGAAGGTACGGTAACATTTCCCGATGGCATGTCGCTAACAAGCGGTAAAGTAGTTTTTGAAAACGTAACCGATACCTACATCGCTCCCATTCACGAAGACTGAAGTTTCAAAATGGGAACACTAAAAGAAGGAACAGGATTGCCTACAGGTAGGGTGTTAAAAATGAGTTTTCAAACGGATTTTCCCAATTTTATAATTTATTTTGATAAGATATTTATTTTATTTCCAAAATGGTATCGACGTAAATAATGTGTAAAAAAGATGTGAATTTTACTTATTTTTGTAACTATTACAGTAGAATACTTATTAACCTTGTCTCTCATGTCCCACTTGTCCCTCAAAAATTGCCAAAACGTAATTTAATAAACAAATTTCCGTGAGCGGTTACGATTTTAGAAGTTCCCTATTATTTTAATTCTGTGAAGACTGTATTTGCCGTTATCCAATCTTGTAGTCCTTCGTGCCAGAGGAAAGTGTTTGGGGTTATTTGTTTTTTTTGTATTAGGTTTTTTATGTCAATAATTTTGAGTGGTCCTTGTTGTTTTCCGTTTTCGGGGTTACAGACGTACCAATCGTAATCTAATGATTTGTTTTGTGGCGTTGTTTGGTTATTTTTGGTTTGTTCGTTGTTTTCATTGTTGATTTCTTTGCTGCTTTTTCGCGTGCTTTTTAGAGGTACGACTAGTTTAACGCCGCATTCGGGGCAGAGTGCATTTAAACCCGCAAGATGCGATTTAACATGTAATTTATGACCGTTAGGACAAAAAAATCTTATTCCCATAAATAATTATTCCCATAATTAACGCCGTCTAATTCAACAATTTCTATATAATCTGTGTAATCTTTGGATTGTTTTTTTGTCCGTAGATTACGCAGATTATTGGGATTATTTTTTTTAATTTTTGACTAGAGTGTTTTGATTTTTTGTTGTTCTTTTTCTTTTTTTAATTTTTAGTTCGCTCCATTCTTTTGTCATTTGTTCGAATACTTCCGGCGATTCGTATCTAATTATACCGCTTCCGTCTGACATCGGTCCGATTAGTCCTTTGAATACTGGTTGACCTCGTAGCGTCATGTCGGCGCTGCAATCATCGACGCCGATTTTGATGTGGCGGCGTAAGATTTCTTCTTCGCTTATGAAATCTCTGATCCGGTACTCGCCTTCGCCGCCGCGAGTTACAACCCGATATATATGTTTTTTCATGACAAAGTTTTCCTTTTTTTTGTTAATATCAGAGCATCCATACCAAAATATAATTTTACTGAATCCTTTCGTAAAATTTCTATATGCCGCTCGTACTTGAAATCCATGATTTAAAAGCGTCAAAAACCGCCATCCGAAAACTAGACAGGCGGAACTAAACGCAAATTCAAGTGCGAACAGTTTAAAATCACACGGATTGTCGGATTGTTAAACGGATTGTTAAATTGTTCACACGTAAATTTACGTTTACCGTCGCATGCCTAATTAACTGCCAGACGACAAACTTTTACGCTTTTACATCAGATAAATTTTAAGTACGAACCGTATATCTATCGACAAATCAAAAATTCATAAAGCACAAATTATAATATTACCCGAAATTTAAGAATAACCGGAAAAATCAGAATGATATATCTAAAGGGTATCTCTAAAAACCACAAATTTATTTTTATTAACCACAGAGAACACAGAGGAGTATCTCTAAAAATTCGTAACCGTTCACGAGATTATAGAAGCATAGAGTTTTAGGGTATAGGGTGTAGGGTGTAGGGTGTAGGGTGTAGGGTGTAGGCGCTAGATTTATTGTAACAATAAATATTTGTCCCATCTGTCCCGCTAGGGACAACATGTTGGTAGAAAATCAAGGTCAAAAATATATTTGTCCCGCTAGGGACAACATGT
>JAISLW010000036.1 GCA_031277105.1 Planctomycetaceae bacterium | reverse complement strand
TTATTTTTTTTGATATATTTACGTACCTTTTACGTATCCGTCTTGTTGCGGTATGTTATTATATTTTGTTTTTGACCCTAAAAATTCTGATGAATTATTGCTTTGACGTTGATTTTTTTTCGAGTTTATTTTCCCATTCGACGCCGTTTTTTACTAATGTGTGAGCGATTTTTAATATTTTATGAGCAACCGCAACAACGGCGACATTATGAGTTTTATTTAAATTTTCTGTCAAATGATAATACATTTGTTTGAATACGTTATCATCTTTTGTAAAGTAAATTGCAGCCATTGCGGGCAGGACCTTTTAAACTATTCGCACTTGAATTTGCGTTTACCTTCGCCTGCCTACTATCGGACGGCAGGCTTTTACGCTTTTAACTTGATGAAATTCGAGTACGATCCGTATCGTTAAATAATCTCAATAAAGTCCTGCCCTTTCAGGGCAGCAAGGATTCGCGGATTTTTACCGCAGGTCGCGGACCTGCGGTTATGAAAGTACCGTCCCTATCGGGACGAAGATAATTCAACGAAAATATTAAATAGGGCATCTCTAAAAATTCATTTGTCCAGGTAGGCGGCGTTTCGCCCCGTGTTTAATTTTGGGCCGCATTACGGTTTACGACATCAATAAATTTTAATATTTCGCACGTCTAAAATAAACATATTTTAGGCTTTATGAATTATTAAAATTTATTGGTAGCATAAACTCCATTGCGGCGTTTCGGCGAAACACCGCCTACCCTTTTGCAAAAAAATGAATTTTTAGAGATACCCTCAGGTTACGCACCATACGCAGAAACAAGGCAAAAATGTCAGTGGTTCGGTTGATTCATTTTCTACTAAGGTTGTTTTGTAAAGAAAAATAAGGTAAAAATGAGGTTAGGTTATAAAATAAAATTCCACTGTAATAGTTAAAAAAATATGTAAATTTTACCTCTTTTTTACACATTATTTACGTCAATACTATTTTGCAAATATAATATAATAAATATGTTATCAAAATGAATTTTAATTTTTGAAAAACAGTTTTAAAATTCATTTTTGAACATCCTACCCTAAAACCTAACGTTTAAATTTTCGTGAACGGTTACAAATATTTTAAACTGCTCACACTTGAATTTACGTTTACTTTCGCCTGCCTATCTATCGTAGAGACGCAATACATTACGTCTCTACTTATTTTTAATTCATTACACCTGCTGCGGCATTTCGACCAAACGCCGCCTGTCTAAAATGAATTTTTTGGAACTCCTTTTTTACAAAATTATGCGCCGAATTTTCCTAATCTTCCGGCGTGAGCTAATGCTAATGCCATTAGATATTGTGCTTCAAAATGTCCAAGCCCTCCGGCGAGTGCGTATTTTTCGCCGTATTTTTCACAAGCGTCGGTTCGCGCAAGATCAGAAACGATTAACGTTGGCACCGGATGAAAACTATGCGACGCCATTTTTGCGGGCGTGCTATGATCGCCGGTAACGACAAACGCCGCCGGTTTCAACGCCGTTATTCGCGGAACGATTTTGTCCAATTCCTCAATCATCTTAACCTTTTCGTCAAAATTGCCATCCTCGCCGCGACTGTCCGTATATTTGAAATGCACAAAAAAGAAATCATAATCCGCCCAATACTTCTCCAACGTATCAATCTCCTCACTCAACGTCGCCGGTTGACCGACAAGTTCCATTCCTGCAAAACTCGCCAGCCCCTTGTACATCGGATAAACCGCAATACACGCCGCCTTGAGTCCATATAAATCTTTATAACTCGGCATGTGCGGCTTGTGTGCAAAACCTCGCATTGTTAGACAATTCGCCTTCGGTTCGTTTGCAAGAATGCGTTTTGCTTGAGCGTAAAAATCGCTTGCGATTTTAGCGGTTTTTTTGCTCGCTTCGTTTTGAGCGACAGGTTCAAGCGGCGGTACGCCGGTTCGTTGCGGATCAGTATCGCCAACCGCATCGCCCAAATCAGCGCCGCGAAAAACAACAACAAAACGATGCTCCTTGACAGGCTCGACAAACGTTTCAACGCCGTCAATTTTTATCGCACGCAATTTGTCCACAACTTTAGCGCTCTCTTCGGACGGAATTCGTCCGGCTCGTCTATCTGTAATATTTCCTGTTGCATCTATCGTGCAAAAATTACCGCGAATAGCAACGTCGCCGTCGCGCATCTCAAAACCTATTCCAGCCGCCTCAAGAGCGCCGCGACCTATCACAAACTCCAAAGGATCATAACCAAAAAGACCAAGATGACCCGGCCCGCTACCCGGCGTAATCCCAGGTTTAATTGGCGTAGATAATCCTTGCACGCCGATTTTGGCAAGCGCGTCAAGATTAGGCGTAGCCGCCGCTTCAAGCTCCGTTAAACCGCCCGCATGAAGCGGCAAACCGCCTATTCCGTCAGAAACAAGCAACACAATCTTACCATCGCCCGATTCCTTCAAATCACTAATTAATTTGTGAAAATGCATACAATTTTTTTCCTTATTTTTAGGTTGTTAGCGCTTAAAATTTCATTCCTAAATCTTTTTGCGTTTTGGACAATTTCGGAATTGACAAAATTTTAAGATACATTTGTTAAACCGCCCGCAATTAAAATACGAACAGTTAAAATTAAAATCGCAAAATAGTATATCGCCTAATCAAACGCTAGCAACTATCCCCACAAAATTCAATTGGGTATCTCTAAAAATTAGGTCTTATAAAAAATGTATTGAAACAACGAATGATTGATTGCTTGACCAAAAAAATAAATTTTTAGAGACGCCCTATTTAATTAGTTTTGGTTTGGGGGGGTTGTTGTGTGTGATTGAGGTGATAGAATGTTTCGTTCTTGTTTTTAGCGTATTGAAATCTTGTATTTTTCTTGTGATTGCCGCGTTTATTTTTTATGTTTTTTTGCTTGATGAGATTTTAAATTGTTCTCATTTGAGTTTGCGTTTATAATTGTCTGCCTAGTTTTTTGGCGGCATGTTTTGGGCGCTTTTACATAATTGTATAAACCGGCGGCATAGACTGGAATTTAATAAGAACGTAAAATTTTTTGTTATAAAAAAATTGTCCCACTTGTCCCTCCTGTCCCACTTATCCCTAAAAAATTGCCAAGACGTAATTTAATAAACAAATTTCCGTGAACGGTTACGCTAAAAACTCAAGTACGATCATTTTATAAACCTTTAACCAATTTAAATTGAAAGGAAATTAAATAATGAAGACATCAAATATGTTAAACCTTCGGACTGTCGCGTCAATGTTAGACGTTAGCGCCGTTCAAGCCAATTCAACCAAAAAAGACGTTGAATCTTATGCTAATCTTGCAATAAAGTATGATTGTAAGGCGGTGTTTTCGCTTCCTTCGTTTCTTCCTTTTTTGCGGGATTACCGCGAGGATCGCGGCGCTACATTTTTGATTGGCGCTCCGGTAGGTTTTCCTGCGGGCGGCGCTACTACGGAGGCGAAGGTGTTGGAAGCGAAAAGTTATCTTAAATTTGACGTAGATGAATTTGACCTTATGATAAACCTCGGTTTTTTGCTTAGCGGAATGTATGAAAATGTACGCGACGACATTAAAGCAGTCAAGGACGCAATAGGAGATAAAGTTCTTAAAGTAATTATCGAATGTCATTATCTTAATAATGATCTAATGAAGCGAGCCGTTGATGCGGTTATTGACGGCGGCGCCGAATGGGTCAAAACGGGAACGGGTTGGGCGCCTACAGGAGCGACGTTAGAAAACATCGCATTCCTAAAAAGTATCGTCGGCAATAAGATTAAAATTAAAGCCGCCGGAGGAATAAGAGAATTAGAAACAATTCAAGATATGACCGAAATAGGCGCCGAACGTTTTGGCGTCGGCAGCAGCGCAAAAAAAATACTCGAAGAAGTCGCCGATTTAAGATATTTTTAATTTAATATTTTTAAACTGCCGGACGTCTCTAAAAATTCATTTGTTCAGGTAATGCGGCGGTTCGCCGAAACGCCGCAATACCTGGACAAAAATTTGATTCACAGATTGAAAAGATTTTTGAAAAATTGCAAAGTGATCTTGTGTTATTTTGCAGAATGATTTATACTACCGCCTGCGTGTTGCAAAATTTCAGATCAAATTTGTTGTCCACAGATTACGCAGATTAGAAAGATTTTTTAAAATAATCTGTGTAATCTGTGGATCGAATTTTTTGCTCTTGAATTTTTGTAACGAAAAATGTGAGTGGTTTAATTGCGCCGAATTTAATTTTTAACTTACGCAAAAAAGTTTTTTGCGAATTAGATTTTGTTGCGATTAAATTTGTTGTTTATTGCGTGTTAATTTTCTGATTGTCAATGGAAAATTTTTGTAGCGCAATAAATTTTACTAAAATTTATTTAACCCTTTAATTGAAAAGGACTAAAACAATGAAAATGACAAATTTAACGTCAAAGTTGTTTATTGCCGAAGTCGATATGAATATTGACTTTACAGCAAATTTTAAAATAGGAAATATAAAAGAAATTCCGAAGATTAGTTACAATAATTCTCTGGGGCATTCTCACAAACCTAACTCTGTTGGTTTATTTTTTGGCTTTACGCTTGTTGAACTTTTGGTAGTAATTGCGATCATCGGCGTATTGATTGCAATACTTTTACCCGCAGTTCAAGCTGCGCGAGAAGCGTCGCGGCGTTCACAATGCGCTAACAATTTGCGCCAAATCGGTCTCGCTTGTTTGAACCATGAAGACGTTAATAAAACGTTGCCGCCAGGTTCCGATACCAACGCAACCGCAAACAGAAATTACAGTCTGTTTGTGTTTATTTTGCCTTACATGGAACAAGAGGCGCGTTACGAAGCAATTGCCGCTAACTTTCATCAAGGTTCATTTGCCAATACCGCTTGCCGAATTGTAATTTATCCGTTTCGTTGCCCTTCGGATCGGAATTACGAAGAACCGGTACAAGGTAATACGGCTATGGCAAATTATTGCGGCAGCACGGGCGATTACTGTTGTTACGAAACACAAAGCGCTCTTTGGTCTGGGGCAAATGAGTCCTTATATTCACGCGGCGCATTTCAACCAAATATTTACACTGAGATTTCTGCAATTTCAGACGGTTTATCAAATACGTTGTTGTGCAGCGAGCGTTGCATCGGCGCCCCGTCAAACAGCATCAGAGGCGGCGTAGCCGAATCCGTAAGTAGCGCCTTTCCCGATAACACTTATAACGCATGCGAAAAAGACGGATTTAATCCTTCTGCATGCGCCGGCAGACTAGACGCAACAAAACGAACATACACGGTAAGCGGCACACTCAAATGTTACGGACCACAAGGCACGGAAAACGATCTGGTTGCAATGGGTCGATGGTATCACGGATCGGATCTTTTTTCACGGACAAATACGATATTGCCGCCAAATTCTGCAAGCGGTTCTTCGGGAACAAATAGCGTTATCCCGATGCTTTTACCGCCTAGCAGCTATCATCCTGGCGGCGTAAATTTCGTCCGTTGCGATGGTTCGGGAGGGTTCGTTGCAGAAACAATCAACGCCGGAACTTTGACCGGAGGAACAAACGGACTCTGCAAACGCAGCGGCCCGTCCAACTTCGGAATCTGGGGCGCATTCGGTTCACGCGACGGCGAAGAACCATCCGGCGGAGCGCCATGAATTATCGTAACAATAAATCAAACCAACCACGCAAGCGCCGCTTTTGAATTTATAGTTACAACTATACTGCTCGTACTTGAAATTCAGCGATTATACAGTTCGTACTTGAAATTCAGTGATTTATACAGTTCGTACTTGAAATTCAGTGATTTATACAGTTCGTACTTGAAATTCAGTGATTTAAAAGCGTAAAAGCCTGCCGTCCGAAAGCTAGGCAGGCGAAGGTAAACGAAAACTCAAGTGCGAACAGTTTAAAAAGCGTAAAAGCCTGCCGTCCGATAGCTAGGCAGGCGGCGGTAAACGCAAACTCAAGTGCGAACAGTTTAAATGTATGCCAATAAAAATAACAACGAAAATTTGTTTCATCGTTATTTGAACGCATTAAATTTGCTTCCGTTTAATTGTCGATTATTGCAGCCGTTAATTTATTCAAATTTGTCAATGAAAAAATTACAGCGCAAATAATTTTTGTAACATTAATTATACTGCCCGTACTTGAATTGCAGCGATTTATGCTGTTCGTACTTGAAATTAGCGATTTTAAAGCGTAAAAGCCTGCCGCCCGAAAGTTAGGCAGGCGGTAAACGCAAACTCAAGTAAGAACAATTTAAAAACGTCAAAACCTGCGCCGGATAATTAGGCAGACGACGATAAATACAAATTCAAGTAAGAACAGTTTCAAACTTTTTTTGGAGAAATTAAAATGAAAAATTTAAACTTAAAACCAATTTCAATATTACTAAACAATATTGACGCAAACAAGAAAAATAACGCTATTCGACTACGTAACGTCGATCCGGCGATTTTTTGTAACGATAATCAATTTAAGATTACGTCGAAATCTTTTTTTGTATTATTTGGTTTTACGCTTGTTGAGCTTTTGGTAGTGATAGCGATTATCGGCGTATTGATTGCGTTGCTTTTACCGGCAGTGCAAGCGGCGCGTGAAGCCGCAAGACGTTCACAATGCGCCAACAACTTGAAACAAATCGGACTCGCCTGCTTGAACCATGAAAACGTTTACAAAAAATTACCGCCTGGTTCTGATACTAACGCGACGGCAAACTTGAACTACAGTTTGTTTGTATTCATTTTGCCTTACATGGAACAAGAAGCGCTCTACAGCGCTATTGAATCAAACATGCATCAAGGCTCGTGGTTAAATCAGGCTTGTCGCGTCATACTCAAACCGTTGCGTTGTCCGTCTGATATAAATTACAATTTGCCGATACAAAGCCTGACGTTAAATCGTTTCAATAGTACGAGCAACTATTGCGGCAGTACGGGCGATTATTGTTGTTACGAAACTTACAACGGAACTTGGGCAAGTAGCGCCGAATCATCATATTCACGCGGCGCATTTCAACCAAACAAATATACGACGCTAGGCGCAATTATTGACGGAACGTCGAATACGTTGTTGTGTAGCGAGCGTTGCGTCGGGATTCCAAATAACAGCATCAAAGGCGGCGTGCCGGAATCTGTTAGCGCCGCTTTTCCTAGCAACAGTTACAACGCATGCGAAAACAGCGGATTTAATCCGTCAGGATGCGCAACCAGACTTGACGCTACGGGCAAAAATTTCACAGGTACATGTTACGGACCAAGCGGCACGGAAGATGACCTTTTGGCAATGGGACGATGGTATCACGGAGCAGATATTTTCACGCGGACAAATACAATTTTACCGCCAAATTCGCCAAGCTGTTCGTCAAGTAGTAGTAGCGTGCATCCGAAACTTTTACCGCCAAGCAGCTATCATCCCGGAGGCGTAAATATCGTCCGTTGCGACGGTTCGGGAGGATTCATTTCCGAAACCGTCAACGCAGGAAATTTAACCGGAGGTGCAAACGGCGTCAGCAAACGCAGCGGACCATCCAACTTCGGAATCTGGGGCGCATTCGGCTCGCGAGACGGCGAAGAAGGAGGAAGCGGATTGTAAAAATTAAGGTAACAGCTCGCGACGATTTAATGATAATTTTTTTAATTCGGCATTCGTAATTCCGAATTATTTGAATAGATTTTTTGTTACAAAAAATTGTCCATCTTGTCGCGATTGTTCATCATGTCGCTAAATTTCTGCGACTGTAAAAAATTTTTTTAGAGTCGCCTTATCGTGAACCGGCAAATTGACGAATTATTGTAACGAAAATTCCGTTGCCGTTATTTTGCCGGTTTTATCCAACAATCATATTACGTAACTGTTCGCAATAATTATTCAAAAACAGTTATAAATTTTAACAAATTTTAACAATTTAAAAAAATGAAAGTATTTCAATTTGTATTAGTGTTGTCGTGTTGTTTATTTTTGGGCGGTTGTAGTAAGGGGCTTCAAGGTTTAACGCCTTGTTCCGGCACGCTAACGCAAGACGGTAAACCTGTCGAAGGCGTAACCGTAACATTCATCCCAGATTCAACCGACCCGCAAGCAAGAGGCGCAAGCGCCCAAACAGACGCAAACGGTAACTTCAACGCAAAAACGTTACAATGGAACGGCATTTTGCCAGGTCAATATAAAATAATTTTGTCAAAACGTATTACCAAAGTTGAACCCGGTCAAGAAGCCGTCGATGATAATTACAAAACAGTTACATACGTCGAACAAATGGGAAAATACGCAAACCCCGAAAAATCAGAACTAACTATCGAAATCAAAAAAACAGGAAACAAAAATATTAAATTAGAAATTAAATCAGAATAAAAAAATCGCCAAAAAGTCATTAGGGAACTTCTAAACTGTTCTCACTTGAGTTTGCGTTTACCGTCGCCTGCCTAGCTATCGGACGGCAGGCTTTGACGCTTTTAAATCGCTGAATTTCAAGTACGAGCAGTATAAAAACCAGCTTTTTATTTAACCGCCGAGATCACAGAGAACACAGAGATGAAAGTTTTTAAAATTATTTTCTATCCAAAGTCAAGTATAATATTAAATAATGTTTCGATTCTAATAAAAACTTCCTCTGTGTTCCCTGTGTTCTCGGTGGTTAATAAAAATAAATTTATGGTTTTTAGAAGTTGCTATTATTGATTTAATTGTAATTTGAAAAAGCTGTAACCATTCGCGAAAATTTGTTTATACTTTTCGTACTTGAAATTCATTGGGGCTTCTCTAAAAATTCATTTTTTGTAAAAAGGTAGGCGGTGTTTCGCCGCTGTGTTTATTTTTTGTGCCGCAATACGTGTAAAACAATTATTAAATTTTAATACTTCATAACGTATAAAATAGACGTATTTTAGACGTTGTAAAGTAATAAAATTTATTGGCGCCATAAACTCTAATGCGGCGTTTCGGCGAAACGCCGCCTACCTTTTTGCAAAAAAATGAATTTTTAGAGATACCCAATTAGGTAAACGGCGGTAAACGAAAATTAAAGTACGAACAGTTTAAATTACCGCTGATTATTTTTTGATAAGATCGAGAATACATGAAACAAACGTTGAACAACAAGCAAGGTATAGTTGAAAAAGAAGTTTGGTGCGTTATATTAATAGCCGTTTGGCATGATGATATTTTTGTTGCGCAAAATGAAACATGCTTGTTTATAACTTATGTTTTTTTCAAATTTAACCTAAAATTAGAACGATGATTAAACATTCGACTACTTCG
>JAISLW010000457.1 GCA_031277105.1 Planctomycetaceae bacterium | reverse complement strand
GCAAATACGCCGCAAGATAAAAAGAAATTACAAGACGACGACAAAGATTTACGAAAATTATTAAGCGCCGCAATGGAAGACGCAGGCGAATTATCACACGAAACCGCCGAATTACTTTTACAATGGAATCCATACGACCAAACAAAATCAACTCCGTTCTTCGACCCGCATTGGATGTTCGGCATCGACGACGGGTTCGATATTGTAATCGGAAATCCGCCGTATGAAGAAATATCGCAAAAAGACAAAAAAACATTTTTTCAAAAAAATTATAAAGAGGTTCTATCTGGTCATTATGATTTATACATATTCTTTTTTAAAAGAGGAATTGATCTACTTGTCCCAAACGGAATTGTCGCTTTTATCACTCCGCATACGTTTACGCAGTACAAGCAATTTATAAATTTACGAAAATGGTTATATCAAAATACAACTATTTTAGAATTAACCGACAGAATCGAAGGTATTTTTGAATCCGCCGTAGTAGATAATTGCATATCAATACTAATAAAAAACAACAAACAAATTAACGCCCATTTTACAAAATATATCTATGAAAATTTTAAGTTGAAAAAAATAGCAGATACTTTATTAAATAAAAAGAAATACAGTTATGAATCTTTTGATATTAAAAATATAGAAAATCAAACCGTCTTAAAAAGATTTTATTCCGACGCTAAAAGTTTAGGAGACGTTGTTGACAGTTCGCAAGGTATCACCGTCTATGCAAAATTACAAGGAAAAAAAGTTAATTATTTTAGAGATAAATTGACAAGCAATTACTCAAAAAAATGCACAAGAGGAAGAGAAATATTTAAATACAATATTCAATGGAGTAATACCTACATAAAATACGGAAAATGGCTGTGGTGCCCGCGTAATACTAAATTTTTTGAATCGCCTAAAATTTTTCTTCGCCAAACGTCAGACAACATAATCGCAACATATATTGAAGAACCTTTTTATTGCATCGACTCCGTCCACTCTCTGATTCAAAAAGATAAAAATATCAGCCTACAATATATTTTAGGAATATTAAATTCAAAATTAGGAAATTATCTTTATCATCTTCTAATATCAGAAATAGGAAAAGTTTTTGCACAAGTAAAATTAAATTTTTTACGACAAATACCAATAAAATACGCTCAACCTAAAATACAACAACCAATAATCGATCTAGTCAACCAAATACTTTTATCCAAAACAAAAAATCCTAACGCCGATACAACAAAATTAGAATCTGAAATTGACCGTTTGGTTTATGAATTGTACGATTTAACGGAAGATGAGATCAAAATTATTGAAGGTTAGGATCGCAGGCGTCGCGTCTGCATGCGGTTGTACTCAACCGCTAAAATGGCGTTTTTGATCTCAACTATTTTTTTGGTTGCCGTTGGCGCCGTGCAGACGAAACATCTGCGTTCCTGCGCCGTTGGCAACTTGCAGCCGCGACGGTTACATTCCGTAGTTTTACGTTTTTACTATTTTACTATGCCGGATATTTTTGTTAAAAAACGATCTCGCCAAATCGAAATCAAACGTCAAGAACTTTGCGATAAGTTTTATCTTGAACTTCGTAATTGGTATTTTTGGGCAACCGAAAAGTCTAGGAATCCTGATTATTCGTTACGTTTAATTATTAGTTTGTATTGACGCATATTCCAAAGAAAATCAACGCAAAACAACCGGCAGTTTTTACACGCCGCGCGAAATCATCGATTATGATATTCGCAATTTAAATTATGGTTTTAAAAAATACGCATATCTATTGAATAGCGAATTTTTTGAAAACCGCAATTTTAAAGTACGAGTAGTGTACTGCATTTCTCCTAAAAAAATCCTTCTAATCTGCTTAATCTGTGGATCGATTTTTTTGTTCACAGATTACACGTATTAAAAAGATTATTTTTAGGACGCGTTGGACGAGTGGGACAGATTTTGTTGCGTAATGTTGATTTTTGTTTTTGGATAAGATATGATATTCAAGTCGTGTTTTTAAACGAAATTATTTAAACAAATGAATTTTTTGAAACTCTCTGAAATTCAATTACGCAGTATATTTCGTTTGAAAGTAAATTTGATTTACTTTTGGTTTATTGATCACAAGGTTAATTAAAAACAAGATTATTACAAATTGTATATTGAGATTTGACGGATTGCGCGTCCTCGAAACGATTGCTAGAAACCGTAATTTCAATTACAACAGTTTACAATTAAAATCTAAATTATGCCTGTAACACTTAGAGTTGAATTTATAAATCCGTTTATCGTCGCAGTTACGAAAACGCTTGAAACGATGGTCGGTTGCAAGGTGACCAGAGGCAATCCGGTTCTCAAAAAAGAACCGCAAACGTTATTTCCAATCAGCGGCATAATTGGTTTGTCCGGCGTAGTCGTCGGAACGGTTATTCTCACAATGTCTAAAGAATTGGCGATCAAATCGGCGTCGGTTATGTTAATGGAAGATTTTGACGACTTGAACGCAGACGTTTACGACGCCGTCGGCGAGTTGACAAATATGATCGCAGGAAACGCAAAAGCACAACTAGAAGAATATAAACTCAGCCTCAGCTTGCCAAACATAATAAAAGGCGAAAAATCAGAAATTATCTTCCCCGAAACAAGCCAGCCAATCACAATACCATTCCAAACCGAATACGGCCCACTCGCCGTCGAAATCGGTTTCACGGCGCCGCAATAAATTATAAAAAAACGCAACCGTTCACGAAATTTTAGAAGCGTTGAGTTTTAGGGGATAGGGTGTAGGGTGTAGGGGATAGATTTATTGTTACGAAAATTGTCCCGCTACTCCCGACGCCATCTCCTCTAAAACCTTTTACTTAAATTTATGTGAAAGGTTACTAAAAAATAATATACGGATCGTACATGTGTTTTAGTTTACCGCCGTTTGCCTACTTTTGGGCGACAGGCTTTTACGTTTTTACATCATGGAACTTCTAAAAACCACAAATTTATTTTTATTAACCACAGAGGACGCAGAGAAAATTTTTAATTGGCGTCAAAACGTTATTTAATATTGTAATTGATTTTTTGATTTAAAATATTTTTTAAAAAATTATTCTCTGTGAACTCTGTGTTCTCGGCGCTTAAATACAAAAACTGTTTTTTAAACTGTTCGCACTTGAGTTTTCGTTTACCTTCGCCTGCCTAGATTTCGGCCGGCAGGCTTTGACGCTTTTAAATCGCTGAATTTCAAGTACGATTTGTATAGAAGTTACCATCAATGATTTTCTGCGATACGTATAATTAATTTGTATTAAAATACGATGCAACCTGAAAAACTTGGTCCTTTTCAAATAGGTCGCGTGCTTGGTCGCGGCGGCATGGGCGCTGTTTATGAAGGTATTCATGAGCAGACTGGCGAAGTCGCCGCCGTTAAAGTTTTGCTTGATACATTTGACGAGGAGAACGATACGCGTTTGCGATTTGAAGCTGAAATTGACACGCTCAAGCGATTGCGGCATCATAATATTGTGCGTTTATACGGATTTGGCAAGGATCAAGGGGCGCTTTATTATGTGATGGAACTTGTCGAAGGCGCTAGTCTTTATGCGGAGTTGCGTCGGAAGCGTTTTTTCTATTGGTATGAAGTCGCCAAAATCGGCATGGAAATATGTTGGGCGTTACGGCATGCGCATGATCGCGGAATAACTCATCGCGACGTCAAACCGGCAAATATATTACTTGAAAAAACCGGCGCCGTTAAATTATCCGATTTTGGAATTGCGTCTTTATTTGGGTCGCAACGTTTGACGGGAGTTA
The DNA here is from genome assembly GCA_031277105.1 of Planctomycetaceae bacterium. Lineage (GTDB taxonomy): Bacteria > Planctomycetota > Planctomycetia > Pirellulales > Thermoguttaceae > WRKP01. The sequence continues at coordinate 2,134 of JAISLW010000457.1, read as the reverse complement.
ATGCGGTTGTCGGAACGCTTGAATATATGTCGCCCGAACAAGCATTGGCGGGTCCCGTCGGACCGCGTTCTGATATGTATTCTTTGGGCGCCGTTTTGTATGCGCTTATCTTGAACAAGCCGCCTTTTACCGCAAAACATCTTGCCGAAATCATCAAAAAACATCAAGAAAATATAATTGAACCAATAAGACAAACACGAAACGACGTGCCGGAAGAACTAGAAATAATCATACTAAACTTACTACAAATACAACCCGAAACACGACCGCAAAGTCCATTCGCCGTCGCAAGAAGACTTCAAACGCTACTGCAAAATCAATTCGGACATTACGAAAAAATAATTATCCGACCAACCGATAACACAACGCCGCCGACTAATCCAATTCTAACACAAGACGCAATCGTCGATTTAAGCGTAATTCCCGCAAATAATATTCCGCCAAATAATAATTCTTCACTGGCTGATTCTTTCGGTAAAATTGGAGACGATATTGAAATAACAAAATCACACACAAATATCAGTCAATCAAATCCAATCAATAACGTAAATTCAACTCAATTTGAATTTGAACATAAACAAAATAACAACGCGCCCGAAAAAAATATTAACCCAAATATTAACCCGATTGCTAGCCCGATTATCAACAATGTTAATAACGAAAACGTTAATAAAAACGAACCCAATAATAACGATCTTAAAAATCCGCAACCGGAAAAAGAACAATCGCCGCCGAATTTATGCGGTAGTTCCGGCAAAATGAAAACGACTACTACGCGCCGAATACAACATTCGACGTTTACGGAAGTCGATGAACGCGATCTTGGCGGCGTATTGTTGTCAGAAACGGCGCAGTATCCGATTTCGTTGCAAACTATATTTGCATCGTTGAGTTTAATTTTGATTGGCGGGATAATTTATTATCTTTTACAACCGGTACCGCCGGATACGCTCTACGAACGCATATCGTCGAAATTGCATAGTCGCGGTGAGGAAGGCGAATTTTCAATCGAATCCTTGAGACGGGCGGAATCGGAAATAAGATACTTTTTGGATCATCATGCCGATCACCCGCGCATCGGTCAAGTGCGAATTTACGACGATCAGTTAAAACTTGCAAATCTTGAACGGCGATTAGAACGACGACGACAACTTTCCGATCCAGCGGCAATAAGCCAAGTCGAGAGAGCATATCTGGAAGCAACATCGTTGATCAAATCTGATCCCGCTAAAGCAATTGCGAAATTGAGGGCAATGATAGACCTTTTTGGAAATGATATTGCGCCATTGCAACATGAAAAAAAAGATGATAATACAAATAATAACATTATTGATAATAACAACAATAAAGATAACAACGATAAAGATAACGACAATAATAATTCGTCCGGCGAAACGATTAAGAATGAAAAATTCGTTTCAAATCATCGTTTACAAAGTCCAACAGAAATGTGCGTAGAACTTGCGCGACGGAGATTACGCGAATTAGAAAAAGGAATAGACACAATTACTGCGGATCAAGAAGCGTTCCTGAAAAAAAGAATACAAGACGCAAAAAATCTAATCAACGACGAACCGGAACAAGCAAAAAAATTATTATCCGGCATAATTGAATTGTACGGCGATAAACAATGGGCGACTAATCACGTAAACGAATCTCAAAACCTACTAAATAAAATGTAACCGTTCACAGAACTTTAAACTGTTCACACTTGAATTTGCGTTTTACATTCGCCTGCCTTGCCTTCGGGCGGCAGGCTTTGACGCTTTTAAATCGCTGATTTTCAAGTACGAGCAGTATAAGCGCCAGATTTTAGGGAATAAGGTATAGGGTGTAGCGGGACAAATTTTTTTGTTATAAAAAATCGTCCGAAAGATCGTAGGCGTTGCGCCTGCATCCCAGGATCGCGGGCGTCTCGCCTGCTGGCGGTTGTACTCAACCGCTGGTGAGAGAGGTTTAACATCTGGGCGTCTCTAAAAATTCATTTCTGTCCCGCTAGGGACAACATGTTGGTAGAAAAGTAAGGTCAAAAATATATTTGTCCCGTTAGGGACAACATGTCAATACAACCTTAACCTTTATTGCGTCCTTAACGGGACGCTAAAAATTCGTATCATTTTTTTCTACCAACATG
>JAISLW010000146.1 GCA_031277105.1 Planctomycetaceae bacterium | reverse complement strand
GGCAATTCAGTTTTTTTAATATCAACGCCGTGATCAGTAGCCATCTCATCTACAAAATCAGATAACGAATTATGTAACGCTTCCGGCGTGTTATTAGCTATCGCCCCAAAATCTAACCGTATCACAGGATATTTTTTAGACCAATCCCATTTATCATAAATAAAAAGCCCGTCAAATAATTCCTTTTGTCCGTTAAATAATTCATCAAGCGTACTCACCAACAAAGATTTACCAAAACGACGAGGACGAGATAAAAAATAAATTTTACCTCCCATAACCATCTTATGGATAATCTCTGTTTTATCGACGTACAAATAATCGTCTCTGCGTAAAGAAGAGAACGACTGAATCCCGATTGGTAATTTTTGCATGATTTTAATTTTCGTTACAAAAAAACTAATTCTTTATTTTATTATTTCTTTCTATTTCGGTTAATGTCGTAGATTTTATTTAGGCGTTGCGGGTATCTTTTAAAAATACGTTTTTAGAAATTGACTTGAGGGTATCCCTAAAAATTCATTTTTTGCAAAAAAGGTAGGCGGTGTTTCGCCACTGTGTTTATTTTTTGTGCCGCAATGGAGTTTATGCTACCAATAAATTCAATAATTCATAAAACCTAAAATATGTTCATTTTAGACGTGCGACGTATTAAAATTATTGATGGTATAAACCGTAATGCGGCGTTTCGGCGAAACGCCGCCTACCTGGACAAATAAATTTTTAGAAATTGACTTGAGTTATTTTATCAGTTTTATTTTTTTATCACAAGAAGGTAAGGACAAAGAATTATAATTGCATATAGACGATATTGACAGAGCGGACGGTTTAAAATTTTCCCCCCCCTATTACTTAAAGTTACTTATGCTATACTTCGCAACCTTAATTCGCTAGGAATAATTAAATTGTTAGCGCTTTAATTTGCATTTACCGCCGCCTGTTCAGATTTCGGACGGCAGGCTTTACGCTTTTAAATCGACGAATTTCAATTACAAACAGTATATTGCGGTAAACATTCATATTTACCCGAAAAATTTAAGCGTATATTATTTTACAAACGATCATAAAATTTGATCAAAACCTTTCACCTTTACCCACTATCAAAATGTCAAACGACCAACAAACTAACACAATTGACCAACAAAATATTGACCAAACTTCTCAACAGATTGTAGAAGAATTAAACGAAATAAGAAAATTACTCCTTGCAAGACAAGTCAACGCAGCCCTCGCACGGATAGAAGAAGCACAACGCAAATTCCCCAATAGCCTCGAAATTTTATCAGCGAAATTACACATACTCCGATCTGCCGGCAACGAACAACTAGCATTGGACATCGCAAAATCTCTGTTCAAAGATCACCCCAACCACCCCGTCGCAGTCGGCGAATACATAAAATCAACCGCTTTTTGCGGGTACTCCAAAGAAGCCGTCGATACACTCGTAAACTATTGCGAAAAATCAAACGACGAAATGCAAAAATATATCGTTAATACCGCATTTGAACTCGCTTACTTGCTACTTTTACACGGCGAAGCCGGCGCCGCAACCGGTATCACAACCTTCATAAACCAATTTAACGAGTACCAAGAAAAAGCAGATTACCTAACATCAATAATTAACTCTTCCACTGAAATTCCGCTAATTGTCCGAACATTTGTATTCGACTTTAATTGTCCCGATGATTTTCCGGCTAAAAAAGAATTTGATAATGTAGTAATGTTGATTGCCAGATTGAAATGGAAAGAAGCGCTTAATTTGCTTAAATCTATGTCAAATTACGCTAGTCAATGGCCATCTATTCTCAAAAATATCGCCGTGTTACATTACTGGCTAATCGACGCCGGCGCCACTTCTAACATACTGAAAACTTACGCGGCGCTCCCCAATTTAACGCCCGAACAATCAGCCGAATCCGAAGCGTTGCGACTCACTCTTAACTTAGACTTGCTCGGCAAACCTACGCCTGTATTACTCGTCGAGTACAAAGTCAGCGACGCTAATATCGCATTGGAAAAATTGCTCTCGTCGCCAAATTTTAGTTCGTTGCCGTTTGATCCCAAAACATTCGTGCAACAAAATTTCGTTCCGCCCAAAGGAATTTTCCGAATATTTAACCGCCCCACGCCGCCAATAGACGAAGAAATAACTATCAATAATATTCAAACCCAAATCGCAATCGGAATGTTATTCGGGAAAGAAACAGATAAAGAAGCAAGAATCGAAATATCAGAATTGTACGACAGCGAACAAAAAACAGTTGAAAATCTCCTCAAACAAATACTCGGCGAAGTCCTAATAACTAACTTGTCAAAAACGCAAACAGTAAAATACAAAACCCGATCATACGATATAATCGCGCCGCAATTCGTCTTTCCCGCAAACCGCACATATAACGCCGAACAACAAACAAAATTGTACGAACAATATTACTCGGATACCGTCGCCGCAAAATGGCTAAACACTACTTTCGAATCGCTCAGTAATAAAACGCCTACCGAAGCCGTAAAAGATCAAAGTTACAAAAATAGAGTTCTCGGATTGCTGATATTATTGGAAATTACAATGCTCGAAAGTTTGGGCGAATTAGGATTTAATTTCATAAATCAATTACGCAATAAATTAGGATTTCCGTTGCTTGACATAATCCAAATTCAAGCCGAAACCGATGAAGACCAAATTGCATTTATCGACAAAATTCCGCTTTGGAGATGGTACTTGCTTGATATTAAAAAATTATCAAACCAAGTAATCGTAGAAGGATTTTTTATTATAAATATGTACAATTATTTGCAATGTTCGACAAGATTCGCACAAGAAATTTTAAATCGCCCGTTGAATTTAATAGACCCGCAAGCAAGAATATTAGCGTATGATAATTTGATAAAATTCAAACGGGCAAACAACGAACTTGAAGAAGCGCTAACGTTAATTGATAAGGCAAAAAACGAAGCCGTGTTGAATAATACTGTCGACGCAATCTGGTATATGCACGAAATACCAGTAAGATTATTATTAAATCAAGTCGGACATATCGAAGACGCAATAAAATACGTCGTAAATAAATACGGAAAAGATGAAAAAATAATGAAAGAATTTTATTCTTTGTTATTAAATCTAGGGCTAATTCCACAAAACCCAACAAACAAACCCGAACAAACAACAGAAAATAAAACGCCCGAAATATGGACGCCAGATAACCAAAATAATAACTCCCAAAACGAACAAACAAAACCAAAACTCTGGACGCCAGATTAAATAAAGAACTTCTAACCGCCCGTACTTGAATTTCAACGATTAAAAACATCAAAGCCTGCCGCACAAAAATTAGGCAGGCGACGGTAAATCGCAAACCCAAATACAAACAGTTTAAAAATGGGTAAGCGTTCACGGAAATTTGTTTATTAAATTACGTTTTGGTAATTTTTGAGGGACGAGTGGGACATGAGGGACAAGTGAGACGATTTTTTGTAACAAAAAAACTTGTTATCTAGTTTTCTAAAAAAACGAATCCCTATCCCCTACTCCTTAACCTCTAAAAATCTATTCGCTTAAATTTTCGTGAACGGTTACAATAATGGCAACATCTAATAACTGGTTTTTTATTTAAGCGCCGAGAACACAGAGTTCACAGGGAAGAAAATTTTTTTAATTATTTTATAGCCAAAATCAATTATAATATTAAATAATATTTCGATTCTAATAAAAAATTTCCTCTGTGTTCTTTGTATCATCTGTGGTTAATAAAAATAAATTTGTGGTTTTTAGAAATTCCCTAATGTATATTGGTTTCTCTAAAAATTCATCATTGATTTAATTTTAATTTTAACAAACCTAATTTTTACCTAATTTTTCTTTACAAAACAACCTCCGTAGCAGAGTATGCCAACACGCCACAACCTCATTACCTCATTATGATTTTATTTTAATAAGGCAATGAGGTAATGAGGTTTAGTTTTTATGTTGCCTTTTCTACTGAGGTTGTTTTGTTCAGAAAAATTAGGTAGAAATTAGGTTTGGTAAAAAGCGTATTAAAATTTTAGAGAGACATCGAATGATTGATCGTTTCTTCCAAAAATGGATTTTTGGAGACGCCTTATTTTTGTAACGATAATTATTTTTTTGCGGCTGTGGTGCGATGAAATGTGAAGCGACGGCGGAGGGGGGATAGACAATGAATTTTGACAAAGCATAATTTGAGTTGACAATTTAATATTTGACGGATCAAATAAAATATATTAAAAACATGAGCGACAATTTTTGTTACAAAAAATTTTATTATTGCCTAATCAATCTATGACGTCGTATTATTCAAAAGTAACCGAAAGTCAACATTAACCCAAAAACAACAGTCAGTATTTTTCTAACATACAATTATCAACTTAAAATGAAAAAAATTATTTTAATTTCAGTCAATTATTTTTTTATTGTTTGTATTTATTTTTGTATCGCTTCGACAATTTTTGCTCAAGAGTCGCAGCCGGTAAACTTGCAAACTACCGCCAATCAGACTAATGCGGAGTCATTGCAAAATATAATCAACAAGATTTCGCTTTGGCTTGTTCGCATAGATACAATTGGCGGATTTGAAAAAGTCGGTAACGAATTCGCCAACGATGGAACATCAACCGGATTTCTTCTTGATAAGGAAGGTTATATTCTAACTAGCGCATTCAATTTTCTACACGAACCAACCTCAATATTGATTAGGTTTCATAACGGGACAAAAAAAGTTGCCCGTCGCATCGCAGTCGATCATAATCGTATGTTGACGTTATTAAAAGTCGATGGGCTAGACGCTAATTTTTTACCGCCCGAAAAACCCGAATTTAGAAAATTAAACGATATTAAAATTGCCGAACCCGTCGTCGTAATCGCCGTCGCTCTTGCCGCAAACGAACCCAATATTACGCGAGGAATAATCAGCGGAAAAAATCGTATTTGGAAAAAAGCTATACAAACAGACGCCGCAATCGGTCCCAATAATTACGGCGGCGTAATTGTCGGTTTTGACGGCAAAGTATTCGCAATCGCCGCTCCGCTCTCCATGACTTCAAACGAACTCGCCGCCGGCTCCGATACATACGACGCCGGAGTCGGATTGGCTATTCCTTTTGAAGATATAAACAAAAATATTCTCGATAAACTAAAAAAAGGAAAAGATTTACATCCGGCTTTCATCGGAACAGCATTCAAAGAAAATCAAATTTTCGTAGGCGAACCCGTCCTAAACGCCGTCATGCCAAAATCGCCCGCAGAAAAAGCAGGATTAAAAAAAGACGACAAAATCATAAAAATTAACAACGATAAAATCGAAACGGCGCTAGAATACGAAATGAATATCAAATCGCGTTATGCAGGTGAAATATTAGAATTGACATATCTACGCAACGGAAAAGAAAACAAAGTCTCAATAGAAACAATCATCCCGCCGCCGCCAAAAACAAAAACAAAATCACACTCTCTGAAAATAGAATAATAAAGACGCACAGACTAACTATTATTTGCTATTGTTTGGAACGTCTCTAAAATTTATTTTAATTATTGTAACGAAAATTAAAATCATGCAAAAATTACCAATCGGGATTCAGTCGTTCTCTGCTTTGCGTAGAGAAAATTATTTGTATGTTGATAAGACTGAGATTATCCATAAGATGATAGATTCAGGGCGGATTTATTTTTTATCTCGTCCTCGTCGTTTTGGTAAATCATTGTTGGTGAGTACGCTTGATGAATTATTTAGCGGTCAAAAGGAATTATTTGAAGGACTTTTTATTTATGATAAATGGGATTGGTCAAAAAAATATCCGGTGATACGGTTAGATTTTGGGGCAATATCTAATAACACGCCGGAAGCGTTACATAATTCGTTATCTGATTTTGTAAAAGCGAAAGCGAAAGAATATAATGTCGATATGGAAAATATCGGATTGCCCGA
>JAISLW010000142.1 GCA_031277105.1 Planctomycetaceae bacterium | reverse complement strand
TCCTGAAATGCAGGCGAGACGCCCGCGATCCTGAAATGCAGGCGAGACGCCCGCGATCCTGAAATGCAGGCGAGACGCCCGCAATCGTGAAATGCAGGCGAAATGCCTGCGATCCGGCTGACGATTTTTTGTAACAAAAAATCATTTGTGTTCTCTGTGATTAATAAAAATAAATTTATAGGGTATCTCTAAAAATTCATTTGTTCAGGTAGGCGGCGTTTCGCCCCGTGTTTAATTTTGGGCCGCATTACGGTTTACAATATCAATAAATTTTAATATTCGCACGTCTAAAATAAATATATTTGAGGCTTTATGAATTATTGCAATTTATTGGTAGCATAAACTCCATTGCGGCACAAAAATAAACACGGGACGAAACGCCGCCTACCTTTTTGCAAAAATATTAATTTTTAGAGACGCCCTATAGTTTTTGGAAGTATCTTTAACGAGTATTATTTTGTGATAGCTGATATGAATATTTTTTGGTTGGCGTTGACGAGTTTTTGTTGCGGATTACAATTTGATTTATTGCCGTGCCATTTATTTTTTGTAACCTTTCACAAGATTTTAGAAGCGTAGAATTTTAGGTGATATAGCGTAGGGAATAGATTTATTGTTACAAAAATTGTCCCGATATACCCTAAAATCTTTTGCTTAAATTTACGTGAACGGTTACATGTTTTTTAAACAGTTCACATAAATTTAATTTGCGTTTACTTTCGTCTGCCTAGATTTCGGACGGCAGGTTTTTAAACTTTTACATTGATGAATTTCAAGTACGATTACGTATATTTTACTGATATATTTTACTGAAATTCAACCATGAAATTTGTGTTCCAATAATAACCTTAACCAATAACTATTTAATTATGCGAAGACTTCCCGTTTATCTTTTACTTGATGTTTCCGGCTCAATGACCGGCGAACCAATAGAGGCTGTTAAAAACGGCGTACAAATGATGCAATCAGCATTGCGAAAAGACCCTTATGCACTAGAATCGGCATATATTAGCGTCATCACATTCAGCAACGACGTACAACAAACTATACCCTTGACAGAAGTATCTCAATTTCAACCGCCTAATCTTTCTGCCAGCGGCGGCACCGCCCTCGGCGCCGCATTGCAAAAAGTCGCCGAATGCGCAACCAACGAAGTCGTTAAATCAACAAAAGAACAAAAAGGCGATTGGAAACCACTCGTCTTTATTATGACAGACGGAACGCCAACAGATAACGTCGAACCCGGCATAGAAATATTTAAGAAATATAACTGGGGAATTATCGTCGCATGCGCCGCCGGACAACATGCAGATAAAACAATTCTTCAACGTTTGACAGAAAATGTCGTAACACTAGATACGGCAGACTCAACAACAATCGGCGCATTCTTCAAATGGGTTTCGTCGTCAATTTCAGCAAGCAGCAAAAAAGTCGATGAAGTCGGCAACGACGACGTTTCAAATGAATTACCGCCCCCGCCGCCCGAAATCAATCTCGCCCAACCTTGATCATAAATCAGAATAACACAGAACGTCCCCAAAATTTATTTTTTGACAAAACAATCAATAAACAACGTTTACCTGAATTTGTTTATTAAATTACGTTTTGGCAATTTTTGAAGGACAAGTGGGATAATTTTTTATAATATACTTTTCATACTTTAAATTGCGAAAAGTATCCATCACTGCATTTCAAATACGATACGTATAGAGATGTCGTCAATATTGTCAAATATACATTTTGTTAAATTATGCGTCGTTTACCGATATACATTCTTTTGGACACGTCTGGTTCAATGCGCGGCGAACCGATAGAGGCGGTGAAAGCAGGACTTCAAGCCTTGTTGTCGAGTTTAAGTCGCGATCCTTATGCGTTGGAGACGGTTTATTTGAGTATTATTACATTTGATCGCGAGGCGCGGGTCTTGGTTCCGTTGACGGAGCTTGACGGTTTTTTGTTGCCTAATCTTGATCCGCCTGAGACGTCGCCGACTAACTTGGGCGAGGCGTTGCAATTACTTATTTCGCAGTACGAAAAAGAGGTTATTAAAACGACTCCAGAACGTAAGGGCGATTGGTTGCCTTTTGCCGTTATAATGACCGATGGTTCGCCGTCTGATACGAAGTTGTTCAATGAGATGGCGGCGGAGTTGAAGAAGCGTCGTTTTGCGCGAGTTGTAGCGTGTGCCGCAGGTCCGAAGGCAAAGGTTGCGCCGCTTCAAAAAATTACGCCTGATGTAGTTTCGCTTGACACGATGGACAGTAATTCTTTCGCTAAATTTTGGCAATGGGTTTCAACGGCAGTTAGCCATCAAAGCCAAACAACCGACGCAACACACGAAGACTTGCCGCCGCCGCCAGACGAAATAAACTTGGTACTGTAAATATCAACACTACAAAAAAATTGTAATTATTCATAGTAATTGAGCGGAATATAAATTAGTTTTCACGTTACAAAAATCCAATCACAACAAACCAACAACAAATAAATATTATGACAAAAAAAACGTCAAAACAAAAATCACCCGCCCAAAAATCACCCGCCCAAAAAACGCTAGCCAAAAAAACAACTAAACAGCAAACGCCTAAATTATTGCCTTACGGCAATGCTGATTTTAAGAGTGTTCGGACGCGGAAAAATTATGCTTATGTTGATAAGACGCGTTTTATTGAACTACTAGAAAACGAAAGCAACGATAGCAAGATATTTATTCGCCCGCGCCGTTTTGGAAAAAGTCTATTTCTTTCAATGTTGGCGTATTATTACGACGTTAATTATGCCGGTGAATTTGAGCGGTTATTCGGCGATCTTTATATTGGTCAAAATCCTACGCCGTTAAAAAATAGTTACGCCGTAATGGAATTTGATTTTTCAGGTATTGATACGTCAGGTATTGGCGAATTTAGAAATTCTTTTACTGGAAATGTAAAACAAACGGTTATCGGTTTTTTGACCAGCCATAAAAATTTATTC
>JAISLW010000076.1 GCA_031277105.1 Planctomycetaceae bacterium | reverse complement strand
AGACTAGACCCATTCTTTGGAAATCTAAACGATCCGTTATCGTTACATAAATACCTATATACTCATGGCGATCCTATAAATGGAATTGATCCAAGTGGGTTGATGAATAGTATTTCTGTGTCAATTAGTACTGCTATAAGTAGTGGTCTAAGTTCTCTAAACAGCGCAACTATTTCTGGTTATGCTTATGTATATAGTTGGTCAGTAGGTGCGCCTGTTACATTTCGACTTATTCAATATGGGATGGCGTCTTTAAGTGTTGTTAGTACACTAACATCTCCTGATCCTGCAATGGATTTTATACTAGGACCTGCTGGCATCATTGATGATCTTATGTCGGTAGGTAGAGGCTTAAAAGGTATTGCGCAAATGTTGGCAAAATCACCAAAACTAGTAAATCTTACTGGTGGAGTATACAAAGGACTTGCATTATTAAAAGAAACTGATCACCTCAATCGAGCACAGGGAATTATTGCAAGAATCCTTCCAGAAAATGTAAATACATCTTTAGGAAGTACAGCTTCGGTGGATCCGACCGGTTGGTCAGAACTTGTCACAAACACAACGCAATATCAACGCGCTCGTGGACATCTTTTAGCTCGTTGGTTTGGTGGAGTAGGAAATGACACTTCAAATTTAGTTCCTCTTTATAGAACTGCAAATGAACAAATGAGATCATTGGTTGAAACGCCTATTGCAAATTCATTGATAGGTTCCAATGCAAAATATACTGAAGTTGTGTATTCAGTTACTCCTCATTACAGTGGAGATAATTTAATTCCAGATTACATAGAAATTGAAGCAATTGGGATAGAAAATAGTGGTATGAGCCATATTATTTTTGATGGAAATATCCTTAACCAACTATGATAATATATTATGATAGATTTACCTAAATCAAAACATTATTATCTTAATAAACTTTTAAGTCTGATAACGCCCCCCAAACAGACTACATATAGAAATACGCTCCTATTATTTGCTGACATAGAGAAAGAATATAAACTTATATTTCCTAATGACTATAAAGAATTGATTGCATATTATGGTTGTGGTACATTTTGTAATACACTCTTCATCGAAAATCCCTTTGGGGACGACTCACTTTTTAAAGGGCATTTTAGACGAATAGAGTTTTACCAAACGATGCTTGGATTTCCATTACAATCCAAAGAAACTCGATTTCCTATTTTTCCTGAAATCAATGGGTTACTCGAAATAGGTTACAATGACAACGGTAATATTTTAATGTGGAAAATTGAGAATAATTCAAAAATATGGCCTCTATATTTTTTTGACGACTATATGCAAAACGAATCTGTTTATTATATGCAGATAACAGAATTTCTTTATAGATGGCTTATTGGCGAATTACGTCCAGCTTGTTTAGAAGCATGTAGGCATGTAGACGTTCCTTTAATACCAAGAGAAAGATATCCTTTATTTTTGCCCGATAAATAATCAACAGCGCATCACTAATATTGATGCAGACTGAAAAAAACGGCGGACTTAAAAAGCTGGACAGGAAAGTGGGGGAATAAGGTATATTTTTGTTACAATAAATGATTGTTCTCAATTGTTTTCTCCTCCACGTAAAAAATTGCAACAATCTCACTTGTTCGATTAAACGCATGTCTTCTTGGCAACTCGCAAGCGTCAATCAAAACTACGATGTAATAACTTCGACAATCTCTTGATTAAAAATTGAGAAATTGAATGTAAACGACATTAATCAGCTATGCTAAAATCTGAATTATCCGTAATGTTTTTTTCAAAAAAATATTCTCAACTTCGAAACATTCCAATTATGATAAATTATGCAGCTGACAGTTTATTGCATTTCATTCGCTTGCGACCATCGAGAAATATCTCGTCAACTTGCTCAATCAATTGAGATACCGCTTGGCAATCATCGTAGGATGAACCTTACAATAACTCGACAACAGATAGATCGTTTTGTTCTGCTTAAATGCCGCAATAGTTGCCCTCGACTTAAACGATGAACTATAATTAACTCGTTTTTTATTAATAATAGCGGTGGACTGAAAAAACTGGATAGGTGAATAAAGTATAATTTTTGGGAAATTGAAAATTTTTTGGAGAGATTATGAGTAGAAAGCGAGTTAATTATAGTTCATCATTTAAGCCGAATGTAGCTCTTGTGGCATTTAAGCAGGACAAGACGATCCGTCAGTTGTCGAGTCTTTCTAAGGTTTATTCGATGATGATTGCCAAGTGGAAGGATCTGTTACCTGATCGGGTTGACGAAATGTTTCGCGATAGTTATAAGCGTATAAAAAACGATAATTGATTAGAATAAATTCATTCGTCATTATCGTATAAAAAACCTGTCGAGATATATTTTGGTTGTGTTGTCGCAGTAACGACGATTATTGTAACGAAAATATACATTATTCCCCCCGCTTTCCTGTCCAGTATTTTCAGTCCACCTCTCATTTCACATGAACACCATAAACTAAATACAGCGAATCGAAACAAACTCGTAAAAATATTTGAAATCATATTGTCGTTACAATAAATTTAAGTTATTTTAAGATACAATTACAATGTAAATTTACTTGGCATACCAATTACGATTGCTACTGTAGTCTTGCTTAATGATTTTTCGCTTTAGGTTGTTGTACCGGTATATTAGATCATTTCAAATGTATTGGATAATCGCAGTTATTTTATCACGTTACTATCCCATTTCCCCCTGTAAAGTTTTCTATACTAGTTTCAAATTAGTTCTGAATCCACATATTCACACAAAATAGAATGGATTGATTTTTATTAAATGACTGGCAATCCCATGAAACAATCTGATCGAGCATATAGTTTTCAACTATTTTTTCAAACTCATCAAGTTGTTTTACAAAAATCAACCAAGGAGATAATTCTTTTTGAATATCATCCATTTGCGTAAAAATATAGTCCAGATCGCCATCGGCAGCTTGTCGTAGTAAAGATTTCCATTTTTTTTCAGCTTCACGCATTAAAAAAATTCTTTTTGTAATATTTCGTCTAGGTAATTTTTTCAAGAATTTTTTATCGGGTAGCACAAACCCAAATGGTACATAACTAAATACGGCAAACAATACATTGAAATTTTCCAATGTATCTTGCAATTCAAGTCGATTCTGAAAAAAAAATTCTTCTACAATTTTATCAAATACACTTTTACTTTCCATATTATTTTACCTTGTTCGCGGGCGAGAATATGCTTTCGCATCACTAATAATTGAATTTATTTTATTACAAATTTCAACCAATTAATCAAACAATACTATACTTTATAAATATTTCTATATATAGAAATATTTTCTGTTTCCAGTTGAATCCAAAGAGTAATACAAAACAATATTTTTTGATCGATCTTGAAAGGATTACTTTTGAAAGTTTGACAATCCCAGCATATATTGTAATTTGGCATATAACTGTCAATTATTCTTTTTAATTCATTAAATTGTTTTAAAATAATTAACCAAGGTGATAATTCTTTTTGTACTAGATTTTTTTTCTCTTCAAAAATATTTACGGAATCATTTTTTACTTGTTCTAATAATTCATTAAAAATTTTTTTAGCTTTTTTCATTAAAAAATATTTTTTTGATAAGCGGTGTGGACTTAATTTTTTTAGATATTCTTTATCAGGAAATTCAAAACCAAAAGGCTCGCAGCTAAACACTGCAATTGTTGTGTCTATGTATTTTAATTCTTCGTGTGATGTTAAATTAGTTTGATCGAAAAATTCAGTTTCGATTTCATTGTACACATTTTTAATATCATTTTTTGTATTCATGAATAAATATCCTTTTTATGATTTAGTTTGGGCTTCTTTAATAGTTGATGGTATTACCCAATGAAATTCAAATCCGCTAGATGTTTTGAAGTATTCCACATACGGAGGAAAATGTCCGATTTTAGAAGCATGCCAATCAACTCTGAATAATTGATACGACTCGTTTTTGTCTTGTCGTTTATTTTTTGATTCTGCAAATCCTAATCCAACTAAACGACCTCCACCACGAGTAATGGAAAGTTCTACATCCATATTCATAAATTTAATACCTGGACACTTTATTAAATTAGATTCTCCAGTGTATGTTCCCTCAATACCGGGCATGTATAAAACAATCACATTGCGATTTGATTTTGGTAAATTTTTACTGGCGAGAGCTTTACTTATACGAATACTGTGTTTGCTGGCAATTAATGGTGCAATTTTAGGAACGAAATCTTGAGCAAGTTTATTCAGACTATCAAGAATATCTTGTGTTGAAATTGAACGAAATCTCCTTGAGTTATTTCCTAAATTTATTGCATTTCTTATCTCTTTCATTACTTCTTGCTGAATTGCGGGAAATCCTACCGTTAAAGATGTAATTAACTGAAATAGATCAATTATGGTTTGTAACTTTTGAACAACTTGATAAACTCTAAATGCTGTTTGTGCATGACTAATCATCATTGATCCTATATTGCCTATTGTTCCAACCATACCTGCCATCATAAGTCCACTTGGATCAATTCCATTAACAGGGTTACCATGAGTATATAGGTATTTATGTAACGATAACGGATCGTTTAGATTTCCAAAGAATGGGTCTAGTCTGTTGAATCTTCCGGTAGTTGGATCGTAGTATCTTTGACGTAAGTATTGTTGTCCGATCTTGGAATCGAACTGTTCTCCGCTGTATAGAAATTCCGTAAGTGCGGTTGAGGGGTCGAAGGCTAGAGCATTGCCGAAGGCGTCGTATGAATATAATTCTACTACTGCACCGACATAATCGGTTAAAGCCCTTGTGCTTCCGTGACCGTCAAAGGTGAAATAGAGTTCCTGTCTTGACCCGTTTTTGACGGTTATTTGGGCGATTTTGTAATGTCCGATAATGTTCGTTACGAAGTTATGATTTGAGTTATTCTAATTTTTGTAACGAATATTATGGCAGACGTTTTTTTGTTTTTATTGTTACAAAAATTCTGACGCTTCAATGTTCATAAATTATCAAACAAAACGCAAACAGAACAAGTTCACATTTTTTTCGCAACTCAATATCTCTTGAGTCTCATTACTTGCTACCCGATTGGATAGTCTTTTCTAATTGTCAAAGAACAGGTAAAAAATATAGTCGATAAAATCTTATCGATCAATACCCCCATTTAAAACTGTTAGCGCTTTAATTTGTATTTACCGCCGCCTGCAATTCAGCAAACGATTTTTTGTAACAAAAAATGAGGATCGTAGCCATTTCGACTACAATTTGCCGCAAACAAAAAATCGGTTGAGATATAAACTCGCACAACGGCGGTTGAGTACAACCGCTAATGAGCGAGATTAAAATCTCAACAGCCTTTTTGTTTGCCTTGCGGCAAATTGCAGGCGGGACGCCCGCGATCCG
>JAISLW010000481.1 GCA_031277105.1 Planctomycetaceae bacterium | reverse complement strand
ACCCTCATTGCGTCCCTAATGGGACGCTAAAAATTCGCGTATAACTTTTTTCTACCAACATGTTGTCCCTAACGGGACAAATATTTATTGTTACGAAAATTGTCCAGATACGCCCTACGCACTAGCCCCTAAAATCTAATCGCTTAACTTTCCGTAAACGGTTACAAAAAATTATTCTCTGTGAACTCTGTGTTCTCAGTGGTTAATAAATAAAAAACTGGTTATTAGAAATTGCCATTGGAAATTAGAAATTAAAATTTAGAGACCAGATTTTTTGTTACAAAAATTGTCCCACTTGTCCCTATTGTCCCACTTGTCCCTCAAAAATCGCCCAAATAGCGAACAGTTTAAAACCCATCGCTATTTTGGAAACCCAAAAAAATATAATTCCTAAAAACTCATAATTTAAAAACTATTCACTAACAATTATTCTCTACTATCTCTAATTCTGCTTACTAAAATTTTGTGGTTACGACTCTATTTTATGTTTTTTTTATTTTTTTTTGGAAAATGGCGTTTCTTATTCGTTGTAGTATTGTTTTTTGTGAAATTTGTATTTGATATTTGCGATTGATTGTATTATTTTTGTTTTTATACTGCTCGTATTTGAAATTTATTGATTTAGAAGCATATACTGCTCGTACTTGAAATTCAGCGATTTAAAAGCGTCAAAGCCTGCCGTCCGAAAGCTAGGCAGGCGAAGGTAAACGCAAACTCAAGTACGAATAGTTTAAAAGCCTGTTGTCCGATAGTAGGCATGCGAAGGTAATTTCAAATTCAAGCGTAAGCAGTTTAATAATTGTACCCCAAAATTGATTTATGCCTGGCAACTCAGACCGTGATGCGATAATTCAACTTTTAGATGATAATATCAGGGCATTGACGCTTTACGCACGGCAATGGGATATGGTTAGTTCGGGTACGGATGCGGAAGATATTGTTCAAGAGGCGTTTTTGAGATTATTGCAAGAATCGCCGTTGCCGCCGTCGCCGCGTGCGTGGTTGTTTCGCGTCGTGCGTAATTTGTCGATTGACCTGTCAAGACGCAAAAAAGAAATTACGCAATCGAACACGACAGAAAATTGGTTCGACCAACGCCAAAATAACAACAACAATTTAACAGAAAACTTGACTGAAACATTGCAACAATTACCGCAACATTTACGCGAAATCATCGTCGCTAAAATCTGGGGTAACTTAAAATTCAGAGAAATCGCAAAATTAACAAACAGACCAATTAGCTCAATACACCACGACTACCAACAAGCAATATCAATTTTACAAAAATTACTAAAAAATTAAAAAAACATCGCCGTCTCGGATGCTTGTATTCGGAACGAATGCGATCCTAAAAAATTGTCACACTTGTCTCTCATGTCCCACTTATCCCATAAATCGCTGATAATTTATTTGGCGATTTGTCAAACGAATATTTGTGAAACTTTACCGAAAAACAATGAAATTAGAAATGGATGATTTAGATAATTTAACAGATTTTGAACGTGAATTAGCCGAATGTGTTCCTTTGTTGCGGAGTGATGTTAAGGATGATATTTTACGGGCGCTAGGGTTGCCGGTTATTTTGTTAAAATTGTGCGTATTTCAAAACGTATTTTATAAAAGGGCGGAATTTTTTCGGATAAAAGTTCAAATATTGTTAAAACAATATTTTGCCGTCGGGTTATGTTGTTTTTTGCTTGGGGCGACGGCAATGTATGGCGTGATGAATTACGTCGCCGATTATCGTCAACAAAATTCTTACAACAACGCAGCCGATATTTCAAATAACGAAACAACCGAATACGAAATAATAACGCCGCACATCACAAATGAATTTATCGATTCTATAAACAGCCCAATAAATCTGACAAAAAAAATTACACAACAAAATGTCAAAAGAATTGTACAACAAAAACCAAATATAAAAATTACGCAATATCAAAATCAAATCATCAACGAATTAAAACTATAGATTAACGAGTTAGGTTAGGGGTTAGTTTTTTTGTAACGAAAATTGTCCTACTTGTCCCTTATGTTTCTCTTGAGTTACAAAAAATAAATTTGTGTTTTTGAAAATTATCTTTTAACAACTTTAACAAAAAGGAGTCAAAAAATGACTGGAACATTGAAAGAAACTAAAAAATGGTATCGCCGTAAGCGGTTTTGGTTGGTTGTGATTTTAGTTTTGTTGGTATATTTTTGTTTTGTGCCGTCGCGTTTGCGAATTTCGCCGGAGACGACTGGTATAACGGAGCCGTTGACGGCTGATGGTCGTGTTGATTATTTTGCGGCTTTTGAGGAAACGTACATCGACAAACTTTCGCCGCCGGAAGACAACGGGCAACGATTGATTATTGCGGCAATCGGTCCGCGAGTTTTAGAGCAGCCGTTTTTGGCGGATTCTGTCGGCGCATGGGAAAACATGCAAACGCACGAAGACAGTAAAAAATGGTTCAACAATTATTGGATACCGCTTTGCGAACATCTTTATATCGACCCATACAAAAAACCAATGTTTTATGAAAAACTCAGTTTTCATTCCTACATGTACAAATATCTTAAAGAGCAAAAAAAAGCGGCAGGAGAAAACGATAATAAAAAAATAACCGATACCGAAACCGACCCAGAAAAACTTTATAAAAAACTCACTGCTGGAATTTGGAAGAAAGAGGATCATCCTGGAGTTGGTAAATGGTTGGACGATTATTCGGAGGTTTTGGATTATTTTGGAATGTGCGTGCGTAAACCGAATTTTGCGTGTTGGAGAATCCATCCGCCCGATGGTAACCTAACAGCAATTATACTTCCTGATGTTCAGGCGACTCGTGAGTTTGCCAGAAGTTTAAATATACGGATTTGCGAACGGCTTGGTCGCGGCGATATTGACGGCGCTTGGCACGATATAATGACGATGAAATATTTGGCAAGACATTTAGTAAACGGCGAAACGCTCGTTACCAATCTTGTTGGTATTTCTATAAGTTACACTGCCGCTAACGCTACAAAATTATTACTGATTCATTGTCGACCAAATGAAAAACAACTCGCAAAATTTATTAGCGATTTGAATACTTTACCGAAATATGACCCGCTCGTTTCGAGTTTGAATATTGAACGATTAGTTTTATTGCAAGCAATAACATCTTGCAAAAATAAAAAATATTTTGAGTCATTATTTGACGGGATGGATACTAATAACGCTCATACTTGGATGCTTAAATTAATTTTACGATTTCCGTTTGATGCGAATATTGCCGGTAAACATTTGACAAAAATTTATAAAGAATTTGATCTACAAGATAAAAAACATATTGCCAGTAATCCTGTATTTCGCCGAAAGTACGGTGAGCAACATGAAAAAATTATACAAAAATATCACGATAAATTTAATCTTGATGAAATGAAATTTATGAAACAATTTTATCGTATGCCTTTAATTCGCACGCGTTCTGAATTATTTGCGGAATGTATATTTTCATATTGGGCGCCTGCAATATCATCAGCGTTTATTGCGTTTGACCGTTATGAGGCGTTGAATGAGATGCAACGATTGGCGATTAACTTGGAACGTTATAAATTGGCAAATGGAAAGTATCCCGATAAATTGGACGATCTTGTGCCGAAATATATTGATATAGTTCCGATTGATCCGTGTACTGGTCGATCAACTTTCGTTTACAAATTAAACGCCCCCGCAAAAGAAACTATTGACGCAAAACAAATCGCCGAAACAAAAACACCCGAACCGCCAAACCTAAATTACATCCTATATTCGCTAGGTCCAAACCGCAAAGACGATAACGGAACTCAATTAGGTAAAAGCAAAGACTTCGATATAGTTTTTTAAACTCGCTATTATTTATGTAACCGTTCACGGAAATTTGTTTATTAAATTACGTTTTGACGATTCTTGAGGGACAAGTGGGACATGAGGGACAAGTGGGACAATTTTTTGTAACAAAAGGATCGCAGGCGGCTCGCCTGCGAATCTGAAGGAACACAGGCAAAACGCC
>JAISLW010000420.1 GCA_031277105.1 Planctomycetaceae bacterium | reverse complement strand
CCGGATTCAACTAACCGCTTCAACACTTCAATCGTATAACGTAACGAACCTGTCATTGACGACTGCCCCGTGAAACATGCTATATCAAAAATTAAACGTTTTTTCATAACGAATTTATTATTATTAACCACAGAGAACACAGAGGAAATTTTTAGTTGGAATTGAAGCGTTATTTAATGTTGCAATTAATTTGATCTAAAATAATTAAAAAATTTTATTCTCTGTGAACTCTGTGTTCTCTGTGGTTAATAAAAATAAACTTTGTGATTTTTAGAAGTTCACTTTAGTTTGTGTTGTTTTCTGGGCGGTTGGTGTTTGGGTGATTTAAATCTGTATTGGAGTCAAGTGAAATTTCTTTGATGCGACGAAGAACTTCGCAAGGATTTTCTATTCCACAAAAACGTTTTGGCATTACGCTGTTATTCGCCACAATACCAATATTAAATAAAATTGAACCTACGTCAAACAATTTCTCAAGCGGATTGATATTTACTTGCATAAAATAAATTTTGTCATAGTCAATAATTTGATAATCAATTCCAATAAGACCGCTACGAATTATTATCCGCTTATCGGTGAAAGTATATACGACGTTGTTATGCGATAAAACTAGCCAAATCATATACAAAATACTCCCCCAACACGGAAAAGAATGAAAGATCATAAGCGGAACGAAATAATAATCAGATCTAAGTGCATCATTAGAAAGCCACAATATAATAAAATTAATATCAAAAATTCCCCAAATAAGCCCAAAAAATAAAATGGGTACTCCAAAAGATGTCCATATCCAAAAATTAGGCGTACCTACCCAAAATACCGGTTCATTATTACCCAAAACATCTCGAAATTTATCTTCCAAAAATTTCATATATCACTTTCAACTTTAATTGAGGAGACTTCTGAAAACCAGTTTTTTATTTAAGCGCTGAGAACGCAGTGTTCACAGAGAATAATTTTTTTGCAACAAAAAATCGTCGGAAGGATCGCAAGCGGAACGCCTGCATTTCAGGATCGCAGGCGTTTCGTCTGCATTCCAGGATCGCGGGCGTCTCGCCTGCATGCGGTTGTACTCAACCGCTAATGAGCGAGGTTTTACTCTCAAGCGCCTTTTTGTTTGCCTTGCGGCAAAGTGCAGGCGGGACGCCCGCGATCCGTTGGTCTCACCTGTATTTCAGGATCTCAGGCATTTTGCCTGGGGGTCTTCAGGTTCGCAGGCGAAACGCTTGCATCACAGGATCGCGGGCGTCTCGCCTGCATGCGGTTGTACTCAACCGCTAATGAGCGAGGTTGAAATCGCAACAGCCTTTTTGTTTGCCTATCGGCAAAGTGCAGGCGGGACGCCCGCGATCCGGCGGTCTCGCCTGCATCCCAGGATCGCAGGCATTTCTTCAGGTTCGCAGGCGAGACACCCGCATTCCAGGATCGCGGATGTCTCGCCTGCATGCGGTTGTACTCAACCGCTAATGAGTGAGGTTAAAATCGCAACAGCCTTTTTGTTTGCCTATCGGCAAAGTGCAGGCGGGTTATTAGAGGTTATCTTTCGTATTTTGTTTTGTAACCTGGGTTGGTTTCTGGGCGGTTGGCGTTGGGGTAATTTAAATCTGCTTTGACGTCAAGCGAAATTTCTTTGATACGACGAAAAATTTCATAAGGATTCTCTATTCCATAAAAACGTTTTGATATTACATGACCACGCAAATCAATACCGGTATTAAATAAAATCGAACCTACATTAAGATATTTTTCAAACGGATTGACATTTACTTGAATATCATGAATTTTATCATAGTCAATAATTTGATAATCAATCCCCAAAAGACCGCTACGCATCATTACCCGCTTATTCGTGAAAGTGTATGCGACGTTGTTATACGACAAATATAACCATAATACATACAAAACACTCCCCCAACACGGAAAAGAATGAACCGCCAAAAACGGAAGCACAAAATAACCAAATGCAGACGGAAACGGCATACTCGACCAAAACATATAAAATGCCAAATCAAAAATCCCCCAAAGAAACCCAATCGGCAAAACCACTACCGCCGATGACATCCATGCCCAAAAATTAGGCGCCCCTACCCAAAACATAGTTTCATCTCTATCTAAAACATCTCGAAATTTATCTTCCAAAATCTCCATATTTCACCTTTAACTTAATTGATGATTTTTTAAACTGTTCACACTTGAATTTGCGTTTTACCTTCGCCTGCCTAGCTTTCGGACGGCAGGCTTTGACGCTTTTAAATCGCTGAATTTCAAGTACGAGCAGTATAGAGACGCCTTATTCTCTAAAACTTTGTTCACAAAATTTTGTGAATGATTACAAAAAAATTTACGGGTTTGTTTCGTTATTTTTTTGCGTGATGTTTTGGTCAACAGGATTGAATATATTTATACATCCGTATATTTCAATAGGAACGGCATTCGCTCCATAAATACTGTCTAACCCGCTCGAACCGTCCATTGTAATTTGTCTTCCGCCGTCGGATGCGCCGGTGTTTGGCGTTTGATTTGAGCCGCCTTGTCTTGCGCTTGCGCCGCCTGCGCCGGGATTTATTCTTACAGATAACACGTCTATCGGCATCGCACAATTTGCACAATTTACAAGAATATCCGGTATCCGCTGCCTGTCCACAATTAACCTCAAACAAATCGGCATCCTGTTAAATTCGCCAAACGGCGACGGCGTTTCCGCCGATAACGGTACATTATTCGCATCGACATAACGCTCATGCCGTTTTATTTTCGCCGTTTCCTCTTCTGTCAACGTCGAGTTAGCGCCGCTAGCGCCTCCGGCGCCGCCGGGACCTCTAGCGCCGCCAGGTGGCGGCATTCGCGGCGGCGGTGGCGCGCCTGCGCCCGGACGCATACCGGATCCGCCGTCGTCGCCTCCGCCTCCGCCGGTAGATTGCACGCTTAACTGACGCGATAATTCATGCGACGCTTGTTGTCCTATCAACATACTCTCAATTCGCTTGACCACAGCGCTATGAGGACTCGATGCGCCAATATTAGACTCCGTTATTACCCAAATTAAAGATTCATAAACCCAAAGATCCTCTTGCGCATACCAGACCTCTATCGAATTCGGAAGCATGTCCCAACCTATAATATTGCGAATTTCAGGATTAGGCCATTCGACAATTCCGACTTCGCGTTCCATATTATTGTCCGAAAGCGTACCGCTACTAGTCCGCGAACCGCCCAAACTTCTAATTGCATCCGCTCCCGAACCTTCCTTATCCTTCCATTCGCCGCCGGTATTTACCTGTACTCTCCGGCGATCCAATCGCGCTTCCAATTTCGGAATATGACGCCGCATAAAATTAAAATATAACTCGCGCGAACTCTCCGAAATTGAATCGCCAAACTTCAACTTCGACACCTCGTCAATAAATGCAGCCTGAGCATCCTCCGGCCAAACATTGCGTTCGCGTTGTGCTTTCTCAAGCGTTGTCCACGCCGTAACAAAACGCCCGCGCAACTCTTCTGTAAGCGTGTTAACGTCGTCTATTGTGTTGTTGTTTGGATGTGCTTTGTCTTGACGTATCTTTTCGACAGAACCTTTCGTCGACTCCAACGCCTTCTTACGCTCGTCAAATTTCTTGCTAATTGCGCCGACAGCAAGAAAATTAAATATAAACGCCAACAACAATACAAGCGGCACCAATACCCAAAAACTAAACTTCTTAACTAACTCAATATTAAATTCTATCTTCTTAGCCATAATCGTAAATTTGTAAAAAAAATTGTTAATACTTAAAGGGGGAGAGGAAATTCGGAATTATTTTAATTCTTATTTTGCGAAATCAAAATTCCCTAAATTATATTTGGTAACCGTTCACAGAAATTTGTTTATTAAAATACGTTTCGACAATTTTTTGTAACAAAAAATCTGTCCTCTAGTTTTCTAAAAAACTACACCCTGTTCTTTAAAATTTTATGAATGGTTATTATATTGGGCATCTCTAAAAATTTATTTTTTGTAAAAAGGTAGGCGATGTTTCGCCACTGCGTTTATTTTTTGGGCCGCGATGGAGTTTATGATACCAATAAATTTTAATAGTTCATAAAGTCTAAAATATGCGTATTTTACACGTGCAAAATATTAAATTTTATTGATGTCGTAAACCGTAATGCGGCCCAAAATTAAACACGTGGCGAAACGCCGCCTACCTGAACAAATGAATTTTTAGAGACGCCCTATTTTTAATCAACCGGCGTTTCGGTTTTTTTTGTTTTTGCGTCTTCTCTTGCTTTTGGCGGCGTTTCTACCCATGCGAATTGAATGACAAAATCAAAACGTCTCAAAGCGATTTTATCGCTTGTTTGCATTTCTTTTGCTTTTGCTTTGAGATATTCTTCTGTTTTTACGTCAATATTTGAACCTGTTTGGAATGGGTTTACATTTCCGAGATCGCCTCTCGCTCTGCCGTCGCTTGAGCGGTTCATAGTTTCGCGTCCAAATCTTCCGCTGCCGCCGCCGCTGCCGCCTCCGCCGAAACCGCCGCCGCTGCCAAATCCTCCGCCGCCGCGTACCGGCTCTTTGCTACGCTCGTCAATATAAATCTGCAACAACACACGCGGATTGATGATTTCCGTTTGCACTACTTTCGGAATAGCCAGCAACGTCGGATAAGAAATCCCTAACTCGCGCATTGTTACCATAACTTGTTCGCTATTTTTTTTGTCGCCGCCGCTGTATTGTTTTTCTAATGTTGGCGGCAAACCAACGCGTCCGAATTTAAGTTTTCTAATAAACGCATTTCTCAAATAATTAGCGCCCATCTGTTCGCCTGGCATTTTTGACGCCGATTCAGGATTATGGTAATGATAACCGCTGATCTGGACAATTTTACCCGGTACCGCCGGAGGTCCCTTGATCAATTTAATACGTTCCGGCAACGAGGTCGGGATTTTTATGATTGGCGTAACTGATGTTGTTTCTGGTTTTGTCGCTGTTGCGGTTTCGCCTTCGGCAGGCGTTGTTGGATTAGCGGCGTCGGCGGGTTTGTTTGCGGTTTCTTTGGTTGCGTCGTCGGGTTTAGCGGCGCCGCTACCGCCGTCGTTACTATTTTTTGTACCGCCTAACGCTTCCAATATTTCCTCATCATCCGGAAGATAACGGTCTTTGACCGACTCAAACCACGCCGAAATATCCGCAACCGGAAACGCATCTATACTTGAAATAAAAATCCTGTTCTGTTGCGCAACTTCGTCAGCTTTTTTGCCCGCTATCTCTTCCTTATCTACAGGCAATAATTGATTCACCGCCCGCAATAACTCAAGCCACGTAATTCTACCTTCAACATTACTCGTCAAATTTTTACCGCGTGAATCGATAGCGTTAAAATCTGATTTCGCTTTCGACAACTTCGATTTTAAGTCCGACGAATAACTTATTACGTCTTTAGCCGTCTTTTCAGATTTAGAGTAAAGGTCGCTTGACAAGGTTTCCAATGCTCTTGAAGCGGAGGCGAATTGAACGGTTAAACCTAGCAGCAACGCAGCGGCGCCGGCAAGCGCCCATGGTTTTTTGTTACGAATAATCCGATCTATTATGATCTCTTTCGGAATAAGATTAGTATTCAGTTGCGCCTCGCCTAGACTTTGCAAAACCAAACCGTAGCATACGGCAAAAGACGGCACGTTATCGCGGAATTGCGGCGCATCGATTACGTCGCTTCCTACGAGCCGGTTATATTTGTCTAATTTTACGACTTCGTAACCTAATTGTTGCGTTAGATATTGGCGTAAACCGGACAACTTCATCGCATTGCCAATCGCCACAATCTTTGAAAATTTAACATTGCGATTAAGATTCTGATAATATTCAAGCGAACGGTTCACCTCCGTCAACATCTCATTAAACACCGGACGCATCGCCTTGAATACAGTTTGTGCGTCTTGTGCCGCAGCGGCGTTACGCTTCAGATACTCGGCTTTGGAGAAGGTCAATTTGAGTCCTTTTGTCAAGGATTTTGTAAAAGAGTTGCCGCCTATCGGAAAACTTCTTATCCAAATCGTAGCGCCATTTGTTATGACAACATCAGTCGCATCCGTTCCTATACTCAAGATAACAAGACGAGACTGATCGTTAGGATCGGGCGTATTGTCGCCGAATATGCCAAGTTGGTCGAAAGTCGCATAGTTATAAATCGCAAGCGGCGAACTTTGAATATAGTCAATACTGACGCCGCAATGAGAATACGGCGCTATCGACTTCAACGCATTTTCCTTTTTCATTGCAAACATGCCAATTTCGGTATCGGGAATTGACATCGGATCGTCTGAAACGTCGCTGTCCGGTTGTACTATCGGCTGGAAGTCCCAAATAACATCGTCCAAATCAAAAGGCAACCATTGCTTCGCTTCGTATCTTATAATGTCCGGTATCTTTTTCGGATCAACCGGCGGCAATTTTAGAAATCGTGAAATTGTATTTTGACCCGAAACAGAAATCGCTACCTTGTCGCCCTTGATAACATTACGCGACAAAAATAACTGAAGCGTTTCCGCAATAATCTTGTCAGGTTCGGTTTCGGCGCCAGGTTGAGAGAGTATTTTGGAATGCTCAATAAAGTCAAACGCAACCGCCTCTATCTTGCCAGGTTCCGACCCAGGCACGCAACGCAACGCCTTCAACGATGAATTACCTATATCAATTCCCCAAACTGCTGATGTTTTTGCCATGATAATAATTTTTGTTACAATTATTTTTAACTATAGTTCAAGAGACATTAAACCGAAATCGTATCGCAAAACGTCCCTACAATATTTTGGACTTCTCGAAAAATACCTTCTTGGAAAACAATCAAATCATTACGATCAAACAACCAAATCCGTCAGAGAACTTTTGAACAAATCGCACTTTAATTTGCGTTTATATCCGCCAACCGCCGCCTGCGATCCTTCTGACAATTTTTGTAACAAAAAACCGTTCTCTAAATTTCTAAAAACTATTCCCTGCCCCCCTGTCTCCTACATCGTAACTCCTAAAACCTAGCGTTTAAATTTTAGTGAACGGTTACAAATTCTCAATTATCTCCGCCTGAAATGAAGGCGCGTTGTTCTCTGAGTTTGCTTCTGATTTTATCGATAGTATCAAGAATGTAATGAGGATTTTCAACACCTGTGATTACAAGTTTATTATCTGTTTTATCGGTAGCGGAAAAAATTATCAATTTTCCAACGCCGCCGTTAAATATTATGTCGAACAGCGTCCGTACTAATTGCAGATCGTTTACGTACATTAACTCAAGCGTATCGCGTTGCTGGACGAAGAGACCTTTGTAACAATGAAGTCGATTATCTTCGAGACGATATTTTATTGTCAAGACGCGATAAAAATACGTAATGAAATATTGAACCCAGATCAATGTAATAAAAACGGCGGCGCCAATAAAAGAATACATAAATATCTCGTCTTTAATCCAGCCAAGAAACATCGCGCCAATAATGCCGCCAATAACAACTAATGAAAGAAGCGAATAAAGAATAAATTGCGCCCTCATTGCTTTGCCGGAGTAATTCCATTCGATTTTTATGTTATTTGGATTTGAGTTATTTGGGTTTGGGTTTGCGGCGTTTGCGGCGTTTGCGGCGGGCGATTCGTTTGGTAAATTTGTCTGGTTCATTTTGGTTTCCTTTTTTTTAAGTTATAGGTTTTAAACGAATTAGTTGGGCGTATTTAAAATTTTAATAACCGTTTACGGAATTTAGCGGTTGTTTTTCAATTCGTAATTCGGAATTATTTTTAAATTGTTCTCCACTTTAATTTGCGATTTACTTTCGCCTGCTTAGATTTCGGACGGCAGACTTTTACGTTTTTTAAATCGCTGAAATTCAAGTACGCGCAATATAGAACGCCCTAATTAACAGCGGCGGAAAATTATAACAGACGCAATAAAAAAGTATATCCCCCGCAAACGCAAACAATAAAACAACTCTAAGGAACTTCTAAAAAATCTTTTTTATCTGTGTAATCTGTGAATCATTTTTTGTTCACAGATTATGCGAAGGTTATTTTTTGAGGGACAAGTGGGACATGAGGGACATGAGGGACAAAGTTAATTTACAATTTTGTAATTAAAAATGGGCATCTCTAAAAATTCATTTGTCAGGTAGGCGGCGTTTCGCCGAAACGCCGCATTAGATTTTATGTTGCTAATAAATTTTATTATTTCACAACGTATAAAGTACATCTATTTTACACGTTCTGAATTATTAAAATTTAATAATTGTTTCACACGTATT
>JAISLW010000411.1 GCA_031277105.1 Planctomycetaceae bacterium | reverse complement strand
GGCGTCTCGCCTGCATGCGGTTGTACTCAACCGCTGATGAGCGAGGTTAAAATCTCAACAGCATTTTTGTTTGCCTATCGGCAAAGTGCAGGTGAGACCACAGGATCGCGGGCGTCTCGCCTGCATGCGGTTGTACTCAACCGCTGATGAGCGAGGTTAAAATCACAACAGCATTTTTGTTTGCCTATCGGCAAAGTGCAGGTGAGACCACCGGATCGCGGGCGTCTCGCCTGCATGCGGTTGTACTCAACCGCTGGTGAGCGAGGTTAAAATCTCAACAGCATTTTTGTTTGCCTATCGGCAAATAGCAGGCGGCGGTTCGCCGAAACGCCGCAATACGGTTTTTGTTATCAATAAATTTTAATACTTCTTAACGTTTAAAATATATCTATTTTGGATGTTGTAAAATATTAAAATTTATTAGCGCCATAAACTCTAATGCGGTTCAAAATTAAACGCAGCGCCGAAATGCCGCCTACTTGAACAGATGAGTTTTTAGAAGTTCCATTCTCTATTTTTTATTCTTTAAAATTTATTTTCTAAAAAGTTGCGTCAATCGGTAATATCGTCAGAAGTTTCCTAATCGTCAAAAGTGGATTTTGTCGATAATTGATAACGGTATTTTGCGTTTGTCTATAAATTTAATATTTTGAGTATTTCTAAAATTATTTTTAATTTTGTTTTATTATGGTAGTTGTTGACAAGTTTGATAATTTTGAGTCGGGAGTTTCGGAAGTTGTCGGGTCAAGTTCGGTTGAAGTTGCGGCGGCGGAGTCTGGTGTTGTTGCGTCGGCGGTTTCGCCAGAGGCGATAATCTCTAGTCCAATAAATACAGACAACGAAACTAATAACAAATCATATTCAGTTTTGGATATGTTTACCGGTCAAATTTCTAGTCTTGGCGATTTTGCTAGTTTTTGCGGTTATACGTTTATTTGGCTTTGTTGGCGTCGTCCTCGTTGGGAGGTTTTAGCGCATTCATTTTATACGATAGGCGTATTGAGTTTGCCTGTAGTGATGTTGACGGGAATGTTTATTGGAATGGTGTTAGCGGTTCAGACGTATTCTCAATTTAAGGCGATAGGAATGGAGGCTGTACTTGGCGGCGTGATAAGTTTTTCATTGGTTCGCGAATTGGGTCCGGTATTAGCGGCGACGATGTTGGCGGGTCGCGTCGGGAGTTCGATAGCGGCGGAAATAGGGTCGATGCGTGTGAGCGAGCAGATAGAGGCGTTGGCAAGTTTGGGTACAAGTCCGATTCATTATCTTGTTGTTCCTCGATTTATGGCTTCGCTTTTTTTGATACCGGCGTTGACGGTAATTGCAGATTTTATGGGCGTTTTTGGCGGCGCTATTTATTGTACGAAAATACTTGGTATCGACGATCATTTTTATTGGGAACATGGTAGGAGTTTAGTTGGTCCGTTTGACGTTTTGGCGGGTATGTTTAAGAGCGTATTTTTTGGGGGAATTATTGCGTTGATAAGTTGCTATCAAGGTTTCAGATGCGAAGACGGCGCCGAAGGCGTAGGCAAAGCCGCAACGCAATCGTTTGTACTATCGTTTGTCGCAATTTTATTTATCGATTTAATACTAGGAATTTTTATCGACAGAGTTCAATCAATATTAGGATTCCCAACAAATACGCTCGGAGGGAGTATTTAAATTCGTAATTCGGAATTAAAGATTTTGATTTCAAAATTGTAAATTAAAATTGTCTCACTTGTCCCATTTGTCCCTCATGTCCCACTTGTCCCTTAAAAAAACTAACCCCTATTTCACTAAAATGTCAGAAGTTGAAAATGATGTAGTTGACTGTCCTTTGCTTGTTGTTAGAGAAGTTTGCAAGTATTTTGATTCGGGATTAAGTCTAACGATGGTATTGCGGGATATTAGTTTAACAATCAACGACGGCGAGACGGTTGCGATTATTGGCGAGAGCGGTTGCGGCAAGACGGCGCTTTTGAAGACGATGATTCGTCTTTTCAAGCCGGATTCGGGCAGCGTAATTTTTGACGGTCGTGATTTGGGCGAGTTGACGTATTTTGAACTTGTTCAAGTGCGGACGCGTTACGGATTTGTTTTTCAGCAAGCGGCGTTATTTGACAGTATGACTGTCGGCGAAAATATTGCGTTTCCTTTAATTCAACATACGTCAAAAACAAGCGCCGAAATAAATGAGATTGTTTTGGAATTGCTCAATGAGGTAGGTTTATCGGAGCAGATTTTATTTCGCAAACCTGCGGAATTATCCGGCGGAATGCGAAAACGCGTCGGATTCGCAAGAGCGCTAGCGCTAGAACCAGAAATAATTTTATACGACGAACCCACTACGGGATTAGACCCGATTATGAGCAATATCATAAACGAACTAATCATAAATACGCACAAAAAACATAACGTAACAAGTATATTTGTAACGCATGATATAAAATCTGTTTTCAAGGTTGCAAGTAGAGTGATTATGTTGTATCCATTGGCAAAATTAAATAATAACGAATCGCAAATCATATTCGACGACTCGCCGGAAAAACTCGTCAATTGCAACGATAAAAGAGTAAAAGAATTTGTAAACGTTTAATTATAATGTAACCATTCACGATATTTTTTTATTATTTAATTTTTTCGTTGAGTTGTATTCGTCCCGATAGGGACGGAATTTTCATAACCGCAGGTCTTTGACCTACGGTAAAAAGTCCACACGCAACTCTGCCCCGACAGGGGCAGGACATTTTGCGTTAAATAAAGTCAATAAAGTCCTGCCCTTTCAGGGCAGTAAGTATGGACGGATTTCAACCGCAGGTCGCAGACCTGCGGTTATGAAAGTTACGCCCTTATCAGGGCGAATATTTTTTGCGACTATAAATCGAAAAATAAAATAAGCAAAATGATACTACATGAATAATTACTTTTAAAAGTAAAGTAGTCTTTCACGGAAATTTGTTTAGGGCGTCTCTAAAAATTCATTTGTTCAGGTAGGCGGCTAAAAAAATCAAACACCGTGCCGAAACGCCGCAATGCGTACAAAATAATTATTAAATTTTAATAATTCATAACGTAAAATATATGTATTTAAACGTTGTGAATTATTAAAATTTATTGATAGCATAAACTCCATTGCGACACAAAAAATAAACACAGCGGCGAAACACCGCACCTACCTTTTTGCAAAAAAATGAATTTTTAGAGATACCCATTATTTAATTTTTTCGTTGAGTTGTATTCGTCCCGATAGGGACGGTATTTTCATAACCGCAGGGCTTTGACCTGCGGTAAAAAGTCCACATGCAACTCTGCCCCGATAAGGGCAGGACATTTTGCGTTAAATAAAGTTAATAAAGTCCTGCCCTTTCAGGGCAGTAAGTATGGACGGATTTCAACCGCAGGTCGCAGACCTGCGGTTATGAAAGTTACGCCCTTATCAGGGCGAATATTTTTTGCGACTATACATCGAAAAATAAAATAAACAAAATGATACTACATGAATAATTACTTTTAAAAGTAAAGTAGTCTTTCACGGAAATTTGTTTAGTAATTTAGTAATTACGTAATGGGAATTTTTGAGGGGCAAGAGGAGCAGAATAAACATGATAAACATGATAAACAAAATCAATTCACAATTTTTGAAATCAAAATCCTTAATTCCGAATGCCGAATTTTCACTACTTCCTATTAATTTCAGATTAGAGGCGATATGAACAATAAACATAAAGAGCTTTGGGTGGGCGTTACGGTGCTTGCCGCGATAGTTAGTTTGATAATATTGGCGATATATTTTGGCAAGGGCGAAAGCGTGCGGTTTGGCGACGAATATACGATTAAGGTTCGTTTTCAACGCACGCCGGGGATCGCTAAACGCACGCCGGTTTACAAGAACGGCGTTAAAATCGGCGTTGTAACCAATGTTGAACTAGTCGATGAAGACCGCGAAGTTGAAATAACAATCCGGTTGCCAGAAGCGCGTAAAATTTACACTAACGAAGAATGCCGCGTCCGCCAAACCGTAATAATGGGCGATGCGACGCTTGAATTCGTTAAAGATATAAATTACAAAGGCGAAATCAAATTAGTCGGTTCCGATTCGCCGCCGCTAGTCGGTAAAGAATCCGGCGATATTTTACGCAGTTTTTCTAATCTTGAAGGCGATTTGAATAAGACGTTGCAAGTTATTGGCGTTGCTGTTGAGCGTATTGGCGAATTTGTTGATCGGGCAAATATAATTATCGGCTCGCCGGAAAACGCAAAAATAAGACACGACCGCATCGATGAAGTCGTCGCAGAATTACAACAAACAATGCTCGCTATAAGAACTTTCTCAAACCAAACAAATAACCTCGTAAACGATCCGACATTGCAACGAGACGTAAAACAAATCATAAATACTTTGCCCGCCATATTAAATAGATCGCAAAAAACATTCGACAACCTAGAAAATTTGCTCGCCGAAGGACAAGGATTTATTAAACGCGGAAACGATTCGCTCGGAAAAATTGACCGCGTTATAAATAACGTAACAAAAATTACTGACAAAGCGCAAAACGACGTCCCCGAAATAATGGACTCGCTAAAAATAACATCAATAAAATTACAATCGCTATTTGACGAACTAATACTTATATTTAAATCATTGCAAAACACGGAAGGAACGCTCGGAAAAATATTAAACGACCCCGAAGCATATTACAAATTAACGCAAACATTAGATAACGTCGAACAAATAACGCACGACGTAAATTTACTAATCAAAACAGATATAAAACCAATCTCAACCAACCTACGCGCCTTCTCCGACGAAATCGCAAGAGACCCCGCAATTTTCATACGAAACCTAGTCAAAAAAAGACCGCCCGTAAAATATAACTTGCCTATCTGGGGAGACGGATTAGGAAGCGATAAATTAATAAACATTAACCAAAATAAAAAATCAAAAAACACAACGCAAAAAATAAATCAAAACACAAACGGATGCAACACAAATAACTCATACGAAACAGAACAAGAACCAGAAGGAATAATCATAAACATAGACCCAAGATACCCAGACTAAAAAACACTCGAAAAAATTTTTGTAACCGTTCACGAAATTTAAACGCTAGCTTTGAGAGGTTAAAGGTTAGGAAGTAGGGAGTAGTTTTTTTTGTAACAATAATTGGGAATTTCTAAAAACCATTTTTTTATTTAAGCGCCGAGAACACAGAGTTCGCAGAGAAGAATTTTTTAAAATATTTTAAATCAAAAAGTCAATTATAATATTAAATAATTTTTTGATTCCAATTAAAAATTTCCAAAAATTTCCTCTGTGTCCTCTGTGATTATTAAAAATAAATTTGTTGTTCTTGGAAGTTATCAATTGTAATTGGGCGTTTTGCCTGCGAATCTGAATGAACACAGGCGAAATGCCTGCGATCCGGTATTTTTTGTAACAGTAAATATTTGTACGATCTGTCCCGTTAGGGACAACATGTTGGTAGAAAAAAATGATACAAATTTTTAGCGTCCCGTTAAGGACGCAATAAAGGTTAAGGTTGTATTGACATGTTGTCCCTAGCGGGACAAATAT
>JAISLW010000409.1 GCA_031277105.1 Planctomycetaceae bacterium | reverse complement strand
GCCGAAACGCCGCATTAGATTTTATGTTGCTAATAAATTTTATTATTTCACAACGTATAAAGTACATCTATTTTACACGTTCTGAATTATTAAAATTTAATAATTGTTTCACACGTATTGCGGCCCAAGAAATAAACGCAGTGGCGAAACACCGCCTACCTTTTTACAAAAAAATGAATTTTTAGAGATACCCAAATTTTTAATTCCGAATGCCGGAAGAAACGCAGCCGTATCAGCTGCAAGACGCCAACGGCGCCCAATAAAGCGGTTGAGATAAAAAACTCAATTACTAGCGGTTGAGTACAACCGCATGCAGGCGAGACGCCTGCGATCCTTCTGACAATTTTTGTAACAAAAAACTATCCGCTACTCCCTACCCTACTCCCTACTCTAATCTTTTTTTGAGATATACGAGTATAAAGAAATCGTAGAGTGCGTGAATTGCGATTGGGATAATTATATTTTCGGTTACGATTAGAATTACGCCAAGATAAATTGAAATAAAAAACGCAAGAAAAAAATACGTTGCCGTTACCGCATGGGCTACGCCAAATAATACCGAAACAAATATCAATATCGCCAAAATACGATAACTCGACCAAAACTCTTTACCAAAAATTATTATATTTCCATCGCCGCCGCCCGCCGCTTCACAAAGCCCGTTTTGCAATAATCCCCTAAAAAATAACTCCTCCCCAAAACCCGCGACAAATGAAATTATCGCCAAACCTAAAATCGAAATATTGACCATATATTGCCGGAAAATTTTACAAATTAAACGGTCAATCTCACGAAAACATTCAAACGGAATTACCCGCAAAATAAAATAAAAAATCAAAAGAAATAATGTTAAAACCAAAATAAGAAAAAAATCAGAAAAACTAAAAACCACGCCGCCAAATAAATCCAAACCAAACAAAAAACCAAAAAATAACGCAACCACGCCCAAACCGCCCTCAAAAAAAACCGCATACGTAAAAAATTTATCTGAACTCATCTTTAAAAAATAAGAAAGACAGGAAAAGGACAAATGGGACAAATTTTATAAAAAACCTGTTACCTAAATCCTCAATCATAAAACCTAAAACTTAAATTCGGCGCTTAACCATCGAGATATAACATAGCCTGTAGTCTCTGCATTTCTATACCTTGCCATGTCGGTCAAAGAAATATAATCTTCTTTTTTGTGCGATAACAGAATAATATCTGTTCCTTGTACTGTTATTGTTTCTTTTTTATTCATTTCTGTTTTGTTTATTTGTAACTGTTCACGGAAATTTAAGCAAAAGATTTTTAGGGGTTATGGAGTAGTTTTTTAGAAAACTAGATAACAGTTTTTTGTTACAAAAAATCGTTGGAAGGATCGCAGGCGTCTCGTCTGCATGCGGTTGTACTCAACCGCCAATCATGTCATACTTGTCCCTCAAAAATTTCCCAACGTAATTTAATAAACAAATTTTTGTGAATGGTTATGTTTTTTTATCCGGCTTTTCGTAGTTCTTTTGTTTCTTTTGTGAAAGTCATGTCGTTGTTTTCGGCGTTTTGTGATTTTTGTAGATTTCTGATTTCTGGTTTGTACTCTTCAATAAATTCGCATAATTTTATTTGTATAACGTGATCGGGTTCGTTGACTAAACTCAATAATTCGTCAACTTGTCCCCTAACGGCTTCCCAATCAAATCTGCGATGCGATGCGCAACGTAATTTTTCATGCGAAGTTCTAATTGCTTTTTCGGAATTGAAATAAAGTTCCTCATATAATTTTTCGCCAGGTCTGATTCCGGTTTCATGTATTTCGATAGCGTTTTCAGGTAAACCGCTTAGCCGAATTAGGTCTTTTGCCAGATCGACGACTTTTACCGGTTCGCCCATGTCCATGACGAAAATTTCGCCGCCTGCGCCCATTGCCGCCGCTTGCAATACGAGTTGCGACGCTTCAGGAATTGTCATAAAATATCGCGTCATTCTACGGTCGGTAACAGTTATCGGTCCGCCTTGTGCTATCTGTTTTCTGAAAATTTGTACTACGCTTCCAGTAGAACCGAGTACGTTTCCGAATCTTGTTACGATATATTTTGTTTTTGAGATAGAGGCGAGTGCGTGTACGTATCGTTCTGCCAGATGTTTTGTTGCGCCCATTACGCTTGTTGGATTTACCGCTTTGTCGGTAGAGATTTGAACGAATGTTGAGACTTGATATTTATCGGCAAGATCGGCGAGCGTTTTTGTGCCTTTGATATTGTTATAAACCGCTTCGGAAATATTCGATTCCATCAAAGGCACGTGTTTATGAGCGGCGGCATGGAAAATAACTTGCGGTCTATGTTCGCTCATAACTTGCTCAATTCTGGATTCGCGCGTAACATCCGCAATTACCGTAACAAGTTCGCCGCTAAATCCTGATTGTTGCAATTCTTTCTCAAGGAAGAAAATCCGGTTTTCGCCGCGTCCTAACACGATAAGTTTCTTTGGACAAAATTTAATTATCTGCCTGCAAATTTCTGACCCGATACTGCCTCCGGCGCCGGTTACAAGAATAATACGGTCTGTCAACATACGCTCAATTATAGTATTATCCAAGTTATTCGGATCGCGTTTCAATAAATCCTCAATACGAATATCACGCATCGGAATAGACGAATTGCCAAGACGAGTCTCTATCGGCGGAACTATTCTAAGATGAGCCTTGTGCTTTTGACAAATCATAAGAACATGACGCAAATAATCGCCGTTCAATATACCCGGACACGTCAAAACTTCCTGAATAGAATACCGCAACAAAACACGCTCTATCTGATCTACCGTTCCAATAACCGGAATATGACCGTATTGCTGACCAACGTCCTGCTCCGATAACGAAAGAAAACCAACTATCTGATAACCCAACTCCGACCTGTCCCGCAAATCATGCGCTAACTCCGCAAGCTGCATATCCGAACCAAGCAACAAAGTCTTAAGACGCTTCGTCTTGCTCAATCTAGGTCGTATCTCTTCGCGAAATAAACGCCATCCAAAACGAATACCGCCAATTAACGCTATCGTAAATATACAATCCATGACCGGAATCGTACGCGGAATTTTAACGTTAAAAACATAATGCGACATAATAAAAATCGCAACAGACGAATAAATTGCGCTCTTGCAAAGAAATAAAAATTCCTTAAACGTCGCATTGAGCCAACAACTATGAAAATGACGATGATAAAAGAAAATCGCAGATTTAAGACAAATTATCCAACCGATAGTCTTGTAACAGGTCAACAAACCAACGTCGCGAAAATTAAAATCATAACGAAAAACAAACGCCAACCAATACGCAACCGCAAATAAACTCAAATAAACAGCCGCAATAAATGAATACCAACCAGTCCATTGAGCATAAAACAATATACCGCGATTTTGAGCGTCCTTGTCCGCATCATTTAATACGCCAATAGACTTGCCGCAACTCGATAAATTAACCGTATCGCCCACAATATCGCCTTCAACAATCCTTTGCCGATCCATTTTCCTAATATCCCGTAATAAACTTTTCACGCCAAAATTTAAGTTTACAGCCAAACCGCATAACGTTAAACGCAACACCAAAACCGTAAATCGCCAATAATCAAATTAATATCTCAATAAATTATCCGTTTTGAATTTTTCATTACGCCAAAATTACGCGCAAAACAAAACCGCAATTATCAACATGAATAATTAACGAACAAAAAGCACAATTACGGGAATATACTTTTTTTTAAAATTCCAGTCAAGATCAATTTTTTCACACACAAAAAACATAACCTTTCACGGAAATTTTAAGCGATAAATTTTAGGGGATAGGGAGTAGGGGATAGGGGGCAGGGGGTAGGGAGTAGGGAGTAGGGGGTAGGGGGTAGGGGGTAGGGGGTAGGGAGTAGGGAGTAGGGGGTAGGGGATAGGGAGTAGGGAGTAGGGAGTAGGGAGTAGGGAGTAGGGAGTAGGGAGTAGGGAGTAGGGGATAGGGGGTAGTTTTTTTAATTTTGGCGACAGGATCGCAGGAATTTCAGGATCGCGGGCATCTCGTTTGGGGTCATTCAGATTCGCAGGCGAAACGCCTGCATCACAGGATCGCGGGCGTCTCGTCTGCATGCGGTTGTACTCAACCGCTAATGAGCGACGTTTAGATCGTAACCGCCTTTTTGTTTGCCTTGCGGCAAAGTGCAGGCGAGACGCCCGCGATCCGGCGGTCGCGCCTGCTTTTCAGGATCGCAGGCATTTCAGGAACGCGGGCATTTTGCCTGGGTTCCTTCTGATTCGCAGGCGGAACGCCTACGATCTTTCTGGATCTCTTGTCCCTCAAAGAATCATCAAATACATAATTACCAAACAAATTTTTTATATTATAAAAAAATATCAAGAAATTTTCGTAATAGTCGTTATTCGTAACCTATATTACGAAAGCGTAGAAGCCTGCTGTTCGAAAATTAGGCAGGCAAATATAAACGCAACGGCAAAACATCGCCTACATTTTTTCAAAAAATAATCGGGTAAATTTTATGAGAGTTATAGTTGGTATAACGGGCGCTAGCGGTAGTATTTATGCGGTTTCGTTATTGCGGGAATTATTGTCGCGGGGGGTTGAAGTTTATGGCGTTTGCAGCCGGACGGGTAAGGAAGTAATGCGTGTTGAATGCGGCGTTGGTATGTCGGATTTTCCGCTTGTAAATTGGTTTGAGCCGGATGATATGTTTGCGTTGATTGCGAGCGGTTCTTTTTTTACGGATGCGATGGCAATAGCGCCGTGTTCAATGAATACGTTGTCATGCGTCGCTTTTGGGATTTCAAATAATTTATTACA
Source organism: Planctomycetaceae bacterium (assembly GCA_031277105.1). Classification (GTDB taxonomy): domain Bacteria; phylum Planctomycetota; class Planctomycetia; order Pirellulales; family Thermoguttaceae; genus WRKP01. The sequence goes on along the minus strand of JAISLW010000409.1, from coordinate 11,109 downwards.
ACGCGCGGCGGCAGTAATGTTGAAAGAGTCGCGAAAGTTAATTATAGTTCCGCGAGAAACGCCTTTGAGTATTATTCAACTTGACGCAATGCTAAAATTAGCCAAAGCCGGAGCAACTATATTACCCGCAACGCCAGGATTTTATAAACAACCAAAATCAATCCAAGACCTAGTAAACTTCATAACAGAACGAATAATAAAACAAATGAATTTTTAGAGACGTCCTTATATTTTTTATACTGCTCGCACTTGAAATTCAGCGATTGAAAAGCGTCAAAGCCTGCCGTCCGAAAGCTAGGCAGGCGAAGGTAAACGCAAACTCAAGTGCGAACAGTTTAGAAGTTCTTAATTTTGGATCAGGCTTGACAGGAATTTATTGTTATGAAAATATTCTACATCGACTCCGGCGTCGCCGATTCGTCTTGGATTTTTTGTTCCTTTTTTGTGGTCGGCATGATAATCTGAACCGCCTGAAATTATTTTTAACATTTTTCCATAACGGTCAATAACTTCTTTCGCAATTTCACTTGGCTTTTGTGCGCCTTTGTAACTCGTTTTGTCGTAGGTATAAACCGCTTCAATACCGTCTAGTCCTGCGTTAATCAACCGTTTGATATATTCGTCCCGTGCGACTTGTTTACCTTCAAGCGTTACAGTTTCATCAATCAGATACGGATGCGCCAAAATAGCAATACCGCCCGCATCGTGAATTGCACGTACAATATCAACCGGATCAGGTTTTCTACGTTTAACGTCGTATTCAGGATTGTCGCGAACCATAATTTTTGCCGCCTGCCAATTCTCCGCATAACCTTTCGCCGCCAACAACTCAAAAATATGCTTCTTTTGCACACTAGAATCACTACGACCAACACCGTCCGTCAACTCCGCCCACGAAACGTCAAAACCATTCGACCGCAACCGCTCAACTACTTGACGATAAGATATAACCTTCGACGACTCAACATCCGAAGGAAGCCAAGATATACAAGAAGAACCCCAATCACAACCAAAACCAACAACATGAACATCATCAACATTAGTATCGCACGATACCTCTATGCCAAGCAATACCGATAAACCAAGCGATTTCGCATAATCGCAAGTCCGAACCGAAACGCCGCCAACTTCCACAAACTCCGGCGGAAATACATCGTGATCCGTTATCGCCACTATCGACATGCCAACACTAGAAGCATTACGCAAAAACTCCGCCGGATCATCGTTACCATCGGAACGATTCGTATGAGAATGCAAATCTATCACATAATTAGGCGCATAAATTTCTGACATATTATTAAACCCTGTTAAAAATTTTTTAAACTGTTCACACTTAAAGTTACGTTTACCTTCGCCTGTCGCCCGATAGCTAGGCAGGCAAAGGTAAACGCAAACTCAATTGCGAACAGTTTAGAAGTCGTCTTTGACGCTTTTGAATCGCCGAATTTCAATCGCGGACAGTATAAAATGGAAAATCTGTTTTAATTTAATATTAGCGTTTTGATTTTTTTTGCTTCTTTTAATTTTGTTTTTGCTTCTTTTGTTATTGATGCGTTATCTTTTAATGTTAGTTCTTGTAATTTTGGTAAAGATAATAACAAGTCGATTGATTTATCTGTGATTTTTGTCGAGCGTATTGATATATTTTTTAGGTTTTGCAATTTTGCAATAGACTCAATTGATTTATCAGTTATTTCCGACATACTCCAGATATCCAGCGTTTCAAGATTTTTCAAATAAACCAAATTCATCATTCCGACGTCCGTAACAGAATTTAATTCATGCAGATATAACCGTTTCAACGCCGTCAACTCACGAAACGCCTCCATGCCCGTATCGTCTAACGACGGTAAATCCCGCAACGTCAACCTCGTCAACGCCTTCCCCTTCAAGGCTAATAAACCTTGCGAACCGAAATTTAAACACCTGAAAATTATTAGTTGCGATAACTTCGGTAACTTTTTCAACTCTTCGCCCGCCGCATCAGTAATTGCGAAATCTTGCATATCAAAAATTTCTAAATTTTTTGCCGCCGCTAACTCCGAAATCGCATTGTCATCAACCATCTCCGACCTATGTTTCAAAGCGCGTAACGACGATATTTTCGCAACCACTCCAAGCCCGCTACCGTCTATCTTGACATTGCCGCGAATATCCAACGTCCGCAACTTCGGCATCTTCTCTATACTCATCAAACCAAACTCTGAAAACGTACAATAATTCACCAACAACGACTCCAACTCCTTCAACTTGCCGACAGACGAAAGCGCGTCATCCGTCAATAACGCATTACGCGATAAGTCAAGATTACGCAACAACGGAAACGATTTAGCAATCAACGCAACCGACGCGTCCGTTATTATCGCATTCGTTATCGCAAGCGTTTTCAACTTCTTTAATCCCGTTATCTTCGTAAACGCAGCATCATTTAGCCCGCGAAAATTCGCTACTTGCAAGGTCTCAAGTTCCGTCTGCTTCACTATCAAATCAAAACCTTCAACCGTCAACGCCGCCCCGTCAATATTAATTAACGTCAAATCACCCGAAGCCGACAATACATACTTGCCATCTAATTTCTTAACCAATTCAATCACACGTTGCACGCTGTCTTTGTCCGATGAAAATTTATCGCCCGTCAACCCTGTCGCCACCGCAGGCTTTACTTCCGCCGCCGGTTTTGATTCAGGCGCTGGCGCTGGTTTTGATTCAGGCGCTGGCGCTGGTTTTGATTCAGGCGCTGGCGCTGGTTTTGATTCAGGCGCTGGCGCTGGTTTTGATTCAGGCGCTGGCGCCGGTTTTGATTCAGGCGCTGGCGCCGGTTTTGATTCAGGCGCAGGCGCCGGTTTTGATTCAGGCGCTGGCGCCGGTTTTGATTCAGGCGCTGGCGCTGGTTTTGATTCAGGCGCTGGCGCTGGTTTTGATTCTGGCGTTGGCGCGGGATTTAGTTCAGGCGTTAGCGCTGGTTTTGATTCTGGCGTTAGCGCTGGTTTTGATTCTGGCGCTGGCGCTGGTTTTGATTCAGGGGCAGGCGCTGGTTTTGATTCAGGCGCTGGCGCGGGATTTAGTTCAGGCGTTAGCGCTGGTTTTGATTCTGGCGTTGGCGCAATTGTTGTAATACCGTTTACCGATTGAGAGTTTTCAGAACAAACTGTACAAGTTTCTTTAGTGAATGAACTACTGCCGGATGGCGTTTCTTGTGGTTTTTCAGAGCATCCAAATTGGAATGCCGCCAAAAGAGCCGCCGCTAAAATTAAAGAACGTTTCATAATTTTATTCTCCTAAAATTATTGTTAAAAGTTGAAAGGAATTTTTTTGTAACTGTTCAATTAGTCGTAATTATTTGAACGAATTGTTGAATTACGACTTCGGATCGTATTTGAATTACGCCGAATTACGCCGTCAAAAAAACATCATCTTGACGACAAGACAACATTGTAATATACCCGCGCAAATTTTGGAAGATGACTTATAACAGCAGATTACTTGAACCATAAAATTAACAAACTTCAATAACAGAAATTTTTCGTAACCAAAATCGTCAGAAGGATCGCAACCGTCGCGGCTGCAATTTGCCGCAAGACAAACAACAAAACAGTTGAGGTAACTTCTAAAAACCACAAATTTATTTTTATTAACCACCGAGTACGCAGAGGAAATTTTTTATTAGAATCGAAATATTATTTAATATTCTAATTGACTTTGGATATAAAATAACTTTACAAAATTTTTTTCTCTGTGAACACTGTGTTCTCGGCGCTTAAATAAAAAACTGGTTGTTAGAAGTTGCCTTGAGATAAAAAACTCCGTCACTAGCGGTTGAGTACAACCGCTTGCAAGCGAGACGCCTGCGATTCTTCGGACAAATTTTTTGTAACAAAAAACTAATCGCTATCCCTCATACCTTTTGTTTCCAACATCTGCCTATCTATCGGGCGTTTTTGTCTCTATATCTTTTACTCGCTTCTTGCAAAAATTCACGTTCTTCTTTTGTTAAACCGACTTCGCCAACTTCTCCGTACCTGTCTAAAATTTGATCAAGTTTTTTTTCAAACTCTGAATCGTTTTTATTATTATAATTTTTTGGTTCGTAATTATTTTTATCAGAATTGAATATTTTCAGATTTGATTTTGGTTTAAATTTTATGAGATTTTTTATTTTTAGAAGCAATCCGGTTATGGCGAGATTTTTTTTGAATAAGAGAAAATAATACAAAGCGGCAAATGCGGCGCCGCCAAGATGCGCCGTATAACCAATACCCGAATTCGTTTCCTTAATTACGCCAATAAAATCCATCCCGACGATCATTAAACCCAATATCCACATCGGCATCGGAACCAGAAACATAACTAGAATTGTCTTATTTGGATACAGAAACGCAAAAATTACTATTACCGCAACCACGCCGCCCGAAGCGCCCAACGCACCCGCCGACGGCGAAAAAATTGCATGCGCTACACTAGAAAAAATTATCGCAAAAATATAAAACAAAAAATATTCACTACGCCCCAAACGCCATTCAATATTTTCCGCCCGCGATATACCAGCGCCGCCCGCTCCCACCGCAATCGTAGCGCCATAACCAAATATCAATAAACCAATCATATTAAGCAAAATATGCTCAAATGTAAACGGCGAATGAACAAAACCACTCGTCAAAAAAGAATACCAACACAACGGCTCAAAAAGAACACCCGCAGGCATCATCAATATCTCAGTTAAGAAATTAGACTCCGAAAAAAATAATCCATTCGCTAACCACAAAAATAAATTGACAATCACAACCCGCATCGTTACCGACATCGTAGCGCTATTAGAATCCTTACGACGTCTTCTGCGTTGATTCCAGTTATAGTCGTCTTGAAAATAATCCCGATCCGTTAATCCCATCTCAAATAATTATCAGAGTTTTTTATAAAATTTTTTGGCGATTGTTAAACTGGGCGTCTCTAAAAATTCATTTTTACAAAAAAATGAATTTTTAGAGATACCCAATTACAATTATCGTTACAAAAATTCAGATTAAAAAACGCATTTTAAAGTGTGAACAGTATGACTACGATTTATTTATAACAGATTCAATATTCCTACTTACAACAATTTGCCTTAACATCCAACCTACTACAATAGCGCCAATTACAAATATTATCAAAAACGGAATAAACGCTTCCCATTGAATCGATAAATATTGGGCGGATTCGACGTATTTATGAAGTTGCATATTTTGACCTAGTTGACGCAATATTCCAAAACATCCAAGCGCCGCAACATGAGAAAACACAACTAACGCCACAAGTATCTTACCCCGCAAACCAACACATAAACACATCGCCAACGTCAAAATAAAAACTATCGCCAACAAAACTATCAACGCAATTAAAAAAGATAACTCCGTTACAGGTAAATCAGAAATTTTCGCCGCAACAAAACCGGTAATCTTAAATACCGCCGCCACACAACCAATTAACGCCAGACCAAATAACGCTATCGCCGTTACAACACCCGCAAATAATAACGTCCAACGCCTATACGCAACATCAATATTATTCGCTTCATCAATGTTGTTTGTATTGTTTGCGTTATTTGCGCCGTTTATTTTTTGTAACAGAAAATGCGAATCGAAAATACACCATACCGCCGCCGTAATCATACTAATTGCAAACACGGTTGATAAACGGATCCAAACAGACGGGTCGCTCATGTTGTTTGCCAGTCCCGTCGTTGCTCCGTAAAATCCAGTCCGTTCCATTATCGTCGCCCACAAATCTTGCCTTACCATCAACGTTTGCCCGTTGACAATCATTATCCCAATCGCAATCAAACACGCCGACGCAATAACGCCAAATATTATCGTAAACGTATTTGAGGCGGAAGAATTTTTGTTACGTTTATTGGTTTTCTTTGCGTTTTGTATTGACGGTTTCGCAGCGACGCTAAACGCCGCAAGATAAACCGAATAATACCCAACAATAAGAATAGGTATAACCGCAAACCAATGCCATGCCATTAAAATCGTCGCCGTATAGAACGGTTTATAAAATAAGGTTTGCGTAAATAGCAACGGCACAATGCCAAAATTGATTCCAATTGCGAGCATAATAGGCAATTGGCAAAAAATACGGCGGGCAAAACGACTCGAATTGCGACCGTTCCAAATCAAACACAAAATCGCCAACGGCAATCCCGCAAACCATATTCCCATCGGAATCGTGTGAAGGACAAAACCTAACACCTTGAAGAATTGAGATACTACGTATAACATTTGATTAAATGGTCGAAAGTTATTGTTGATGGTTAATCCGCTTGATAATATACTGCTCGTACTTGAAATTCAGCGATTTAAAAGCGTCAAAGCCTGCCGTCCGAAAGCTAGGCAGGCGAAGGTAAACGCAAACTCAAGTACGAATAGTTTAAAAGTCCGTTTTTCATTATCAGCCGCCCAATGAGCCTCTTCAAAAAGGCGATTCAAAAGAACGCATAATTCTAACAATAAATCACGCCAAGTGAAGTCCAACAAAATTAGAAATTCGGAATTAGAAATTCGGAATTACGAATTTGGAATTAAATGATTGCAACCGCGTCTAGGTTGAATGAGTTCAGCCGTCTCGGTTGCAAGTAACCGAGACGGATCCGATAAAACAATTGAAACAAAAAATCTAATTCCTAATTATTCGTTGAATGGTACATTTGGGCGTTTGGATCGTACTTGAGGCGACTTCTATACAGATCGTACTTGAATTTCAGCGATTTATACTGCTCGTACTTGAAATTCAGCGATTAAAAAGCGTAAAAGCCTGCCGTCCGATAGCTAGGCAGGCGATGATAAATGTAAACTCAAGTGCGAACAGTTTAAAAATTCATTTGTCCGCGTATGCGGCGTTTTGTTAAAATTTAATCGAATGTGAACGGTATGATTTTATTTGTCGCATCGTAACATTCCATTTCAAAATGTTCTGGCCATACGTCGACTTGTGCGCGTATTAAAATTTCTACGTTGCCTTCTTTTTCGATTGTTGCCAGTTCGATTCTTTTTTTGTTGTTTAGATATTCAACGACGTCGTCAGCGAGGTTTATTTTTATTTTTGCGATATTTGGTTGTTGCGACGCTAGAACGAGTCCTCTGAAAACGTCGAGCGCCATACTTTCGGGCGATTTTACGACGCCGCCTCCGTGACAACACGGGCATTCTTGATAGACACTTCTTTTAAGCGACGGTCGCACTCGTTGTCTTGTCATTTCGATTAGTCCGAAAGGGCTTGTTTTTAGTATTTTTGTTCTTGCTCTATCTCGTTTGATTGCGTCTCTTAAAGTCCTTTCGACGCCGCGCCGGTGAACGTCTTTTTTCATGTCGATAAAATCATTAACAATCACGCCGCCAAGATCGCGTAAACGTATCTGTCGCGCTATTTCTTTCGCCGCAATTAAATTCATTTGATATGCTGTTTCTTCGGCGTTATCGTCTGTTCTGAAGCTTCCGCTGTTTACGTCGATTGCGACTAGCGCTTCGGTTTGATCGATTACGAGGGAGCCTCCGCCGCGTAATGGAACTCTTCGGTGATTTATTTTTGCGATTTCTTTATCCATGCCGAATTTGTGAAATATAGGTTCTTTACCTGCGTAGAATTGCAGTCTATCAGTATATTTTGGCATGACAAATTGTAGAAACTCTTTTGCTCTTTCAAAAGCCATCTCTTCATCAATATAGATCGTGTCAATATCCGAACTAAAAATATCGCGTATAGTTCGAATAATCATGTCGCTTTCTTCGTAAATATCAATTGGCGCCGGCATCTTTTTTATCCGGCGGACAATTACTTTCCACAGCCGCATCAAATATGCCAAGTCCCGCGACAATTCACGTTGCGTCCGGTCGGCGCCGGCAGTACGCACGATAAAACCTAAACCTTTCGGCGGTTTGAGTTCGCGCATCATATCTTTTAACCTGCGGCGTAATAATTCGTCCTCAATTTTACGCGAAATACCAACACGCCCCAACGACGGCATTAACACCAGATAACGCCCCGGAATACTAATATAAGTCGAAAGCGTCGGTCCTTTATTGCCGAGACCTTCTTTTATAACTTGCACCAGAACTTCGTCGCCGCGCCGGAATATTTCTTGAATAGGCGGTTTAAATCGCGGACGGCTGTAACCGTCTTCGTGAAAATTCACACGCGGCGCCGGATTGATATTGCGTTCTTCCCGTAAAGCGATTTCACGCTGCTCGCGTTCCGCCCAACCGGGAACTTGCCGGAAATAACACGGCTCAACATCGCTAATATGCAAAAAACCATTGCGACCCACGCCGAAATCAATAAACGCCGCTTGAATACTCGGCTCAAGATTCACAACTACGCCTTTGTAAATATTACCTGCATAGTTGTCGTGCGTCGTACGCTCAACATAAAGTTCTTCAAGTTGAGAATTTTCTATTACCGCAATCCGGCATTCTTCCGGTTGACGGACATTGATTAACATCTCTTGTTTCATTTTTGCCTCTGGTTAAACACGGCTAAATAAGCGTGCAACATAAAATTTAAGCAAATACACTCTCCGGCAATCTCTCAAAATTTATCCCCCAAAAATTTGATCGTTACTTGATCGTTACATTGTCAAACTGCCAAAAAAACAACACACTTGGCTAACAGCCTTAATATCAACTCGCTCTCAAGTCGCCGCTAATTAGCCAAAATTTTTAAACATACTTAAAATTCAAACATTATACTACTCGCACTTTAAATTGCGGTTGTTAAAAAATACGCGCAACTATTGAGTAGCGAATTTTTGATCAATTATCGTTACAAAAAATCAAATTAAAAAACGCATTGTAAAGAGTGAATAGTATAATTCGTAAATTATTCTTTTTTATTTTCTGTCTGGTTATTCTCCGTCCAGTACGCATTTGATTCGTTTTGGGAATATGGTTTGAAAATATTCTTTGTCGAGGTTAAGTACAAAAAGCAGTTCTTTAATTCCTGTTTCAGGTCCGTTGCGGCTAATTATTTCCGCTTGCAATATTCCGGTTTCTGTTTGGAATTTTAAGTCGTTAATATCGTTGCGAACATCGACTTCTTTGGCGTTATTTTTATTGTTCAATTTTTTTACTACAACTGATTTTTGTAACAAAAAATCTTTAATTCGATTTACGGTTTCGGAACAAAACTGATCAGGTACAATCATTTCATAAACTGACGAAATCAATTTTGCTTTCCGTTCTGTTTCGTTTAATATTTTTGCCGAAAGAAAATTTAAGCCTTCTATTGACTGTCGATTCAGGTCGGCAAGTAAAACGGAAGAATTGACCGGTTCTTTCAACTCTAATTCAAGAACTTCGTCAAAACCTTCTATCCCTAGCGCCAATGCGGAAGGGAAACTCATCTTAATTTTAGGATGATAACCGCCGCTCATTGCAAAAGGCAACCGCGCCCGCCGAAAAAGCGAAACAAACGCACGAAGCAAATCTTTATGCCCAATATATTTGAGGTTTCCCAATTTGCTAAAACGTATTCTTATGCGTTGTCGAACCATAATTATACTAATCGTACTTGAAATTCAGCGATTTATACTTGATCGCGATTGAAATTTATTGATGTATACTGCTCGTACTTGAAATTCAGCGATTGAAAAGCGTAAAAGCCTGCCGTCCGATAGCTAGGCAGGCGACGGTAAACGCAAACTCAAGTGCGAACAGTTTAAAAGCGTCAAAACCTGCCGTCCGAAAGTTAGGCGGACGAATATAAACGCAAATTAAAGTGTGAACAGTTTAAAAATAGACGCTTACTCCATAAATAACATAAAAGGCAAAAAGTATATCTGAAAAACTAAAACATGACAATACGGGGGGAGACAACAAAAAAATGACGTTTCTAAAACTGTTCTGTTGCCTTTTGTTGATTTATACTTTTAAACCGTTACAATTCCCAAAAATTAAATTCGACTATTTTGTTTAAATTTGTAGGGTTATTTAAAATTTATCTTAAATAAAGGCGGTTACCGAAAATTTAAGAGCGAACAATTAAAATGGAGGAGATTTGTGCGATGGAGTTTATTCAAGTTCAAATTACATTTCCGACAATGGAGTCTGCTAAAAATGTTGCGAAGTTATTGGTTGAGCGGCGGCTGGCGGCGTGTGTGCAGATTGTGGGCAAAATTCGTAGCGAGTATATTTGGAATGACGAAGTAGAAAATAACGATGAAATTTTACTTTTAGCAAAGACGCGTTTAGTGTTTTTTGACGAGATTATTGATTTTGTTCGCGGTTTGCATCCGTATGTTTGCCCGCAGATAATTGCGTTGCCGATAATTGCCGCAAACGACGACTACATACAATGGATGAACGACCAACTGAAAAAATCTATTCAAAAAACATAATATACAATAAAATCGGTATTCAATTCATGTAACGGCAAACTTGCTAAAACAATATTCCCTTCAACTTAAAATAAACAATCACAACAAAATAACAACAATTAAATCTCATGGTCAAAAAATCACCCGCCAAAAAAACTATAACCAAAAAAGCGCCCGCTAAAAAATCATCTGTCAAAAAACCAACTAAACAACAAACGCCTAAATTATTGCCTTACGGCAATGCTGATTTTAAGCGGCTTCGGACTCAAAATTGTATTTATGTTGACAAGACTCGTTTTATTGAGTTGTTAGAAAGCGAAAGCAATAACAACAGCAAGATTTTTATTCGTCCTCGTCGTTTTGGTAAGAGTTTATTTCTTTCAACGTTGTCGTATTATTACGATATAAATTACAAGGATGAATTTGACTTATTATTTGGCGATTTGTATATTGGTCAACATCCGACGCAACGGCGCAATAGTTACGCCGTGATGGGATTTAATTTTTCCGGCATCAACACGTCAAGCGCCGATGATGTTAAAACTTCTTTTTTCAATAATATACGTAATACGCTTTGCAGATTTCTCGGCAAATATAAAAATATTTTTCCTGATGCTATTGACGCTAGAAATCAAATCAACGATCTGAATTATCCGGCATTGGAGGCTTTGGATTGGGCTTTTAGAATTGCAGACGAGGCTGGTATAAAGATATTTGTGATAATAGACGAGTATGATCATTTTGCGAATGATTTAATTGCG
>JAISLW010000329.1 GCA_031277105.1 Planctomycetaceae bacterium | reverse complement strand
AAATCGCGAACAAATCCATTGACGGCGACTATAGTTTTATACAATTCATCGCCGCTTATAGAATCCTTCGCAATTAAATCATTCGCAAAATGATCATACTCGTCTATTATCACAAATATTTTTATACCGGCTTTGTCTGCAATTCTAAAAACCCAGTCTAAAGCCTCCAATGCCGGATAATCCAGATTGTTAATTTGATTACAAACATTAGCAGCATCGGGAAAAATATTTTCATGCTTGTCAAGAAATCTGCAAATCGTATTACGTATATTATTGAAAAAAGAAGTTTTAACATCATCGGCGCTCGACGTGTCGATGCCGGAAAAGTTAAATCCCATCACGGCGTAACTATTTCGCCGTTGCGTAGGATGTTGACCAATATACAAATCGCCAAATAATAAGTCAAATTCATTCTTGTAATTTATATCGTAATAATACGACAACGTTGAAAGAAATAAACTCTTACCAAAACGACGCGGACGAATAAATATCTTGCTGTTGTTATTGCTTTCGCTTTCTAACAACTCAATAAAACGAGTCTTGTCAACATAAATACAATTTTGAGTCCGAAGCCGCCTAAAATCAGCATTGCCATAAGGCAATAATTTAGGCGCTTGCTGTTTAGTTGGTTTTTTGACAGATGATTTTTTAATGGGCGCTTTTTTGGCTATAGTTTTTTGGGCGGGTGATTTTTTGACCATGAGATTTAATTGTTATTAGTTTGTTGTGGTTGTTTATTTTAATCTGTTCGCGTTTGAATTTTCGTTTATTGTCGTCTATTTATTGGCAGGTTGGATTTCCAATTTTGGCATGTTGAAATTCAAGTTTTATTCGTTTGAGATTTGAAATTGTGAATTTAAAATTGCTTATTGTCAATCACCCGTCAAAAAAACTATACTTCCTAATAAACAATTTCCTAATAAACAACCAAGCGGCGGCAATAAACAAAATTCAATTACGAACAGTTTAAAATTGCTCTTTTATTAAAATTGGAAAATTGTTATTATTCGTTAAAGCGTTTTTTATTTAGCGTAAATTTTTTAGTAATCGTTTATGGAAAATTAGTTTAACAAATACGTTATCAGAAATTTTAGGGAATGGATGATTTTTGTTACAAAAAAAAATTAACATTTGTTTCTTAAATCTTAACCTTAATTTCTCCATGAATTGTTATTTTTTGTAAATAGTGGATAGATGGATATTGAATATTTTTCCAAAGAGACGGTTCATGTTCCGATAATGGTCGATGAAGTTATTGGATTGCTTAATCCGGTCGAGGGCGGGATTTATGTTGACGGCACGCTTGGCGGCGGCGGGCATACGGAGGCTATATACAAAAAAATTCAAACTAAAGGAACTATCATCGGCGTCGATAGCGACGCCGCCGCAATAAACCGCGCGGAATCGCGATTAAAAAAGATTTTTTGTAACAATAATTCAAATTCGCTCTCGCATGCGGAAGGCTCGATCCGGTTTGTTCACGCAAATTATACATACGCGCCGGAAGCGTTAAAAATGCTTGGTATTGACAAAGTCGATGGTATTTTGCTCGATCTCGGATTGTCAAGCGACCAACTAAACGATGACGAAAGAGGATTCAGCTTCAACTCAAACGGCAAACTTGATCTACGATTCGATATAACCGAAGGCGAACCTGCACACTTGCTCATAAATAGACTCAAAGAAGAAGATATTGCATGTATGATTTTTCAATACGGAGAAGAAAAATTCGCCCGTAAAATCGCTCGTGAAATCGTCGCAAAAAGAAAAATTAAAAATATTGAAACTGCCGCCGAACTCGCTGAAATCATAAGGAATTGCACGCCCAAAAGAAGGACGCCGAAAGTTAAATCATACAACTCGCGATCTATTATAATCGACCCCGCTACAAAAACATTTCAAGCCCTGCGCATCGCTGTAAACAAAGAATTAGAATCGCTAAAAACTATACTTAATTTAGCGCCGAAATTACTAAAACAAAACGGAAAAATTATTGTAATAAGCTTCCACTCGCTAGAAGACAGAATCGTAAAAAATAGCTTCAAAAATAATCCAAATTGGAATATCATCACAAAAAAACCAATCATATCATCACAATCAGAATTAGAACAAAACCCGCGTTCAAGAAGCGCAAAATTACGTTGCGCCGAATTATTTTAAACTGCTCGCACATGAATTTGCCTTTAACGCCGCCTGTATTATCAGACGCAAATTTTGACGCTCTTACATCGATGAATTTCAAGTACGATCAGTATAAAAAACGTGCAACTGTTCACAAAAATTTAAGCGATAAATTTTAAAGGTTAGGGATTCGTGATTAGTTTTTTAGAAATTTAGAGAACAGTTTTTTGTTAAAAAAAATTATCCCTATTGTCCCACTTGTCCCTGACGTCCCTAAAAAATCGCCAATACGTAATTTGCTAAAAAATTCCGTGAACGGTTACAAAAACGTAAATTTTATGAACTAGCGTTTTCAATAATTTAAAAAATTATGTCAAATAAAAATTATCCCAATTCAAACCAATCTTCGGACTCGTCTTTAACGGAATCCGAACTTAATAAAACTTCCGTTACGAAGCCGTTGCCGTTGCCGTTGCCTTCGCGCGACGAGGTTGACGCTCGCCGAAAATCTGCCGCAACAACGCCCGCAATAAATACCGACAAATCAAACAACAACTCAAACAATAATAACGATTCCGGCGATGAATTAGCAGACTTGATAAATAATATCGCCGTTGCGACTAATAACGGTCAAAACGAAACAAACGCAAAATTTAACTTGACGCAAAAATTTATCAATTTCGTTACAAAAATTAAATCGCAAATTTATAATCGTCCGCAATCGATATTGTTATTAATTACTAAATTGTCCGGCGGCGTAAAAAAATTATTACAACTCCTGAAGACGTTGCCGTCGTATATGGTGTTGAAAATCAACGATGATTTTAAGGAGACTAGTGAAAACGGCAATACGGATAATGTTGATAAAATTGACAACGATAATAATAAAATTAAAAACCAAAATAAAAAACAAACGCAAATTAACGAACAACCTAAATCCGAAACGCAAACAACGCAAACAACAAATAAAACAATAACCGAAAACGCAACAAATATCGTTACAAAAAATCAGCCCGATATTTCAGAAATATCTCCATCTCCGGCAGTCGATTTATACGGCGATGATAATGATATTTATGAAGGTTTTTCATGGCAAGACGTTTTGATAAAAGCGGCGGCGCTTGCCGTGTGCGCGTTGTTGCTTATTGCGGGTTATATCGGATTCAAATCGATCTTTAACGCCAAGTCGTCAGACGCAATCGCAATTAACAACCCAATAAATCCAACAGACAAAAACGATACCAATACGCCGCATGATAATTTATCCAATCCGGCAAAAAATTCAAACGAAAACAACGCCAAAATCGCCGAAAATGACTCTTTGACCAACGCCGCAACAAATACAAATTTGACGACAAACAAAACAGAAAATACAGATTACGCAAATAATAACGCAACTCGCAAAACAGCGCCATCTATCGATTTGCCCAATCCGGCTATCGCAAACAATAAAGTAAATCCGACAAATAACAACAACCAAAATTTGACCGAAACCGAAACAAACAACGAAAAAATAAACGACATCACAAAAGACGCAAACACAAACGCAAACCCGCCTAATCCGCTAGCCGCTTCAAGTATTTTCCCGACAGAAATTCCGCCCGTAACGCCGCCGGTCGCAAACAATCCGAATGATACGATAGATATTTTTGCGGCAATATCAACGCCGTCTAATGTTGCAACGCCGCTTGACGGCGGCGCCGGCGATGCGGATTTTCCCAATACGCCACCCGCTTCGCACGTTAATCTTGACGCGACGCCAAACGCGCCCGCAATAACGCCGCCAACCGAAAATAATTCGCCTTTCGCAAATATTTTGTCCGATTCGTCAACATCGTCTGCAACGCCGACAACGTCTGCAACAAATAATAAAAACACAATTGACAATCAAACACAAAATAATAATCAATCTGATACGTTTGATACAAATAAAATCGCACGCGAAAAAAACGCAGAATTTAATATAAATAAACAAAACGAAAATCACAACAACGAAAAATCAGACCCGAAATCAGAGCCGCTATTAAACGAAAAATCTAGCGAAATTTTGAATGCAAATCAGAATACCGAAATGGCGCCGCTTAATGTCGTTCACAACGATCCAATTTTTGTAACAAATAATCCGCCGCCATTACAAGATAAATCGCCTGCAAGTCTTAATCTTGATTCGCAAGACGTTTCTAATGATTTTGCTAAAAATATTTCTAAAGACAACGCTAAAAATGTTGATAAAAACTTTGATCACGACGTTAAGCAAGACGTTGATAAAAATGTTAGCGGCAAAAATATGTCTGCGAAAGATTCTGCGAATAAAGATACAGAGTTGAATGAATTGACGTCTGCGCCGATGGGATCGTTGCCGGTTACAGAATCGCAACCTAACATTTTATCGGGCGCGGAGTCAACATTGCGCGTCCCGTCGCAAGAGCATGTATTGGAATCGAAACAGGATGAGTCTATTGTTAAATCAGAAATTACGTCGGATAGCAAGTCGGATATTAAGTCGTATTCTTTTATGGACAAGCCGGAGGAATCAATTTCTGTTCCAAAAAATAATGATTCATTGGCGATAATTCCCGATAGCAAAATACAACCGCGATTTACAAAAGTAACGCCGCCGGTTTCGGCAAAAAGCGATATTACGTTGCCGGATATGCCGGAAATTGCAGCAATGCGAACATTGCAAACGGTAGCGCCAAATGAAGTCACGCCGTCAATTCCACTTGCGGATTCAGTTAAACCAAATTCATTAACAGCGTCAAATACAACGTCAAATAGCGAGCCTGGATTGCGCATTCCGCTTGAACTGCCGCAATCGCAATCGCAACCGAAAACGCAGCCGCAACCGAATGAAAATATAAACGCTTTAATTTCTGTTGCGCAAAATAAAGCAGATAAAACCGCATCGTCCAACTTGTCAAATTTACCAAACTTGCCAGCAAGTTCATCGACGGATACAGTCGCATCGCCGGTATTGGTCTTTGAAAATATCGCCGCCAATAATCGTAACGATAAATCAGACGTTGCAACAAATGCCGTAACAAACGCCGATGCAAACGCCGCAACTAATAACGCAACTAATAACGTCAACGACGCAAAATTATTTAATGAAACGAATAATCGGGTTGTTGATGTTAATTCTGCGTCAAATGAAATATTATTGCCGTATCCGGTTAATTTTGACGGTGAAGATGCGAAAAAATTAACGGCGTTATTGCCGTCTAAAACTACAGGCGAAGGCGAGGCGGCGGATGTTATTTCGGGCGATTTGTTGTTGTTGCAAGACAATGCGCCGGCGGTAATTGCGGAGAGTAATCCAAGTTATCGCCGTTTGCCGTCGTCTAATCCGGCGGCGGTGCAATTGCAAAATGCGGGTAATGTTTTGCACTCCGGCGCCGTTACGCAAGTTTATCGCGAGCAACTTGACCGCGAAATAACAAGGTCGCCCGAAAATGCTGAAATGTACACGGTCAAAGCGGGCGATACATACATGTCGATTTGTGATAATTATTATGGAACGGGTTTATTGTACAGAGCGCTGGCTGTTCATAATCGCAATCGCGGCGCCGCTTGGATCCCAGCAGAAGGAACGCAAATCGAAATACCAACGGCTGATTATTTGAAAACAAATTATGCGAATATATTAGCAAAAAATAATCGTTACAATAAACAAAATAATACAAAAAATAACGCAACTTTATTAACGCAAAATAACGCAATAACAACGTCAACAGCAACAGCAACGTCAACGCAATTTAACTCAAACGCCGCAATTCAAACAAACCAAAACCGACTCTTATACACAGTACAAAAAAACGACTCCATATTCAAAATCGCACAAGACCAACTCAAAGATACAACAAGATGGAGAGAAATTATTAAATCAAATCCAGACAAACTCCAATCTGCACGCGACCTAAAACCCGGAATGCAAATCGTTTTACCAATTCCAGCGTCAACCGCTTCTGATTATAAAAAATTAAATTGACGGAAGCGTTCACAAAATGTAGAGAATAAAGTTTTAAACTGTTCGCACTTGAGTTTTCGTTTACCTTCGCCTGCCTAGTTATCGGACGGCAGGCTTTTACGCTTTTTAATCGCTGAATTTCAAGTACGAGCAGTATAGACGACAGGATTTAATTTTTTTAATTAGACGTTTAGAAATTATAGGAATTTAGAGAATGTTTTTTTGTTACAAAAATTGAGGAACGTAACCATATCGGTTGCGATCCGCATGACGATTTTTTGTTACAAAAAATATTACACATATAATTTGTGTAATCTGTGGACGCCCTTAATTTCGATAATTTTTTTACAAAATATAAAATGAAACTTTACGCATTCGTTACGCCTGGCATCCCTGAAAACGAAGGCTATCTCAAAATCGGCGAAACTAACAACAATGTTGATAAACGGATCAAAGAACAAGGACATACGTTAAATACGAAAATAGTCAAAGTCTGGCAAGACGCTATTCTTACCGACCGCTCGCATATCGATAAACGTATTCATCAATACTTGCGCGACAAAGGTTTTCACAACCAAATATTTCAAGACACCGGAGAATTTACCGAACTAATTAAATGCGATGTCGATGACCTCAAAAAGGCTTTTGAAGTCGTTAAACAACAAATTTACAACGAAGAAAAACAACGTCAGGAACTTTGCGATAAATTTTATTTTGAAATCCGCAACTGGTTCTACTGGACGGCAAA
>JAISLW010000309.1 GCA_031277105.1 Planctomycetaceae bacterium | reverse complement strand
AAATTCATTTGACCATGTAGGCGGCGTTTCGCCCAGTGTTTAATTTTGGACAGCATTACGGTTTACGACATCAATAAACTTTAATATTTCACACATCTAAAATAGGCATATTTTAGGCTGTATGAATTACTAAAATTTATTGGTAGCATAAACTCAATTGCGGACCAAAAAATAAACACAGCGGCGAAACACCGCCTACCTTTTGCAAAAAAGTGAAATTTTAGAGATACTCTGTGGTTAATAAAAATAAATTTGTGTTTTTTAGAAGCGCTATTGTCAAATGACGTTTTTGTGTTATTATGTTTACCCGTTTTTGATTGCGGGTGAAACGCAATCAATTTTTTGTAACTGTTCACGGAAATCGTTTAGCAAATTGTCGTTTGTCGTATCGTGATTTTGTGGGACATTGGGATATGGAGGAACATGAGAGACAATTTTTGTAACTATTCTGTAGTATTTTTTGTTTATTAAATTGTTCTTAATTGAATTTCCATTTACCACCGCCTGCATGGTTTTCATGCGGCGCGCTTTTAAACTGTTCGCACTTGAGTTTTTGTTTACCTTCGCCTGCCTAATTTTCGGACGGCAGGCTTTGACGCTTTTAAATCGATGAAATTCAAGTACGATCTGTATATATTGATAGATTTCAAGTACGAGCAGATATTTTAAACATTATTTTTTTATATTAAAAAAATGAAACTATTTTTTAATTTGATTTATTTTTGTTGTTTTGGAATGTTGCGTTTTTTTGTTGCGCTAAATTCATTTGTGTTTTGTCAAGATAATAATTGCGTTAAATTGTGTTATTGTCGATTTAATAAGATTGTTCGTTTATTTTGTTTTATTTTAATTTTGTGTATTTTCTCATCTTGCAATAGTTATAAGCCGCAGCCGGACGATTCCCAAGTCGATGATCCCGTCGAAGAGTCCGGCGCTGAATCGCAGATAGACGATTACGTCAAAAAAATACCGTCATTTGCAGATGAATACAAAAAAGCCTCCGACGCTTTTGATAAGTCCGATATTGCCGGCGCAAAAAATATCTTTGCCGACCTCTACAAACAATACCCCGAATTACCGCCGCCTGGAATATTTCTACTACAATTTTTTATCCAGTCTAAAAACGGAAATAATATCAAACCGATCCTCGAAATGACAACCAATGAAACGCCAAACGATCCCGAAGCATACATCCTACTCGCCGACGTAGCATTGCAACAACAAGAATTAACCGCCGCCGAATTACTCCTACTCGAAGCCGAATCCAAATTGACAAAATACTCCGTCAACACAACACGAAAAAAATCTATGACCAGTTCCTTATTACGCTCGCAATCCCTACTCGCCGAAGTACGCGGAAGATGGAAAGATTACGAAGAACTAGCAACCAAACGTATTAAACACGACGGCGAATCCGCAATATTATTAAGACAAAAAGGCATCGCCCTATTCCAACAAAATAAAGAAGCCGAAGCCGAAAAAATATTCCAATTAGCCGACAAAATTAAAACCAAAAAAACAAAACAAAACACTGAACAAGGACTCCCCGCCGAAGCAATGCTGTCAAGACTTTACGCAACACGCGGAAATAACGAAAAATCAAAAAAATTACTCAACGACGCCCTCGAAAAATACCCAAATTCAAAAGAAGTAATCCTACTCTCAATACAATCCCGACTCGACGAAAATAAACCCGAAGAAGCAAAAATACTCGCCGATAAACTTGCCGCCAACTTCCCCGAATTTGAAGCGGCAACAAAAATCAAAGCGACAATAGCGCTATACCTAAACGATTTCACAACCGCAGAAAAATTATTCCAAGACCTAATAATACTAGCGCCATCCGACCACCAAGCAAAAAACGGTCTAGCGCTAGCATTGTGCGAACAAAACGATCCAAAAAAATTAAAACGCGCCCTAGAATACGCAAACGATAACGTAAACAAAAATCAACAAAACTCCGAATATTGGAGTACGCTCGGATGGATACTACTAAACACAAAACAAATCGACGCCGCAAAACAAGCATTACAACAATCCATCAACACATCAAACGGCTCAATCACTCCGGCAACCGCATACTACCTCGCACAACTCGAAAAACAAACCGGAAATAAAAACCAAGCAAAACAACTACTAGAAAAAGCCCTACAAAACCAAACCCCCTTCGCAAAACGACGCGACGCACAAAAATTACTAAACGAATTGTAAATCTCCACTACAACAGATCACAACACTTTTTTATGTTTTGAATTTAATAACCGTTCACGAAAATCTGTTTAACAAAATACGTATTGACGATTTTTTTTGAGAGATAATATGGACGATTTTTCGTTACAAAAAATTGAAAAGAAACGCAGCCGTCTCGAATGCAATTTAATGCAAGCCAAACAAAAAGACGCTTGAGATATAAACGTCGATCATTGCGGTTGAGTACAATCGCATGCAGGCGAGACGCCCGCGATCCTGGAATGCGGCGTTCCGCCTGCGATCCTGCAAACGATTTTTTGTAACGAAAAATTGTCCTTATTGTCTCACTTGTTCCTCCTTTCCCTAAAAAAATTGCCAATACGTAATTTGCTAAAAAAATTTCCGTGAACGGTTACTATAATTTTATGTATAGATTTGACGATAAAATTGTTCTTGTTACGGGCGCTTCTGGCGGTATTGGATTAGCGGTTGCGAAATGTTTTGCCCAATCCGGCGCTACATTATTACTGCATTGCAACAAAAATGTAGAACCGGTTCGGAAGTTGGCGGCTGCAATTACAAAATCTGGCGGCAAGGCTGAGATTTTTGTTGCGGATTTTCATTGCCAAAATGACCTTGAAAAATTTATTTCGGACGTAACCGGTAAATTTTCGCGTATTGATATTCTTGTAAATGCTGTTGGCGTAAATCTTATGGATACGGATTTGTCGTCTCTTTCTTTTGAGAAGCGTTTAGATTCTATTTTCGCTCTTGATGTGTTTGCTACAATTCGGCTATCACGTCGGATTTGTGATTTGATGTTACAGCATGGTAGAGGAATCATCTTTTTTTTCGGTTGGGATGGAGTTGAGTACGGCTGGCATGGCGATACGGCACAACTTTACGGCGCCGCTAAAGGCGCAATTCAAGGTTTTGCTCGCTCGCTTGCGGAAACGGTTTCGCCGGTTGTGCGTATCAGGTCAATCTCGCTGGGCTGGATTAAAACTAGATGGGGTGAAAAAGCAAACGAAGATTTCACAAAACGCGTCAAAAAAGATACCCTAATGGAACGTTGGGGTCAGACGCACGAAATCGCCGATAGCGTTATGTTTCTCGCAAGCGACGCCGCCGAATTTTTTGACGGAATAAATATCCGTATAAACGGCGGTAAAAGAGGAACAAAAATTTAATATGCGTATAATGCTTGAATTTTATTGATGCAAAAGTATCAAAAATCGCCGTCAAATAAATAGACAGACGACGGTAAAAGTAAATTCAAGTAAGAACCGCATAAAAAACTCTAAATGGTTTTAATTGACTAGACTTTAAACTGTTCTCACTTTAGTTTGCGATTTACCATCGCCAGCCTAGATTTCGGACGGCAAGGCTTTAAATCGCTGAAATTCAAGTACGAGCAGTATAAGTTGAAACTTGACGACTGAATCTACAATTTAGCAAGCAACGTCAATTTCAATTAAAAAACTCAACCGAGTTCTATTTTTCCAAAACACCAAAAAAAATAATTATTTGGCATACGCTTTGCATTGAATGCGTTCTAAAGCGTTGCGGCAATTTTTTTACGTATATTTGGAAGTATTTTATTCGGTTTAGGAAAATTGTTTTTTTTGTAATTTTTAGTTTGTTCCTAATTCTTTTAATTTAATTTCATATTAAATATAGATTTAGTGGATAAATTGTCGTTTCTTTTTGTAATAAATTGTCAAAAATTGTCAAAAATTTTTGCATTATTGGCAAAACTGGTATTGTAATAAATTCCGATGCCGTTACAATGTTGTCATTCGTGTTACAACAGATTTGCGATTTTGAAAAAATTGTGCTGGCGGTTAGGAGTAAAGTAAATGATTAACGGAGGTAATCCTATGCGTACAAAGGTAATTCTTGGTTGTGATCATCGCGGTAAGGAAGCGTTTGATTTGATAGCAAATTATTTGCGTTCCAGAGTGAATTATATGTTGGTTTGTGCTAATGATGAGTTGATGGCGATTTCGGTTGATTATCCTGACGTCGCGGGTATTGTTGCGCGTGAAGTTAGCGCTCAACGTGCTGATTACGGGATATTGATTTGCGGCACTGGTATAGGTATGTGTGTTGTTGCTAACAAGTATAGCGGCGTCCGTGCGGCGCCGTGCCATAACGAAGTTGCGGCAGAGTTAAGTCGTGCGCATAACGATGCAAATGTATTATGCTTGTCCGGCGACATGCTAGGAGAACGGTCAACATTGGCGATTGTCGATAAATGGTTGAATACTTCTTTTAACGGAGGACGACACCAATTACGACTCGATAAAATAAGAAACATCGAACAACGAAACGCAAGACCAAAAATCGACAGCGCCATAAATTTAGAAAAAAAACAAAACTATAACAGACTCGTTACCGTGTTCTAAATATGCTGCTCGTACTTGAAATTCAATAAATGGGCGTTCTCTAAAAATTCATTTCTGTCCCATTAGGGACAACATGTTGGTAGAAAAGCAAGGTCAAAAATATATTTGTCCCGCTAGGGACAACATGTCAATACAACCTTAACCTTTATTGCGTCCTTAACGGGACGCTAAAAATGCGTATCATTTTTTTCTACCAACATTCTGTCCCTAGCGGGACAAATATGACAAATATTTATTGTTACAAAAATTGTCTCACTTGTACCTCCTGTCCCATTTGTCCATCAAAAGCCGCCAAAACGTAATTTACTAAACAAATTCCCGTGAACGGTTACAATTATTTTATGGTTCTGTTACGGATTCGCCTCCGGCGCGAGTGCCTAATGCGCCCCATACTCCATGATACGATTTGCCAAATTCCATAAAAGTATTGTAACCCGCATTCGTAACAGAAGCGCCATAGACGTTTGTATAATTGATTCCATCAGAAATAAACCTGACCGAACCATCAGCCATACTTGTCTGAACTCCGCCTGAATGATAACTCGACGGACTAATAAATCCGCCGCTGTATTCGACATTACTCGCCAGTCCCGATGTTGCATTAGGCGGTAAAATTGTCGTAATACCAGTAAAAGCAATAGCGCCATCCGACCATCTGCGTCCAGACCAATTTACAATATTCGCATCAGAAACAGACGCCGCAATATTTACGCCGCTCTTCAAATCATAACAAGTCTTAACCGCCGTACCCGATGTAACGGCTGCCGGAACAGTATTGGCAAACGCCGCCGGAACGCCGCTCCCCGACGCAATAATACCAACGCCTGCACGACGATTATTCTGACCTGCAATACAACGCTCGCTCATTAAAATTGTATTAGAAAGCCCATCGGTTATTCCTTGCGAACCGTTCCACTGATGCGGTGCAAAAGCGCCGCGATCAACACAACATATAGTTGATGCGCTACTGCCATAATTTGGCATTGCCGCCGCTGGCGCCGCCGCCGTCAAAACGTTAAAATGTACCGGATAATCGCCATAACTGAAACGATAATTCGTTCTCGCCTGCTCATTATTGCCTTTTCTTTTTCCGTCATTATCAGACGGGCAAAGTAAACCGGACATAGAATTTGTCATGTACGTAACTGTATCAATTCCAGCCGCATCGGCGCCAGATTGAACGTCGGAATTGAATTGACAAATGAAACCGCCCGAAGCAATCTTTTCATACAAGGGCGTCATTTCCATCGATGCAAGCAACGAAACAAATCCCGAGATACGCCTTCTTGCTCCGTCGTTTGAACGTATCGCAAAACCGCCCGCAGGTAAATTTTTGCGATATTGATCGTGATAGTTATGAACGGCAATAGCAATTTGATGCAGATTATTTGAACAACTCATTCTTCTTGCCGTTTCACGCGCCGCCTGCACCGCAGGAAGTAACAACGCTATCAATACGCCAATAATGGCTATTACAACAAGAAGTTCAACCAACGTAAATCCGTAAAATAAACGCCTTCCGGCGTCGCTAATTTTAATCGACATAATTTATACTCCTAATTTTTTATACTTAATTTGATTTTTTGTAACGTTAATTATTCAACCGCACAATTTGACTGAATAACTACAAAAAATTTAACACAATTAAACGGATCGCTCTTAAAATTTTATATTCGCCGCTTGACAGTTTATCTGAAAGCAGGCTTTTGCGTTTTTACATTGCGCTGAAAATTCAAGTGCGATCCGTATATTCAATTTATTTCAATTCAATCGTAATATTGCGATTTCCTTTTGCTTCGATAGTAAATGTCAATCCTGAATTTTTTGTTGTTGTGAATTTTTCAGGTATTGCCAAAACGACGTTAAAGACGTTTTCGTCAGGTCGTTGTTCTTTAAAATCGGGATACCTCCGTTTGTTTTTCCATTCGGTAACAGTATCTTTACCTTCGTTCTGTAAATATTTCGTTACAGAAATTTTGTAATTGCCTGGTAAAATACCGTTATCTCCGAGTGTAGTTAGTGTAAATCGACCTTTTCCGTCTGTTTGGGCGGTTGCGATTCTTGTATTGTTATCAATATTTTCCGGCGCAAATGAAATAATTGCCCAAGCCAACGGCACGTCTTCATACAACACAATTCCCTCCGCCGGTACAAGCCCGCGAACCTTAACAAATCTACAACCAACGGCAGAAAAAATAAAACAACACAAACAAACCAAACTCAAAAAAAACGTCAACGTATTAACGGCTGATATTACATTTTTTTTATTTCGCATATCAATTTAATCTCCTTATGAATGTATTAAGGTATGCTTACAGATTCTTCACCGTTAGCCGTACCCAACGAACCCCACACGCCATAAGGCGACGAACCCGATAAAACCGCAGCGCGATTCGTATCGCCCGAATTAATCGTTTCCGAAATAAAATGCACCGAACCGTCGGTAAAACTAACATTAGCGCCGCCGCTATGATTGCTTGACGGCGGACACATAAAATGATAAAACGAAGCGCAAGCCGGTGAATTCGGCGGCATTATCGTATTGAAAACGGTTAACCATGATCCTTGATACCAACACGTCCCGCGATAGTCATTGATCGCAAGTCCCGAACCCGTCGGCATCGGTTGAATATAATCGCCGCCTACTCCAACAAATCCCCAACATACATTTGGCAAAATTTGTTTGGTCGAATCTTCTCTTGGATTTATAAGAGCGCCAAAAGCAGACGGCCAAGCCATACTGATATAACAATCAATCATCCTCAAAGATTTTCCTCCGCCGAAACTTGAATTGCGTCCAATAACACGTTCTGTAAATATTACGGTATTAGTTGTGCCGTCGCCGATAGTTTCAAGTTTGCTTCTACGCGATTTTGCCGAAATAGGACCGCGCCATTGCATATAATTATCGTAATCCGCTTGCGAAGTCGCTTTCCAATACGTAACAATATCGCCGGAAGACACAATATAATTCGTCGAGCCTGCATGCCACGAAGCATGAATCGGCGGGTCTGAATAATATCCAGAAGGACAAAGTAACGCCGCAGGTTGAAAATCAACAAGTCCGGCGCTGCCCTGTTCAACTACCGCTTCCATCTCCATAAACGGAGCAACCGCATAAAAAACAGAATGCCCATGCCCGCTAGTACCGCCTGTTCCTACAGACGTGCCATAATCGTGAGCGGGTAATTCGCCGTTTGCATCGTGGAAGTTGTGAACTGCGACGCCTAGTTGTTTTAGGTTACTGCTGCAAACCATTCGTCTTGCCGCTTCACGCGCGGCTTGAACAGCAGGCAAAAGCAACGCTATCAGCAACGCCATAATTGCCGTTACTACTAACAGTTCTACAAGCGTAAATCCATTTACTAATTTGAGGCTATCCTTATTTTCAGTAGGATCATCAACTACTGATTTAGTTTTAAAAATTAACATTTTTCTCCTTTCGGACGTTTTGAAGTTAAATTTTGAAACTACTCATACTTGAATTTAAGCGGATTGACGTAGGCATAATTGGAAAATTTGTTTCTACGTTTTTTGATCTATGCTTTATCAAGTACAACTAGTTCTATTGAAAAATTAGTAATTAAAAAAATTTTCAAGCGACAATTAACGTTACAGAAAATATTTTAAAATTACTTTTCCGGTAACTAACAATTTGTGATTGTTAGGTTGTACATTGAGCAAGATCAAAAGATGATTTTTGTATTCTCTTCGCCGCAGGCAGAGCCTAACGATCCCCAAACGCCGTAAGGCGATTGTCCTTTTTTAACAGGCGGTAATGAAAGGTCGCCGGTATTTATTCGATTTGAAATAAAATGAACCGATCCATCGGCAAAACAAGTATTGACGCCGCCGGTATGGTAACTCGTCGGCGCCATTGCAAAATGATAATTCGACGAGCAACTAGGACCATTAGGCGGGAATATTGTCGAGAAGGACGTAGATAACGGGTCGGATTTATGCCAGAGTTTTCCGCCTTGATTATTTATTGCGGGCGATTGGTTGAAGGCGTTACCCATTTTGATTGAGCGTTTAACGTATCTGACGCCTATGATGTTGTCGTAAACGGCTGAGAAGTTAAGCGGTTTTTTGCCGTCGGCGGTGGGGTCAGGTTCTGTTGAACCAGCCCGCCAACACATCGCATAATATGTTTCTTTAACTATATCTGAATTACGCCGTCCAAGACAACGCTCGCTAAACATAACCGTATTACTAACGCCGTCGGTAATATCGGTAATGTTAAGCCATTTTTTCATCTTGAAAGCGCCGCGTCCTACGCCAATATCAGAGTACGGATTTTTTGCTTCGCGTCTCCAATTGAACGGAATATCGCCGCTTGAAACTAGATAATTTGTTGATCCGGCGGCTTTGTTGTAGAAAAGGTCTTTGCCATCAACTCTTTCAGACGGGCAAATTAAACCATTGACTACTACAGTCCAAGCGCCGCGACGGGTATGAGTCAGATATTCGCTATCGGGTTTGCCGGAGATCGCCTCGTCGTCGGCTATCGCTTTAGATAACGCTACCTCGTCAATATACGGCAACAACAAAACAAAAGCAGAAAATGCAAATCGCGATGATAAAGTCGTTAATTCCGTTTCTGGACGCTCGCGTTTTGCCGAGCCAAAATTATGGCAAGGCAATGAATTGAATGTCTCGTTATAATTTTGTGTTGCTAGACCGAGTTTGCGAATTTTATCGGAGCAACTTGTTTTTTGAGTATTAAGTCTAGCAGATTGAATTGCCGGAAAAATCAACGCAACAAGCGTGCCGAAAACGGCAATTACAACAACTAATTCTACAAAAGTGAAGGCGTAAAAGCGGTTTTTGCAATTACGTACCCCCCCCCCCCTTGCCTATTTTAACATTTTTTGCAAGTTCGGGTGATTTTTTCATTTCAAATTTTCTCCTTTCTAGTTGAGAAGTTTCGTAATCTGTTTTAATTAAAATTGCGTCAAATTATAAATGTTATTTTTTATGGAAAAAAATTAATTTCCAAAAAAATTCATGAAATACGAAAAAACCGCAATTTTAACAACAATCTTTTTTAGGTAGTTGTTAAAAGAGATTTAATCATAAGCCGCAATTTAATCCACAAAAATGTGTGATTGATAAACAAAAAAGTTCATCGCCACAAACATTGGTGCAATATTAAACCCTATTTTAAAATTCCGTCAACAGGGGGTAGAGTAAAATAAATTATCTCTGAAAAAAAGACGCAAATTCTAACAATCTGAAGTCTCGAAAATTAAAATAAAATTTGGGTTTTCTAAAAATTCATTTGAAGGATCGCGGGCGTCTCGCCTGCAAGCGGTTGTACTCAACCGCTAATGAGCGAGGTTTAACATCTTGGCGTCTCTAAAAATTCATTTCTGTCCCATTAGGGACAACATGTTGGTAGAAAAGCAATGTCAAAAATATATTTGTCCCGCTAGGGACAACATGT
>JAISLW010000253.1 GCA_031277105.1 Planctomycetaceae bacterium | reverse complement strand
GGGACGCCCGCGTTCCTTTTGACAATTTGTAACCGTTCACGGTATTTTTTTATTATTTAATATTGTTGTTGTTGAATTATCTTCGTCCCGATAGGGACGGTACCATTAATAGTGATCGTTATAACCGCAGGTCTGCGACCTGCGGTAAAAATCCGCCCATACTTGCTGCCCTGAAAGGGCAGGACTTTATTGACATTATTTAACGATACGGATCGTACTCGAATTTCATTAAGTTAAAAGCGTAAAAGCCTGCCGTCCGATAGTAGGCAGGCGAAGGTAAACGCAAATTCAAGTGCGAATAGTTTAAAATGTCCTGCCCCTATCGAGGCAGAGTTATTTGTGGACATTTAACCGCAGGTCAGAGACCTGCGGTTATGAAAATAACGTCCCTATCGGGACGAAGACAAGTTATTAACCCAAAATTAAATAATAAACAAAATATACTACTGAATAGTTACAAATAAATTCAAAAATATAAAAAAATACCGTGAACAGTTACGACAATTTTTTGTTACAAAAAATCGTCCCACTTGTTCCTCAAAAATTTGCCAAAACGTAATTTAATAAATAAATTTCCGCGAATGATTATTAACCAATCAACCAATTAACCAATTAACCAATCAACCAATTATGTACAAACACATTTTATTAACGTTTATTTTCCTTTTGTTTGCTGGATTTCTTGTTGCGCAAGACGCAAATTGGCAACAAAAATACGAAGATCAGATGGAAAACTCACTCGTCGAAACATTACGACGGACTGATGTACCAGAAAATGTAAGAAAAATTCAAATAAAAGAATTATCAAAAATTGTGCGGAGATTTTCGGAGGAACGGCAAAAACAATTTTTGTTAAAACTTCCGAAAGAAATCCGTAAGCAAATTGAAACTGAATTAATCGTCGCCAAAAATGAGGAACTTATTCAAATGAAGAAAAAGATAGAGGATAATCCTGAAGTTGCGTTCCGCTTGGCAACGATGTATCTTCCGCCGGAATTTTTGAAACCTACAGCGCAAAAGTTACAAAAAGATGCAGGTTTGAAATTCGATCCGGCGGAAGCGTACAAATATTTCAAGCTTGCCGACGACAAAGGAAGAGACTTAGGACATTACGACGGATTATTCGGATTAGGAATTTGCTATGCTGAAGGTTTCGGCGTTAAAAAAGATATTGAAAAGTCGAAAGAGTTTTTCAAAACAGCGTCAAAAAATGTTCTTTCCGAAGTCAACTTTTTTCTGGCATACGATTCCAACAAAACGCCGGAACAACGCGAAGCCGCAAAACAAAAAGCCGCCGCCGAGTTGAAAATTAAACCGCTAAAAGATAAAGCCGGAGCCGGCGATACCGAAGCAGAACGCGAATACGGAATTTACCTCATCGACGCGAAAAAAAATGACGTTTGGGACGAAGGCGGAAAAAGCGATGCGGCAAAATATCTTTATCGCGCCGCCAAAAAAGGCGACAAAGAAGCACAATTTCAACTCGGTAAACTTTGCGTCAAATATAACTGGGGAATGGTTGCGATCATCCGAGAAGTCAGCCGCGAATTGGCGATTCAATATTTGACCAATTCGCCCGAAAAATTAGACGCCGAATTATTGTACGACGTCGGTAAATTATTCGAAGTCGGCAGAGGCGGCAAAAAAGACTACGCCGAAATGATCAAGTGGTTTACTCAATCGGCGGACAAAGGATTTCTCGACGCACAATTTGAAATTGCAACTCGTTACCGTTTCGGAATCGGACATTTTCCGCAAGACGAAAAGAAAAGTTCCGAATACTATCAAAAATGCGCCGCCGGCGCCGATGAAAATTCGCCGAACATTCAACTTTGCAAAGGCGTTTGTTTTCAATACGGTTACGGCAGAGACAAAAACGCCGCAGAAGCGGAAAAATGGTTGCGTAAATCGGCGGAACAAGGGTTCGCACGCGGACAAACGGCGCTGGGAATTTTTCTGGAAGAAACCGCAGAAGGCGGAATAAAAAAACGACAAGAAGCGTTTGAATGGTACAAAAAAGCGGCAGAACAAAACGACGTTTACGCAATGATGAAAACGGGCAATTTTTATCATCGCGGCGTCGGCGCGCCGCCGGACGACAAACTAGCCTTAAAGTGGTACATAAAAGCGGCAGAAACAAATGAACCAGAAGCACAATATCAATTAGGCGTTTGGTTCGACGACGGTAAACTATTCAACAAAGGTAGTGAGTTTCAATGGTACAAAAAAGCGGCGGAACAAGGACACGTTTTAGCACAAGTCCATTTAGGCTTGTGCTTCTTGCTCGGAAAAGGCACAAGAAAAAACAAAAGTGAAGCGGAAAAATGGTTAAAACAAGCCGCCGAACAAGGCAACGAAACCGCCGCCGAAGCTTTGAAAGCTTTAGACAAATTTTAAATAACCGTCCACAAAAATCACATTAGGCGCCTTCTAATAACCAGTTTTTTATTTAAGCGCCGAGAACACAGAGTTCACAGAGAAAAAATTTTTCAAAAATTATTTTATATACAACGTCAATTATAATATTCAATAACATTTTGATTGCAATTAAAATTTTCCTCTGTGTTCTCTGTGTCCTCTGTGGTTAATAAAAATAAATTTGTGGTTTTTAGAAGTTGCCTTTATTCAAAAATTCCGGCGCTTTATCGATCAAAATTGCTCTTGCGTTTTCAACTTCGTTTTCGTCAATAGTTCCCGCTTCGCGTAATAATTTTCGCATTATGAATTCTTCAGTTGGCGTGAATTTTTGCGTAATTCTTGCGATGAAATTTGGATTAGCGCCCGCTAGCGCATACATTGCCGTCCGCATATCAACCGACCGAAATAAATCAATCAGCGCCAAATCATCAAGCCGCTCAAGGTCTTCAAACGTTACCTCCCGCAACTTGCTAAACCGTCGCCGCAACTCCGACTCTATCTCCAATAATACAGGATCGCTAACAAAATCAATTCCAGATAATTTTATCTCCGCAAGACGACGCCCAACGTCTTGTTGCAACGCCGGCGGAAACGTCGATAACGTTTCTCCGGCAAGCAAGTCCGGCAAAGCCGCCAAAATAACCGCTATCGTTTGCGGATGCTCGCGACAAATTGCATCCGCTATCTTGCGCGGAGTTTGATCAAATAAAAATTCAAACGGCTGCTTTTTAATCGCCGCCGTATCTTTATGATAATTTTGATTGCCCGCAAAACGTAAACCTGAATTATTCAACGTAGGCGAATATGCGGGAGTAGAGTCAATATTAGTCAATCTCGTTAAATTATTTATACGCCCTTGCGACGGCGTATTGTAAGCGCCGGACGAAATCTCAAACGTTTCAGTCGCAAATTTATTGCGAATTTGTTTGGGTTTATGACCGGCGGCTTGGAGAAATTCGTTTGCCAGTTGATCCGATTCCGCCAATGAAATCTTGCCAACAGAAATAATCTCACGACGCAACGCCTTCGCCGTATCCGCATCCATACAATCCAACAATTGCGAAATCGTACTCCAGTCAAGACTACTCAAAAATTTCGCCGATTTTTTGATTCCATTCATATTAAAATATCCACTTAAAATATCCACGCCTAAATTTACCTGTTATACTGCTCGTACTTGAAATTCAGCGATTTAAAAGCGTCAAAGCCTGCCGTCCGAAAGCTAGGCAGGCGAAGGTAAACGCAAACTCAAGTACGAATAGTTTAAAAATACGTAAACGTCAAACTACGCCAATCTATAAAAATTTCAAATTATGTATTGATTGTTTTTTTGATAGCCATAATGGACAGTTTATAAAATTTCGTTTATTGGTTATTTTTATTTTCGACGACGCCTACATTTCCGATCCATTGTTTTATTATTGCAGTTGCTGCGTCTGGGTTTTCGTCTGTTAGTTCGGCGGCTTCTTGAACGAGCGTCCGGTAATTTGGATCAAATCCCGCTAACTCGTCTCGTTTTAATCTTTCTTCTTCTCTTTCTCTTGCTTCGCGTAAGATTTTTTCTTCCGGCGTTTCGACGTGTGGTTCCGGTTCGCCTTTCATTTCTCGCATTTTTCTAGCCGCTTCTTCTTTTAATTGTTCTTTTGATTTACCGATAATATTTTCGCGTTGTCTGTCAGCGATTGCTTGGGCAAGTCGTAATGTTTCATATTTTTTGACCATTATCATTGCGTCTAGTACAACTTCGTCGCGCGGTGAAAATTCTATTTTTTGTTTCGCCCGTTCTTGATCAATTTCCCTCAATCTCTCTTTCGCCGCATCCGTACTCCTAACAATATCCGAAGGCGTTAAACGTTTCGGGTAAATTTCATCGTTTAATTCGTCTCGGTTAAAAATTGTTTTATCAATTCCGTGAATATCTAATATTTTTTTTTCCTTTTCGCGCCGTTCGTCGACGCGGTCTTTTTCATATTCGGCGGCGTCTGTTATTTTCATTTTGCCGCCAACTTTACGCGAATAATTTTTACCCTTCACGCCTCGATAACGTTGCACCACAAACGAACCGTCTATTCGACCAAGCGACGAAAATAAACGACCAAGCTCCTCCGGCGTTAAACCAACAAACGTGCCAACATGACGCGCAAGATCATCAGGCAAAATATCCACGCCCGAATAATCAATCTCAACCGGTTCCTTTGCCTTCTTAGGTTTTTTAGGTTTCTTACCAAACATGATTTTTTTAATTCGGAATGCTGAATGCGGAATGCGGAATGAGGAATGAGTTTTTAAAATAATCTTTATAATCTGTGGACAAAAAAATTCGATCCACAGATTACGCAGATTAGAAAGTTTTTAAATCTGAAATTAAAATCTTTAATTCCGAATTCCGAATTCCGAATTCCGAATTATTTATTTTCTACTACTGCGACGTTTCCTATCCATTGTTTTAATACTGCTGCTGCGGCTTCTGGGTTTTCGGCTACTAATTCAGCGATTTCGTCTCTTATTGAGCGTATGGATCCGAAGGGTTCTAGCGTTCTGTCAATTTCATCGTCTGCCGACGCCGCTGCTTCGGCGGCTGCGGCGGCTTCGGCTTCGGCTTTCGCCTGCGCTTTCGCTTCAATAACTTCCATCGGCACTTCCGGCGCTTCGTAAATAACTATTTGCGGCGGTTTAACCGGACGCGTAATTGACCACAAAACACACAAACCCCCAAGCACTAAACCCATCAAACTCAACGTTTGCCAGTTGCGATAAAGCCAAGTCTGAATCTTTTGCCAATTTGTCAACTCTATTTCCGGCTCGATGATTTGGTTATAAAAAGAGACTTGCACCATATCGTAAGGATCGGCGGAGCGTGAATCGCCGCGATAATGTTCAAACATTTTGCCTACGTCTTGTCGAATTGTTGTTTTTATTAATTCTTCTTCTGCGGTTAATTGTTCGGGCGTCGGTTCGGGGGCGGGTTCGCCAGGTTTAGAATTTTTTATTAGCCAATTATCGAGTATGTATTGACGCGGGATTCGCAATGTTGCGGTTACGCGGTCTGGAACGAGCGGCAAAACTTCATAACGCGTCTCAGTGCCGCCGAGACTTTTGGTCTGTTCGCTTTCGTCGCGTTTTTCTGTCAATTTGGATTTGTCAGCCGTTCCGGTAACAGGATTGATCAATGGACGCGAGCTCATTGAAATTTGACCTGGACGACCTGGACGACCGTAGTCTTCAATTTCTAAATTATAATTATCATCGTGTTTATAAAACGGTTCTTTTGCGATACGTTGATTTACGTCTAGCGCTCTTTCGTTGAATTTTGTTGTTAGCAAGACGGACGTTTGGACTTCCAAGCCTTTGATTTTTAGCATGTCGTAAATTTCTTTATTCCAATTTTCTTGATATTTTTTTTGTGCTTTTGCGTATGCGCTTGCGCCGTTTGAGTCGACGTCTTCTCCGGTGCCGTAATATGTTCTGCTATTTCTGCGGTCGGCGATAGCGATTTCGCGTTTATTTGTTACGCCGAATGCTCTGGCGACGGTTTCGCCGATAGCGACGATAGTATCGTCGGGCAAGGGACGAAAAAACTTCGAGTCAATGAACACGGCTATTGACGGAACTTTTTCGCGAAACCAGACGTTTTTATTCCAATTGTCGCGTTTATTGGCTATAACTTCGGCGGAAAGTATATCGGGAAATCGTCTGATAGACTCGGCTACAACTTGAGCCTTTGCCTGAAATATTTTCTCATCCGTTAATTTACTGCTTTCCCAAGTGGAGAGATTTTTTGTCGTCTCGTTTAGCGCTTCGTTTTTGGGGTTAATTGCGCCTTTGAGCGCTATTGTTGCGATATAGGTCGCTTGTAATTTTTTTGGCACTTCGAGTTGATCGCCGTTCCAACGATAATCGGTCAAATTATCGGCGGATAATGCGTTTGTAATTGAAATGATTTCATCGTTAGTAAAATGAGCGCCGTTATAAATTTTGACATATTTTGAAGCGGGATCAGACCGCTTAATACCGCCAACTAGCAAATAACCAAGTGAAAAAATTAAAACCAACGCTAACAACGAAACAAGAACCCGATTAGCGGGAGTCATGCTCAAAATAAGATCGCGAACATGAGCATAAATTTTCTTAATGCGTTCCATTTGTGTTTTCAAATTTTATTGTTGAGTGGTTTTTAGGAAAAGGGTAAATTCGGAATTATTTTTAAATAAACTTTGTGATCTTTTTAAACTGTGGAGCGAATTTCTTTTGTTCACAAATTATGCATGATTGCAACCGAATTGGCTGCGTTAATTCTAAAAAAATTATTTTAAATTTGAAATTAAAATATTCAATTCCGAATTCATAATTCCGAATTTCTTTAAACTCTTATATTTTGTATTTCTTGGTATGCTTGTACGAATTTGTTTCTCATTTGCATCATCATTTTGAAAGCGATGTCAGCTTTTTGTACGGCGGTAAGGACTTCAGCGGTACCGATTTCTCCGCCGGTCATTAATTTTTCTACTGCTTGGTCGGCGCGTTTTTGCATCATATTTACTTCGCCGATAGCGCCGATTAACAAGTCGCTGAAAGACGTGCGCTTAATTTCTTCATCGGTCATCGGACGGTCTGGATTCATTCTGTCGCCGAGCGGTCCCGTTGCAATTCTAGGTTTGAACGAATCAATATTTTGTATGCCGCCGTAAATATAACTAATACCATCCATGTCTTTTTATCTTTCAATTTAATCCAATTTATTTATCTTCAATTTAATCCAATTTAACCCGATCCGCCAAACAATTATTTAATAGAAATCTCTAAAAATTTCATTAAATTTTTTTTGTTAAAAAAACGTAACCGTTCTCTGAAATTTTGTTTATCAAATTACGTATTGACGATTTATTAGGGACAGGAGTGACAAGTGGGATGTGGGACAATTACAATTTTTTGTAACAAAAAAATGTTGTCTAAATTTTAAAAAACTACTCACTATCCCCGTAATTCCGAATTACAAATTACTAATTAAAAAAACATCCCTTCTTTTTCCAATTCTGTAATTATGTAATGATTCTCAAGGTTTGATTTGCCATTGATTTTGTGATTTCGATGGCGCCTAAGTTTGCTTCGTAGGAGCGGCCTGATTCTATTGCGTCTGTAAATTCGGTTATGAGATTTATTCGCGGCAAGTTTAGAAAACCTTGTTCGTCTGCGTCTGGATGATTTGGCGCATATTTTCTTATCGGCGGCAATTCGTCGCGTTCAACCGATCTAACATAAACGCCTGCGGAACCGTTTGGGCCTATTGTGTTATCTGTTTCAAAAAGTACGTATCTAGGTTCGTATGGTTTTAGTTCTTGAAATTCATTTCGTGTTGCGGTTATGTTTGCCAGATTGCTTGCGATTGCGGTTATACGTATTCTTTGTGAAATAAGTCCGCTCGTACTTACATCCATAATTTTTAACATAAAACCTCCATATAATTTGCTAACATTAGGTCGTTTCTAAAAATTCATTTGACCATGTAGGCGGCGTTTCGCCGAAACGCCGCTGTAGAGTTTACGACGTCGATAAATTTTATTAATTCACAATGTCTAAAATACATCTAATTTTACACGTTATGAATTATTAAAATTTAATAATCGTTTTAAGCGTATTGCGACGTTTCGGCGAAACATCGCCTACCTTTTTACAAAAAATGAATTTTTAGAGATACCCATTATACTGCTCGTACTTGAAATTCAGCGATTTAAAAGCGTCAAAGCCTGCCGTCCGATAGCTAGGCAGGCGGCGGTAAACGCAAACTCAAGTGCGAACAGTTTAAACTATTCGTCGTTGTAAATTTTTCATACAAAATCAAGTTCTGAAAGAGCAATTGAAAACAAAATTATTTTTTGTTACAAAAAATCTACGTCTAACAGCCGTTGCGAAGAATAACAATTTAATCAGAATTAAACAAGAGCAATTTTTAAACTATTCTTATTTGAATTTTCGTTTACCGTCGCCTGTCTAATTATCGGGTTAAGGGGCGTTTCTAAAAATTCATTTTTTAAAAAAGTAGTCGGCGTTTCGCTAAAACGCCGCATGACTCATAAAATAATTATTAAATACCAGGACAAATGAATTTTTAGAGAACGCCCAAAAAGATAAATTGAAAATTAGGGGCGTTTTTAATTTTTAGAGGTATGCTAGAGTCGAAAAAAATAGCGGGGACAGGATTCGAACCTGTGACCTTGAGGTTATGAGCCTCACGGGCTACCAACTGCCCTACCCCGCGATATAAATTGTAAAAAAGGCGATAGATTGTTAAACAATTTGCGTATTAAGTTTTGATTTACCGTTACCGGTTTTTATTTATCGTCGTCAAAATTTATTATTACGCAAAAAATTATTGTGAAACTACTGCCAAATTCATAATACGCGAAATTATATCTGTTCTAAAAAAATTGTCGAGGGGGGCATAAAAAAATTGCTTCTCCAAAATTCAAATGCGAACAGTTTAAAAAAACTATAGGGTATCTCTAAAAATTCATTTGTCCAGGTAGGCGGCGTTTCGCCCAGTGTTTAATTTTGTGCCGCATTACGGTTTACGTCATCAATAGATTTTAATATTTCGCACGTCTAAAATAAACATATTTTAGGCTTTATGAATTATTGAAATTTATTGGTAGCATAAACTCCATTGCGACCCAAGAAATAAACACAGCGGCGAAACACCGCCTACCTTTTTGCAAAAAAATGAATTTTTAGAGACGCCTTATATGTAACTTTTAAAAAACACAGATTTATTTTTTTTAACCACAGAGAACACAGAGGAAATTTTTAATTGGAATCAAAATGTTATTTAATATTATAATTGACTTTTTGATCTAAAATATTTTAAAAAAACTCTTCTCTGTGAACTCTGTGTTATCAGTGGTTAAATAAAAAACTGGTTATTAGACGTTGTTTTTTGCGATACGTAATTTATAAACAATTACGATAACCGAAAAAATCATAATTATCGTACAAATAATCGCCGGAATGTCGCCTACATAATGATACAACGGCGTCCAATATTTGATCTCTAATTGGTCAATAACAGGCTCGGCAGATTTGCGTTTCCCTATTTTTTTAATTTGCCCGTAAGAATTTATCGTTGTAGAAAAGCCGCCATTGGTCGCCGATACATACGGACGGCGATTTTCTACCGCTCGAAAAATATGCGTCGCCAGATGTTGATCTATCTGATTCGCAAATCCAAACCAACCGCTGTTTGAAATATTTATCAACAATGCCGGTTCCTGCCCCGATTTTTTTAACGATAAAATTTGACCGCGTACATGATGCGGAACCGAACTCTCAAAGCAAATATTCACCGCCGCAAAAACGCCGTCCACAACCGGCATCGCAACCGTAAACTCGCCGCGTCCGGCTTCCTGACAAATTGATCGCAACGGAAAATTTTCAGGCAAATAATCCGCAAATGGAACATATTCGCCAAACATCACAAGTTGAATTTTATCATAACGCGCAACAAAAGCAGAAGGATTAGGCGTAACAAGCAACGCCGAATTAAGACGCAAAAAATCCGCCGCCGATTTTTTGTTACGATTATTATCAACCACAGTCGTTGAAATACCATACAAAATCGGAGACTTGACCTCCTTCGATAAATTCAACAACATCTTATTACCATAATCAAACTGCTGCCGATCCCAACCTTGACTTTCATACGTCGCCTCGTTTTGAAAAACAACATACGGAATCGGACAAACCGTCTCCGGCCAAATTATCAAATCCAATCCCGAATTATTGTCCCGCGCCGCATCATACGTCAAATCAATATATTGTTTCAAACAATCGCTAAGTTCTTGTCTTGTCATCGTTATCGATACCGGAGCATTGCCCTGTAACGCCGCAATATTAAGTTTTAAACCGCCGCCCGCATCAACGCCCAAAACTCCGCCAAACGGATTACAATTCAAATTTATAGTTAAATAACCGTAAAATATCGTCGCCGTCAATAAAAGAATTGTAGAAATTATCGTAACAAAAAATCGCTTGCGATATTTCGGATACGGTTTATAAGCGGTTACTAAATTCGATTCGGCGTCGCTTGACGTATTTTTTGTAACATTATTAAGAACGTCGCTATTGGTCAAGATTAAATTCTGGCACAATTGCGGAAAATATTTTGGCAAAATATACATAAAAAGAATCGTTCCCGCGCCGGTTCCTACTGACATTATCATCCCGCCCACAAAATAACCGCCGCCAATATCAGCAACCTGAATCAATAACGGCTCGCTAAATAATAAATGTTCAATCGAACAAAACGAAAAACCGCCAAGCAAACGATTACGGAGAAACTCGCAGCCTACCCAACATAACGGCGCCGAAACCATTAACGGAAAACCCAAAATACGTGCCGCCAACCGCGCCGAAATAAAAAAAAACAAACCAAATAAAGATAAATAACCCGAAAGAATTAAAAGCCCAAAAATCGCCAATATATGAGGCGCCGAAATCCAAAATATCGATACAAACCAAAAAATAAAAAACGCAAAATAAACATAACGATACTTAACCGAAGTCTTGTCCAACAACAAAGAAGACCACAACAAAGGAACAAAAAATATAGCCAAACAAAAATGACTACCATACGCAAATTGCAAAACACAAAATAATAACACGCCCGCAAAAAATAAATACAAACTCATCTAATCCCCAAAATACTTTTTTGCCAAAAAACTTTTAAACTGTTTGTTCGCACTTGAATTTACGTTTATCGGCGTCTGTCTAGTTTTCGGACGACTAACTTTGACGCTTTTAAATCATTGATTTTCAAGTACGAGCGGCAAATTAAACATCGTACTTGAAATTCGGCAACGTCAAAACATAAAAATCTGCCGCCCAATAACTAACCAAACAACTGTAAACATAAATTATCTAGCCAAAAATTGAAACGCAATCAGCATGTTATTTACTTACGGGAATTTCTAAAAATCAGTTTTTAGAAATTCACTTACGCCAATTAAATAAATTTAAAACTAAAAATTAGTAGTAACGCTATTCAATTTTCTTCAACAACCCCGTCAACTCTTTTATCGAATAACCCGTAATCTCGGCAATTTGTTTAATGTTAAAATTAAACTTATTACGATTTTGCATTATCCTTTTAATAATACGTTCTTTGCCGATCTCAATTCCTTGTTCAATTCCTTGTTCAATTCCTTGTTCAATTCCTTGTTCAATTCCTTGTTCTTCGGCGTATTCGATTACATTTGCTAGGTCGTTGTATCTTTTTGCGCTTTGTTTGTATGCTTTCATTTCTCCTCCTTTCAATTTTTTTAACTCTGATATTGCAAATAATTCTTGGAAGATTTCATCTTGCAATTCTTTTGGGATTGCGTTTAAGTCTTCCATGTTTTTTATGCAAAATATCCATTTTTCTAATTTTGTAGTTAGTTCGTTACTCTTTTTATTAAATTTCTTTAATTCAATTATCATAAATTGATATTTGTCAGTGAATTCGACATTTGCGTTTTGGCGTATCAATTTTACATATTCTACTGGAATATTTTTGGAAGCTTCATCCTTAAACAAATTAAAATTTAAAATTGCAATCACGCACACTCCGGCAATAGAATAATTCCAATTTGCTTTAACTTCTTTTCCATCTTTGTTGATTTTGTCAACTTTCCCTTTTGGGGCTTGGTCAATTATCGGGTAAGACGCATAAAACAACAGGCGTTCTACAAAATGACTTTGACCTGAAAGTTGCATTTCAACAATAAAACGTTTACCGTCCGAAGAAATAGCATGAACGTCGTAAATTGCTTTGCGTGTTTTTGAGTTATTGCCGGATTGTTCGTTTGGGAGGTATTCTATATCGACTATCGTTTCGGGCAATAATTCAGTCGCATTCAAAAACGAAATCAACAACTTCTTTACGCCAAATATTTTATTAAATCCGAAATCTGTTTTCGGATTCATAAAAACTTTTATATCTGGCGTATTTTGTGTTAATTTTTTTGGCGGCTTCTTTCTTTGCGGGGTCTTTTTTTTATTTTTAGGTTTTATCATTTTTTATTTAGCTCCGCCTGGGAAGGTGAAACCTATTTGTAATGCCAATTGTCCCCATTCGCATTTGAAAGGTATCATAATTGGATGTGAGTTTTGTGGAAAATGTAATCTGCAATTTTCACCGTAGAGTACGTTTGGCAAAGTAATGTTAAGTGAGTATTGTGCTAATTTTGCTTTAGCGCCGCCGCATACGATATTTGTTATTTCTCCGACGGCGTCCATAACGTCGTCGTTGACGTCGTTTAATTCTGCGTCCATCAACATTGTCGCCGCCGCTTTAACCGCAACGCTAACTGACATCGAAAGCACGATTGTACCAACCGCTCTTCCGCTAATGCCAATAATTCCACTAACCGGATGCAACGCTTGATTATTTTCCATAAGTCCAAGACCGAGCCGCTCAATCCGGCATCCTAATTGCGTCGTAAACGCTTCTTCCAATCCCGCAATAACAGGATTAATGTAGTCAATATCTATCGTCATATAATTAGTCTCCTTTCAAACAAAACATAATTTATACTGATCGCGGCATTGCTTTTATACTTTTGCATTGCCGCCAAAATTTTGATGAAACATTATGACGTGTTTTTTCAATTGGTCAACAGCATACGGTAAAAGTATAACTTATAGAATTGAGATCAAATATTAGCGTGTTATGTTCTGAAAAATTGGGTTGGACAAGATTGGATAAAATTGTTATTATTCCGCAAGTTTGACAAAATTATTGACGCAAACAAGCAAAAAAAAATATTGGGATATATCTAACTACTCGCACTGATTTTCAGCAATATATACTTTTAGCGATTTAAATTACGGTTTTAAAAATTACGCATAAGGTAACTTCTAAAAACACAAATTTATTTTTATTAACCACAGAGAACACAGAGTTCACAGAGGAAATTTTTAATTTACGTCAACATGTTATTTAATATTATAACTGACTTTTTGATTTAAAATATTTTAAAAAATTTCTTCTCTGTGGTCTCTGTGTTCTCGGTGGTTAAAACGGTTTTTTAGAAGTTGCCATAATTATTTAGTGGAGTATTTTTTTGATCAAAAATTACGTTATATTTCGTTTTGACAAGGGCAATGCGTAACAGCCTGCCGCCCGATAGTTAGGCAGGCGAAGGTAAACGCAAATTCAAGTGTGAACAGTTTAAAATAAGTTAAAAATTATGGAACTTACGTTTGAGGAATCGTTGAATCGTCTTGAGGCGATTATTAAAGAGCTTGACAATGACAATACAGGTTTGGATGAGTCTTTGGCGAGTTATGAGGAGGCGGTTAAAATTTTGAAGGGTTGTTATAAAATGCTTTCGGCGGCGGAGCGTAAAATTGAGATATTGCGAATAAAAGACGGTAAAATCGAATTTGAAACCGCAAACGAAAACGACTACCAAAGCGATCCATTAAACGAAAAATAATTTTGCACAATTGATCTTTACTAATCTGGAGACTAGAATGATTAACTTTGACGGCGTGCGATTTACGCTTAAATAATTTTGCGTTTCATCTGCGTAAGATCAACCTTTTGCTAGACGGCTGTAAACACAAATTAAAGTGTGAGCAGTTTATTAAAATATTTGTTGCGAAAATTTAAATTGTTTGATTAGATTTTCGTATATTTCGTATATTGTGAACAGTTTAACGAACTGGAGGTTAAAATGAAAATATTTGTTACAAAAAATCTGTTTCAAATTTCCATATACAATTTTGGCGGTTTGTTGTTGGTTTTAATTTTGTCTTTTTTGTTCTGTGGTTGTACGGGCGGTAAAATGCCGCCGCAACCGGAGGATCCGGACGGTCAAAATTATGGAGGCACGACAAACGAAGGTTATGTTGAGCCGATGTTTCCGTTGAGTGATGCGGGTGTTTTCCCAAAAGACAACTTAACGCAACCAACAAACAAGCCGGACGCCGAAAATAATAATTCAAATAATATCAATAATAATATTGATAAAAATAAAGATAAAGATAAAGGAGATAAAACTACGCCCGATGCGCCGCCGGTAACAACGCCGGAAATCAAAAAAATTCCTGAAACGTCTGAAACAAATGTTAAAACGGCGGATAATATGGTTGTGTTGTTTGGTATTGGCGGCGGCGAGGAGTTATATTTTCGGCAGGTGAATTTTAGTGATTGTGTAATGGACGAGAGTGGCGTTAGTGTTACGGCGGGTTCGTTGTCGGCGAAGGACGGCGTTAAGGTTAAAGCGAATTTGGGATCGGGTCTATTATTGATGCCGGTTAGTGATCTTGTTGATCAAGTTGACGAGTATATTTTGCGTATAGGCGAAAATTTGGACGATCTTAAAACGTCGGAGAATTATTCGGCAGATGGCGATTCGATTTATCGTGATGCGAGTGGATTGGCGCTTGTTGCGTTATCGATAGGATTATATGGCAAGGAATCGCGGTATTGGCGAGCGGCGCCGGAGTTGATTAGCGCT
The DNA here is from genome assembly GCA_031277105.1 of Planctomycetaceae bacterium. Lineage (GTDB taxonomy): Bacteria > Planctomycetota > Planctomycetia > Pirellulales > Thermoguttaceae > WRKP01. The sequence continues at coordinate 1,708 of JAISLW010000253.1, read as the reverse complement.
GCGAAGCGTCTTATTGCGGCGACGGATTATGAGGTTGCGTTGTCGGAATTTAGCGCAATTAAGACGGCGTTGAAAAGCAATGGCGAGCCGGACAAGTTGAAATTGGAAAAAATTGTCAAGTTGAAACCGGTAATGAAGGCGATGCCTAATTTAAATTCAAATGTGCGGCGGCTAACAAATACTGAAACAAAATTAAAAAGACAATTAGGCAAAAAACCAAAACAGATATTCGGACAACTTGCGGCGCTGGCGGCAATAAGCGAATGTAGTATTCCAAACGGCGATGAAACGTTGAAACCGAATGAGTTAGAAAAATGGAGACGCGAATGTGAACAATTTCGCGACGCCGCTATTAAGGCGAATATTGCGGCGCATGATTTCGCTGATGGAAAAATAAAATACGAAAATTATTGGTCGGCTTTCAACAATTTGAGTCGTTCATGTGATTCATGTCACAGCGCATTTTATCCGAATGCGTTAGAACAATGAAGTATTTTTTTAGGGACAAGTGGGACAGGAGGGACAAATGGGACAGATCGCCGGATCGCAGACGGAACGCCTGCGATCCGTTGGTCTGTGATTCGATTTTTTTGTCCACAGATTACACAGATTAGAAAGATTTTTTAAATCGGAAATCAAAATCTTAAATTCCGAATTCCGAATTCCGAATTTAAAAAAAGCCCGCCTACCTACGAGGTAAACGGGCCAAAGGGTAATTAGAATGTTCGTCAAGTTGCAGAATTATTCGCTTTGATATTCTCTAAAAATTTCATTTGCTAAAGGATCGCGGGCGTCTCGCCTGCATGCGGTTGTACTCAACCGCCGATGATCGAGGTTTTGATCTCAACAGCCTTTTTGTTTGCCTATCGGCAAAATGCAGGCGAGACGCCCGCGATCCGTTGGTCTCGCCTGCATTTCAGGATCGCAGGCGTCTCGCCTGCAAGCGGTTGTACTCAACCGCCGATGAGCGAAATTACATCTCAACAATCTTTTTGTTTTTCCTTCGTCTAATTGCCAGAGCGAGACCGCCGCAAGTTAGACAAATTAACAACGTCGCAGGTTCAGGCGTTGTTGAAACAAATGAATGTCCGAACTCTTGATTGCCGACATCAATATCGCCGAATGTAGCAAAACGAAGCGGATTATCTGCTTCTATTTCGATACTACCATAGTAATTGCCATTAAGAATAATAAATTCAAGCGTATTCGGACCATCTGTCAAAAACAAACCTTGAGCAATAAGATCGTCTAAAAGAACAGATCCGGTAAGTTTTAATATTTTAAACTCTGTTATTTCAGTAACGGCGTTAGCAGACTGACCTGCTACTCCATCTAAATTTGAGTATTTAGTAATCTCATGACCATTAAGAAAAATACCTTCCAAAAAATCATCCGCCAATATATCAAGATCAATATTCAAAAACAATCCTGATAAATCAAACGTTTCAGGCGGCAACGAAAACTCAGTCTGAAAAGCATAAAATCCATGCGGATATAAAGCATTAGTAGAATAAGTATGGGCAGGGGTGCCATATCGGTGGTCGCCAGGACCTAGCCACATACCCGTTTTAGCATCGCTTGCAGTAATCGCTTTATCATTAACGCCAAAAAAATCGTCAGAGTAATAACCAGAATCTAAAGTATTCTTAACATCTTCATAAATTAAACCGGCGCCTTTTGACAACGTTCTATTTGAATTAGGGGCAGT
>JAISLW010000157.1 GCA_031277105.1 Planctomycetaceae bacterium | reverse complement strand
GTAGGCGATGTTTCGCCGAAACATCGCAGTACGTGAAAAACAATTATTAAACTTTAATAATTCATAAAGCCTAAAATATGTTTATTTTAGATGTGTGCAATATTAAAATTTATTGATGGTATAAACCGTAATGCGGCGTTTCGGCACAGTGTTTAATTTTTTTAGCCGCCTACCTGAACAAATGAATTTTTAGAGACGCCATGATGTTTCAAAAAATTTGTTAATCTTGTAATCTTGTCAGTTTTTTTGTCGGCAAGATTACAAGATTGGGCGTCTCTATACAGATCGTACTTGAAATTCAGCGATTTTAAAGCGTCAAAACCTGCCGTCCGAAAGCTAGGCAGGCGACGGTAAACCGCAAATTAAAGTGCGAATAGTTTAAAAATTCATTTTTAGAGATACCCGCAAATTCACGTGTAAGTATATTAACAATTAAAAATTTAATTTTAGGAGAAAATTTATGAGAAAAATTTTTGAGGTAATTTTACCTTTGTTAGTTATTGTGTTGTTAGTTTCCGGTTGTAGTAGGAATGTTGGCGTAAATGGTAAGGTTACGTTTTCGGACGACGGGGCGCCGGTTTCAACAGGTACGGTTTGTTTTGTACAAGAATCAGGATCGACTTTAGCAAGGGGCGATTTACAACCCGATGGAACTTATGTTATCGGGACAATGAAAATGTCCGACGGTTTACTATCCGGTAAATACAACGTTTATCTGGATAACACAAAAAAACAAACCGACACAAAAAAAACCGATGAAATTGATCCCATCACAAATAAACCGAAAGAAATACCAATTTATGAAGAGCAAGTCGATCCAAAATTTCATAACAAAGAAACGTCTGGATTGACCGTAGAAATTAAAGGCTCAACAAGATTCGATTTCAAAGTTGACCGGTTCAATAAAACGGAGAAATAAAAGTATAGACTATATCACATTTGGCAACTATTCACGAAATTAAGAGAATAGAATTTTGTAACCGTTCACGAAATTTTAAACTGTTCGTACTTGAATTTGCGTTTACCTTCGCCTGCCTAGCTTTCGGACGGCAGGCTTTTACGCTTTTAAATCAATGAATTTCAAGTACGAGTAGTATAAGCGCTAGGTTTTAGGGTGTAGGTTGTAGGAGGTAAGGGATAGGGGATAGATTTATTGTTACGAAAATTATCCCTCTACTCCTTACCCTCTATTTCTTAAAATTTATCGCTTGAATTTCCGTGAACGGTTACAGGATTTTAAACTGTTCTTACTTGAGTTTACGTTTAGTTTCGCCTACCGTCCGAAAATTAGGCAGGCGAAGGTAAACGCAAATTCAAGTGCGAACAGTTTAACGCCCGTTGTTGACGCCTTCGCAGTTTTTACTAAAATATCGTAAAGTTTTAGTATTGTAATTGCCGAATTGTGCCAGGTACATTTGAGCGTTTGCTACTTGTGTTGCGTTAAAAAATGTTGTTTTTCCGAGTAACTTTGCTTGCTCTCGCAGGTTTGACATTTCAGCGGCGGTAGCTCCGGCAACTGCCTGTACCCTCGACATACCGAAATCAAAATTTGAGAAGGCTTGAAAGGTTTGCGTTAGCGGCGTGAGCGCCCCCGAAAATAGAGATTTCACGGCGGCAGCAGTAATAAATGTATTACTTAACGTATCGCCCCATTCTTTGGCTTTTTTTTGTGCGTTGTCGAGTTTGATATTATATTGGGTATCGTCTCCCAATATATTTACAACAACACTACCAGCTGTTATTTGTGAGGATGCCATGACAAAACCTGATAATAATGATAACGAAAAACGTGTTTATGAATATCCGACTAATCGTTTATATGAGATTATAACGGACGATAGTTGGAAGATCGCTTATGGTTTTCCCCGTTCTGAACGCCCTAAATATACAACAAGTTTTTTAGATTATATGTTGTGTTCATTTCTTTGTATTGCAATCAATCTAATTTTTGCTTTTATAATGTTTTCAATTAGTGTTGTTCTTATTGCATTTGTTGTGGCGGGTATAATCAATTTATTTTCTTAATTGTTTAAGTAGTTCGTCCCACATGACGCTGTTAAAAGGAATAACTTTTTGCGTTTTTTTCAAAAACGGGTGAACGTCTGCGATATTTATTCTTGTTCTTTTGCTTGCGAATTGATTGTATATTCCGCAAATGAGCGGGGCGATTAAATCCCAATTATGTTTTTGTTTTGCGTTTGCCATTGTAGTTAGTTCTCCGAGTGTAAAGTTGTCTGGATTTACTCCTACTATTCCTGCGTATTGGTAGATGAATTGAATTGTCCATCCAATATCTCTTTTACTTCCTGTTGTTTTGTTTCCGAGATTTGATCCCATCTCTTTATTATCAATTCCTTCGTTTTCTGAAAAGTTCTCTCCGCTGATTTCATTTGTAGTTCCGCTTCTATTTGTTCTATCTCCTTCTCTTTGGCGAGAACGACTTGGAGAGTTTGTCGTCTGCTCTCGCTCGGAATAAAATTTACGATTGCCTCCGAAAAGGCGTCGACTATTTTTATTACGGTGTCGCCGTCAATAGAGTTTCCAAACCATCTGCTCGCTTTTGTTAGCCTTGATTCTAATTCTAACTCCGGTCGTAATTCGTATGTTTTTTTATTTTCATTATCATACTTTTCCAAGTTAAAATTCTCTTTTACCTGGTCAAGACAAAGCACAAAAACAACATCTATTAGTAATGCAATATTGTGCATGATAGCCGCCAACGTTCCTGTTTCGGCGGCTTCAAATAGATCGACTGGTTTTCCGTCTGAATATTTTATTAGTTCTCTTACCGCTTTTACGTCTTTTGTTTTTATATCTAAAACGTATGTAATTCCGTTTGTACTTGTAAAGTTACTCATTTTTTTTTAGGGGGTAGGGGGTAGGGGTTAGGGGTTAGGGGGTAGGGGGTAGAGGTAGAGGGATAATTTTTTTATAACAAAAATCTAGTTTTCTAAAAAACTACTCTCTACTCACTATTCACTACTCACTATTCACTAACCTCTAACCCCTAAAATCTAGCGTTTAAATTTCCGAGAACGGCTACGTTTTTTATGTGGTGATTGACAAGTCGAATAGTAATTGGATAATATTGACCTCGCTTTTTGATTGTCAATTATTGGCGTTTAGATTTCGTTTTTGCATTTATTATACAGATAGTACTTGAATTTCATCGATTTAAAAGCGTCAAAGCCTGCCGTCCGAATCTAGGCAGGCGAAATTAAATCGCAAATTCAAGTACGAACAGTTTAAACTGTTCACACTTGAATTTTCATTTAGCGCCGCCCGCTATTTATCAGGCGACATGCGACGGTAAACGTAAATTCAAATGCGGACAGTTTCCTTCCATTAAGTTTAACAATTTTTTTGTAACAGAAATTCTATGGTAATCGAACATAACATACCGAATTTTATTGATTGGATAGTTCCGGCGACGCAAGGTTGGTTTGAGACGGTTGCGATTTGGGCTGGGGCGGTGTTTGCGGTTAGCGTTTTACTTTGTCTTATAAGGTACGGCGTCAGCGGCGCATACATTCCATTTGTCAATGCGTCGCAACGTGCGATGACAAATTTGACTTCGTTTTCGATATTGCGTACATGGGCGATTTCTCGTTTAACGATAATGGAGTCGTTGCGTGGTCGCGTAGTTTACGTATTGGTTTTGTTTCTTGGTCTTTTACTTTTTGCGGGTTGGTTTTTGGATCCGCGCGTGGAGGATCCTGCGAAATATTATCTTGCATTTGTTTTGTTTACGACGATGATTCTTGTGATGTTGATGTCGCTTTTTCTTAGTTCTTTTAGTTTGCCTACTGATATTAAAAATAAGACGATTTACGCAGTTGTTACCAAACCTGTTAGCAGTAGCGAAATTGTTTTTGGACGTATTATTGGCGTCTCAATTATCGGTACAATAATTCTTGTCCTAATGGGAATAGCCAGTTATTTCTTTGTCATCAGCGAATTACAACATACGCACGTTTTGACCGAACAATCAGACTTAACTCCGGTTTCGTTGAATCCCGATAGCAACGAAAACGATCCTAAACGCGTAATAATGCGCGGCAAAACTCGCGTTACCAACGGTCACCGGCACGAAGTAGAAATATTAGCCGATGGAACAATAGACGTATCAGTTGTCAACGGACACAATCACGCAATAACAACAAAAAAATCAGATACATTTACCCGCTATATCGTCGGCACGGCACGCGGGTCGTTGCAAGCGCGAATTCCTGTTTACGGCGAATTGAGTTTTCGCGACGGCGACGGCAACGATAAAAAGAAAGGAATTAACGTCGGTCACGAATGGGAATACCGCTCATACATCGGCGGCAGAACAAACGAATCAACCGCAAACGAAGAGTCGGCAATATTTTTATTCAGCGATTTAAAACAGTCTATGTTCCCGCAATCAAAAGAACAATTTCAATACGGATTGCCAATAGAAATGACCGTCGGCGTATTTCGGACTGTAAAAGCAAATATAGAAAAACCAGTTTACGCAAGTTTATCTGTACGCAATCCCAAAACAGGTTTAACCGTCGAAGTAATGACATTCGGAACAGAAGAGTCAATTACAAAATCGCTAATAATACCTTGGAATATTAACGGCACGCCGCAAATTATCCAGCGCAAAGGTCGCGAAGAAGGACAATATTACGAAATACCGAATACGGAAAATGTAATCGCACAACGCAACAATCCAACGCTAAATGCACGCCGTCAATTTGAGTTCTTTGAAGATTTCGTAGCGGACGGTCAAGTAGAGATTTGGCTAAAATGCATCGACCGGCATCAATATATCGGTATCGCACAAGCAGATTTATACGTGCGAGCAGATAACGCATCTGTAGGGTTCAACTTCTTTAAAGGATTTTATGCGATCTGGATGCGCATGATTATAGTAACGGCATTTGGCGTTCTGTTTAGTACGTTTTTAAGCGGACCGATTGCAATGCTTTCAACGATAGGAATTATTATAGCGGGTTTTTCCAAAGGATTTTTAATGCAAATCGGCATCGGAAATATTCTTGGCGGCGGTCCGTTTGAATCATTGTATAGGCTAATGTTACAACAGAATATGGTAACGGATTTACCGGTAGAAAATTACTCGACTACATTCATCAAAAGCGCCGATTTTATCTATGAACGCATATTTCTTTACCCGATAGGCAGAGCAATTCCTCCGCTATCAGATTACGGAATTTACGATCAGGCGCTCGTATCAGGATTCGATATAACGTCAACGTGGCTATTGAATCATACCATAATGACATTTGCTTATGCCGTTCCTATTTTCTTTGTCGCCTATCTAATATTGAGTAATCGCGAATTGGCAAAATAAAATTTTGAAATTTGAATTATTTGAATTATACGGCTAGAAATTTGCATACATATCGTACTTGTAATTCAGCGATGTAAGAACGTCAAAAAACTGCCGCCCAATAGATAGACAAACGACGCTAAATACAAAGTTAATCGCAAACAGTTTAAAATATATTTACACGGATCGCACTTAAAATTTCAATTATACAAAAGCGTAATAACCCGACTCTACAATAAAATAGAACGACCAACTAACGCTAAATTTTACTTGCGAACCGCTTAAATTTATTCTTTTTTTTGTGCTAATGTTTAATATTTATTGAACAACTTTAATTTGAAATAATAACATTTTAAAATTATACGAAAAATGATATTTGAATTTACAGAAGAAAATTTTGACGCGGAAGTCTTACGGTCAAAGATTCCAGTATTGGTCGATTTCGCATCAAAAATGTGCGCGCCATGCCGCTCGATTTTGCCTATGCTGGAACAATTGGCAAACGAATATAAGGAAGACATTAAGATTGGCAAAGTGGACGTGTCCATATTTCCAATGCTTGGCGCTAAATTCGGGGTTGAGATATTACCGACGTTGTTGTTCTTTAGCGATGGAAAAGTTGTCGAGCGTATGATCGGCGTACAACCAAAAAACAAAATCCAAAACGCAATCGATGAAATCGAATAGATTTTCATAACAAAATAATATATGAAAAAATTACCAATCGGAGTACAGTCGTTTGAAAAATTACGTAATAACGGTTGCTTATACGTAGATAAAACTGAAATTATTTATCAATTAATTTCGGATGGAACAGTTCATTTTCTTTCGCGTCCTCGTCGATTTGGTAAATCGTTATTGGTCAGTACGATGGAGGCGATATTTAAAGGGCAAAAGGAATTATTTGAAGGACTTTATATTTACGACAAATGGGACTGGTCGCAAAATTATCCTGTTATTAGAATTGATTGGACGCAAATCGATCACGCTACGCCGGAAAATATGGATGCTAACATGATCAGTTATCTAAAAGAACTTGCACAAAATAATCAAAT
>JAISLW010000141.1 GCA_031277105.1 Planctomycetaceae bacterium | reverse complement strand
GGGACAGAAATGAATTTTTAGAGACGCCCAGATATTAAACCTCGTTCATTGGCGGTTGAGTCAACCGCATGCAGGCGAGACGCCCGCGATCCGGCATTTATTGTTACAATAAATCTATTCCCTACACGCTATCGTCTAAAACTCTACACGTCTATACTGCTCGTACTTGAAATTCAGCGATTTAAAAGCGTCAAAGCCTGCCGTCCGAAAGCTAGGCAGGCGAAGGTAAACGCAAACTCAAGTACGAATAGTTTAAAATTTCGTGAACGGTTACAAATATTTTAAATCAAAAGTCAATTATAATTAAATAACGTTTTGATTCCAATTAAAAATTTCCTCTGTGTCCTTTGTGTTCTCGGTGTTTAAATAAAAAACTGTTTTTTAGAAGTTCATTATAAATTTTCATAAGTTATCAGGCATTTTATTACATTTCCTGTTTTTGCGGTTTCTAGCGCTGCGTTTATTTGATTTAATTTGAATCGATGCGTAACGAAATCTTGCGCTTTTAATTTTCCTTCTCTTATCCATTGGCAGAGTGGTTTTTGTGCTGCTTTTTCGCGGTATCTTGTTGGCCATTGATGCACGAAGAGATTGAAATTATACGGCGCTAACGATTTTTTGACCGTAATAGTATCATTTGCCAAAACGCCATAAATACACATCGAACCGCCTAATTTTAATAGCGGTAACGACAAATTAACTATCGTTTCATTGCCTACCGCGTCTATTGCCGCATCTAACGGTTTGCGTTTGCCGCCAATCGACGCTACTTCATCCGGCACAAAAACCTCGTCGGCGCCCATCAACTTAATTTTTTCATGACGCAATACATTCGGCTCGACAACGCCTATCCAATTTGCGCCAAGTAAACGTAAAAATTTGACAAAACTTAACCCTACAGGACCCGCGCCGAAAATCAAAATATCATTGCCCGCCTGCAAGTTAAAATCGCCTATCCCGCCATAAACTTCACGCCAAGTACACAACAACGCCGCCTCCTCAAACGGAATATCAGCATCGACTACCGTCTGTATTTCACACGATTCAAACCAGCCATTTTCAGCATTCGCTACGCCGTCCGCAACCATCGCATCATGATCATGCACAACAACAAACTCGCAAAATCCACCCCAACCGCCATGATAATCATCACGACCAAAATCACTAACCAAACCGCCTATAACATGATCGCCAACCTTGATATTACGAACCTTAGAACCAACAGACTCTACTACCGCCACGCCCTCATGCCCCAAAACTAAAGGATATTGATCAACGCCAGGAAAATGACCCTCTATCAACTTCCGATCCGTAGCATTGCAAAGCGCCGCAACCTTATTACGCGCCAAAACCTCATAATCGCCCAACTTCGGCTCCGAAACATCCAATACCTCAACACAATTCGGTCTCAATACAACTACTGCCTTCATCTTATTCAATTTGTTAATTTGTTTGTAAGTTAGGGCATCTCTAAAAATTAATATTTTTGTAAAAAGGTAGGCGGCGTTTCGCCGAAACGCCGCAGTAGAGTTTATGTCGCTAATAAATGACAATATTTCATAACGCTTAACATAAAACTATTTATACATTATGAATTATTAAAATTTAATAATGGTTTTATGCGTATTGCGGCGTTTCGGCGAAACGCCGCCTACCTGGACAAATGAATTTTTAGAGACGCCCGATTTTTTTTATGGGACAGATGGGACAAATATTTATTGTTACAATAAATCTATCCATTACAAATCTATCCTCTACGCTCTACGCCTTATCCCCTAAAACTCTACGCTTTTAAAATCTCGTGAAATGTTACATTTTTATTATGGTCTGATTCCGGTTAGGTATTCTTCTTCTTCTTCTTGAATAATAATTCTTGGCGTAACGACCATTAGTATGCTTGAAGTATCTCTTCCGATGGCGGTGTTCATGAATAGTCTGTTTATGAAAGGTATTTTGTCGAGTATAGGCGTTCCTGCTTCTATTCTCCCTTCTCTTAATCTTTTTATACCTCCCATGAGTATAGTTCCTCCGTCGGGTACGCTTACGGTAGTTTGTACGGAGAACGTAGCGGTGATTGGTTGTTGTATTGTAACGCCAGAGGCGGCTCTTGTTGATGTTTTTGTTGTTCCTCTTTTTTCGTCTGCGCTTGCGGAGCTGCTTGAGGCTTCCGATCCGGTTGAGGTAGTGGAGTCGCTTGTATTTTCATCGCCGACGTATTTGAATGTTTGCAATTTTGTAATAGTAGTGAATTGCGGATTCAAGGTTAGTCTTACGTATTGTCTATTTGGTGAAACTGTTCCTCTTACATTTAGTACTTGACCGTCTCGTAAGACTGCAATAATCGGTTGATAACCTATTGCAAAATCGCCTACAACCGGAACTACACTCGTAACAAAAGGCGAGTACGTACTGTCATTTACCGACCCCATTTGCCCGTTAAAAATCATTACTTTCGGCGCTTGCAATACATTGCTTCTCGAATCGCCTTGTGTTGCGTTTAGGAATAAATACGCCTCAATATCGCTTAAAAGCGCAAACCCCATACGAAGTCCGGAATCAGGATTAAATCCGCCGTACATTGGATCGGCTAGCCCGTATGTGTTTTGTATAATCGGGAACGACAGATCAAATTGGAATTGGCTTGGTCCTTGCAAACCTACCGTAACATTATTTCCTTTTGCAATACCTGTCTGCGAGCTACTGTTATTGTTATTTGTATTGTTGTTATCTGTGTTGTTATTATTTGTGTTTGAATTTGAGTCGTCGTCATCGTACATTACGATTTTATTTGCGGCGCCGTCGTTACGGATTTTCATTTGGAAATCTAATCCCATTTTTTCATAGTAATCATCGCTAATTGTAATATAACGCACTTCGACGGCAATTTGCAAATCGCTCATTTTACGCAACTGACTAAGCAACTCTACTATTTCCGCATGAACTTCTTCCGTTTGTCTTACAACGATACTCATTGTCGGTTCAAAAGTAGAGATATTTGCGCCTTCGCTTTCGGTTTCGTTCCATGAAGTTACGTTTTTAATTAGATCGATAATCATATCGTAATCTGCGCCTCCTCCTCCTGCGGCGCCGTTAATATTTTGATCGACTGCGGCGTTGTTTGTGAAATTTGTACCGTTTCCGTTTGGCGTTCCGCTGGTGAATGTTTGCGCTTGAATCATGCTGGGCGTCATAGTCGGATTTACCGCCAAGCCGTTGCTCATCGCGTTATTTGGATAATTCATTGAAACGGGAATAGCCGAATTTGATCTATTGTTGTGATGCTGGTAATATTGGTTATTGATTGAGCGTTCAATTGTCTTGTCCAAATCATACGGCGAAGTTCCGTCAAAATCTTCTATGCGTCTGATCAAATCGCCAACATAATGAGGTCGTTCTACAAGTCGTCCGCGAGCTTGACTTGCGCTAGTTATAATTAACATTTCGTTTTTGACGACATAAGCCAAATCACGCTGGTCAAGTATCTGCTTCAATACGCTCTTCAACTTTATCTCATTCATTAACCTAAGCGAAACAGGCGAATCTGACGTAATAAGAGCGTCGTTCAAATACTTCCATTCGACTTCGATATTCAAACCGGTCTGCCCGCGTAGCAAATCTACAAATTCTCTAAACGCTACCGGACGATCTAAACTAAACGAAACCGGCGTCTCAAGTTTCTTTAATATTTGTTTTTCGCTTTCGGGGCGGTTGTACATTAGGTCGTTTGCGGATTGGCGGCGCCGTTTAATATCATGCCAAGTGCTAGAGTATGAAATATCGCGTCTGAAAACGTCTTGTGAAATAATACTAGACTCATCGACGTTGTGGAACGCTTCAAGAACAGTTTCTTCTTTCCGTGCGCGATTGCCTTCGCTACGTTTGGCGTTGGCGAGCAATAAAGTATGTTGTAGTAATAGTTGCGTAACAGGTTCGTTTGGCGCGTATTCGCGTGCTTTTTTAGCGATTAGGATTGCTTGGTCGTATTCTTGTGCGGCGTTTAATCTGGCGCATTCATCGACGTAAGTTTTGATCTGTTCTTCGCGAGTTCGCGCGGCTTCGCTTTCGTTTTTGATTTTATTCCAAACTTCTTGGTTTTGCGTATCTAATTCGATTCTTGCTCTGTTTTGGTCGATATGTTTATTTGTTACTTGTACAGCGTCTTCGATATTTTTGAATAATTTTAATTTTGTAGCGTCGTCAAGTTGTGCGTTATCGATTCTTTGTCGTGCTTTATTTAGGACTTCGATGGCTTCGTCGTGTCTGTTTTCGTTTGTCAATCTTTTTGATTCGGAGACGGCTCGGATTATTTCCAAACTTATTTGTTGTAAAGCGAGTCCTCGTGCTTGTTTTGCTTGTTCGACGAAATCGGACGTATCTGGCAAACTTGTAGCGTGCCGGTTATGTGTAATATCGTTTTGTTCGTTGTAAGCGGCGTTGGACAAGCCTGACGAATTATTGTGCGGATAAGATACAGGAGTGTTAGTATTAACTCCGTTGTTGTTATTTGAAATGCTGTTATTTGTGATATTATTATTTGTAAGATTAATTGATTGATTGTTATTTTTTGGGTTAGTTAAATTTGTCGTATCTTGTGCGGGGCGTATTGACTGCGACAATATAGCAATTTCTCCAAGCAATTTCGTCGGACTATCGACTTCAGGCGGAAACAAGGAATCCGGCAATTGCATACTTTGAACGTGCGTGCATAATTTTCGCGCCATTTCGAGGTTTCCGTTATTGACGGCTTCTCTTGCGTTTTTCATTATTGGTATTGCGTTGTTGAGTTGTCGTTGTGTTGTGATTGAGAGTTGTTGTCTATTATTATTTTGTGTGTTTGGGTTATTTTGTGTTGTTTGTGCGGCGATGGCGGCGCGGTAATTTTTAATATCTTCGATTCTTTTTGCGACTGCTTGCGGCGTGAGACCGTTTCGATTATCTAATTCGTTGTAAAGGACGTTTTGTTCAATTGCGGCGTTATTCAATGCAATAGCGAGTTCGGTATCGCCGTAGTTAAGTAACGAATTTGCTTGAGACAAGAGGAACAAGGCGTAATTACGTTTGAATTGCGTCGTTGTTCCGTTTGTTTGTGCGAGTTCGTTTATAGAATTATGTTGTTGAATAAGCGCGATAATAGCTTCGGGTCTATCATCGGTAGGCTGGTATTGCAAGTTCATTTTTTGTACTTCTTCGATGAGGCGTTTTGCTTGAGCGAAATCGCGGGCGGCAACTGCGCGACGGGCGTTATAAAGTTTCTGCGAACAAATTTTACGAGATTCGTCAATTGAAACCGGCGCAGATAAAACGGACGCCGCAGGATAAACAGCAGGAACCGCCGCCGAAGCCGCCGGACGATTCGGAGCCGGATAGTTCGTAGCAGGAAGTGTTAGCGAATTTGACTGATTAAATGGATTTGAGTAAACAGCAGATGAAACAGGCGAATTTGGATATGCAGATGAATTCGGCGGCATTGATGAATTTGGCGTAACCGGCTGTCTTATCGGATTAGGATTTTGATTAGGATTAGGATTTTGATTTACGGTTAATGTTGTTCCGGTTGGAATTGGCGTAGCAGGGCGAGTGTAATTTGCCGGATAATTTGCCGATCCGTTATTGACTAATCCGTTATTAACTAACCTGTTATTAGGAGTCGTATAATTTGGCGAATTCAAAATTGGATGCGGTTGAGGTTGCGGCTGATTAGGCGCAATATTTGACGCATACGTTTGATGTGCGTTTGGCTGACGGTTTGTAATTTGCGCAAAAACATTATTACCAAAATTACCAAACGAAATATCAAAGGTAATAATCGCAAATAAACCAATTAGTACGGCATATAAACCGTATGACTGTTTGGATGTTGTGTTCGATCCCAAGCTAAATCTCCTTTCGGAATACCGAATTAATAAAACGGCAATCCTAAAAATCAAGTGTCCAATATTACTTGTCTAAATCCCATACCCAATAAAATTCATAACGCCGGTAACTCTAATCCGTACAATCCAAACTACTGGAATAAACGGAAAAATCCAATATCTCATATTACCATCGAAAAAAAAAACAATTTACATTAGAAAAAATCAAAAATACACAAAATAATCTGCAAAAAACTTTTTTTCGATACAAATAGATCAATCAGAATAACCAGAATAAACGGATCACAACCGCCAAAAAATTAGACAGATAACAGTAAACGTAAATTAAAATACAAACAGTTAAATATTATAATCCTACGATATTTATAATTTTTCCGTTTACAATTTCTTTTTTTATGAAGATTTTATCTTCCCATTTAACATTTTTGCTTCGGTTGAATACGGCGAGCCAACCTTCTTTAGCGCCGCATAGGTCAATATAATTAGCGGTTTTTTCAAGTCCTTTTGCTACATATTTTTTGCCGTAACGTATTTTTAACTCTATTGGATATTTTTGATTTTCATATTCAAGACAAATATCAAGACGCTCAGAACCTAACGCCATCTCTCGCGTAATCGTACCGCCGCCGTTGATTACCCGTTGCAAAAATGCCATCAATATTAAATGAGGCGCCGCTTCCTGATAATCATAACGCTTAACCCACATCGCACTGTTCTCACGCCAAAATTGCTGAAAATCACGCATCAAAAAATCCATGTCAAGACGACCGCCATGTAAATAACGCGGCGCCTGATACGGATATTTTTCATTCATTAACCGTTCTTGCGAAGCGGCGCTCAATTTACGGATTATCACTTCGGAATAAATCGGATTAGACGGAATTACGGTCGAACCCGTTTTACAAATTAACCCTAAGTCTTGAGTGTACAAAAAATCATCCGTATCCGTAAAATCAGCCTCAACGCCTAAAATTAAAGGCTCAATTATCCTACGCACTCGTTCCTCGTTTAACCGCTCCATCAAACTGTCAATATGCGTCGGACGATCCTGAATTATCCTCTGAATCGCATTAGCAACTAATTCGGAACTTACTGATTTTTTATAATCCGATTGTAATATTTCTTCTATCACTTCACGAGCAATTGCATTGACGAGCCAAGGTTGACCCTGCGTTTGTTTCCAAACTAATTCAATCGCATCAGACTCAAATTTTTGTCCCGTTTCGTTGGTGTGTTGTTGATAAAGTTGAATGATTTCGGCTTTGGTAAAATTGCTTAAAGTCAATGATTTAGTAACAATATTAAACGGGCTAGCGCTGCCAAGCGATTCGCTGTCAGGACGAATTTGCGCCTTGTAATCGCGTATATTACGCATACCAACTAAA
>JAISLW010000138.1 GCA_031277105.1 Planctomycetaceae bacterium | reverse complement strand
CGCAGGTCAAAGACCTGCGGTTATGAAAATTCCGTCCCTATCGGGACGAAGACAAAACAACGAAAACATACATTAAATAACTCACGTTACACAGGCGGTCAAATTCAGTCCTAATATATACTGCTCGTACTTGAAATTCAGCGATTTAAAAGCGTCAAAGCCTGCCGTCCGAAAGCTAGGCAGGCGAAGGTAAACGCAAACTCAAGTACGAATAGTATAGTTACTATATTTTGCTTTGTTTCTGCGTATGATGCGTAACATGAGTTATTTTTTTAAAATCACAGAGGACGCAGAGTTCACAGAGATTCGTTTAGCAAAGTACGTATTGGCGATTTTGAGGGACATTAGGGACAAGTGGAACAAGAGGGACATGTGGGACAATTTTTTTGTTACAAAAAATCGTTTGCCGGATCGCAGGCGTCCCGCCTACAATTTGCCGGAAAGTAAACAAAAAATCGGTTGCAATATAACCTCGCCCATCGGCGGTTGAATACAACCGCTTGCAGGCGAGACGCCCGCGATCCTTCTGACGATTTTTTTGTTACAAAAAATCGTTCTCTAGTTTTCTAAAAAACTACTCCCTATCCCCTATCCCCTTACCCCCTACCCCTGTGAAATTTTGCGAATGACAACATTTTTAGCCGGTGAAATAGATGTAGATTGACAAGATAGAAATGAATAATCCGATAGTTAAAATTACGTCTAATTTATTCCAGCTTTCTCTTGTAATTTGTTTTTGTTCTTTTGTCGCCGTTGCATAAGTGAGTCCTGTAATTTTTTCGTAATCTGGTTTTGGCGTTAGTAAACTTACGCCTATAATTAAAATTGCGCAAAATAAGGTCAAGTAAATAGTAATAAACGTGAAACTTGTCGTTGTGAAGTAATGTAAAATTGATCCGGTTTTGAAATTATATTCCGCATGTATAACTTCCAAAGCCAATCGCGACATTCCCATTACAAAACCCCCAATTAACCCCGCCATACAACCGTACGCATTCACGCGTTTAATAAAAACACCCAAGAAGAAAACAGCGGCTATCGGCGGCGCAACATAAGATTGAACGCTCTGCAAATAACCATAAAGCGACGGCATCGTGTCAATTACCGGAATCCAAACCAGACTCAATATCACCATTATCACCGTCGCAATACGCCCCACCCAAACAAGCCGCAACTCCGAAGCATTAGGACAAACCTTCTTGTAAATATCCATCGTAAACAAAGTCGAACACGAATTAAAAACCGACGCTAACGAACTCATTAACGCCGCCATCAAAGCGCCAACGACTAACCCCTTCAAACCGACCGGCAAAACTTCCTTGACTAAAATTGGAAACGCTTCATTCGGATTATACAAAACGTCCGCGCTAATTTCTCCCTTAACCGCTAAACCATAAGCGATCATTCCCGGCACAATAAATAAAAATACCGGCGCAAGTTTCAAATATGCGCCGAAAATAGTTCCGCGTCTCGCTTCGCGTTGATTACGCGCCGCCAGCGTCCGCTGAACTATATATTGATCCGAACACCAATACCAAAGCCCGACAATCGGAGCGCCAAACAAAAGCCCAAACCAAGGAAAAACCGGATCGCTATTCGGCTTCCATAAATTAAAGTGATCGGTTTTTTGAATTTTTAGATTAACGGGTAACTTGGTTTTTGCAGAAAATTCCCTAAACTCTTCCGGTTTATCTTGCCAATATTTATTAAATTTTTCTTCAAGATTAAGCGATTTAATTTCGTTTTCCGTCAAATACGGATAAGCAATAACATCTAACTTTTTCCCTACGCCTTCGCCTATGTATTTTGGTCTTTTTACGTAAACGAGTTTACCTTTTTGATCGACGAGTTGTTTTCCGTTTTCGGGATCGATAACTTTGTGAGCGACGATTTTATCAGTTCCGTGAACGGTTTTTTTGAGTTCGTTCCATCCGCCGATTTGTTGCAATCCGATTATAAATACAGCCGCCGAACCAAACAACAACACTGCCGTTTGAATTAACTCCGTATAAAGCACCGCGCGAAGACCGCCTATTACAGTATAAAAACCCGTCAACAAAACCATACCAACGGCGCCAACCCAAAAATTATTTATACCAGGAATTACATCAACTGGAAAAATTGCGCTAAACACCGTGCCGCCCGCAAAAAGCGCTATCGATATCTTGGTCATAATATACGCAATCAAACTAACAATAGATAAAAACCAACGCGCAAAAGGCGAATAACGCTTCTCCAAAAATTCCGGCACCGTGTAAATTCCGCTACGCTCATAAAACGGAACCATTATCCAACCAAGCGTCAATAAACACCAAGCATGAAGCTCATAATGCGCCATCGCCATCCCGTCGCTAGCGCCCGTCCCCGCAAGACCGACAAGATGCTCCGAACCAATATTAGAAGCAAATAAAGAAGCCCCAATAAGCAACCAACCCGCCTTCTTGCCCGCAAGAAAATAATCCTGCGAAGTATCAGTCCGCTGACGCAACACCCACCACGCAACACCAAGCAACAAAATAAAATATAACGCCAACGTACCCCAATCATAAATTCCAAGACCGCTAGATTGAGAAAATAAAAACAAATCTAAACTTGACATATTTACCTCCAACCAAGTTAAATTAATTAAAATTAAATCAATAATGAGTTTTGTAAAGATACCCTAAAGTTTAAAGCCTGGCCGTCAATAACTAGACGCAAAACAATAAACGCAAATTCAAGTACAAATAGTTTAAATGATATTGGCTCAAAAAGAAATACGCAAACTGTCCACGTCAATTAAACTAATAACGTATTTTAAAAAATATTTTAGACGACTAAATTACAAAAGCAAATTAAAAAATAAAAATCAAAACTTAACCGTAATTATTCAAGATAAATTCAAGCGGAAATTGAATCGCTTATACGCTGTTCGTACTTAAAATTCAGCGATTTTAAAGCGTCGATGAATTTCAAATACGATACGATTAAACGGACAAATATTAGTATTGCGATTATTTTTATTCGGCGTATTTGGCACAATCGTTATAATATGCACGTTATGAAAAAATTTATCAAAATTTTTGTTACAAAAATTTGACGAAAATATAATCAGAGTACATGATATAACAAGCGAAACTGGTGATCATGGATTGCGCAGGTGCATCCTAACGGTTTTTTGCTTGGAGAACGATTCGATTTACGCCGACGGTTTTGAACTGTTCGTACTTGAAAATTGTGTTTGCCTGTTGCCTGTCTAGTTTATTCGGACGGCAAACTTTGACGTTTTTACATCAATGAAATTCAAGTACGACGCTTATATTTATATTGCAACGCGGCGACCGATTCGCATTCGCAATGTAATCATTGCAGGCAAGGAAGGAATAGCCATGTTAGTTCTGTCCCGAAAAAGAAATGAGAGCGTTGTTATCAACGATAATATAACTGTCGTCGTAGTAGATGTACGCGGCGATAAAGTACGGCTAGGAATCAATGCGCCAAAAAATGTGCCTGTACACAGAAAAGAAATTTACGACTCAATAAGAAACATAAAATTAAGCGAAAACGTTACCGTAAATACACATTAAAAAATATGTAATCGTTCACGAAATAATTCTAGAAACACAGAGTTCTAGGGGATAGATTTATTGTAACAATAAATTGCAGAATCGCGGATGTCTCGCTTGTGATCTTTTCAGATTCGCAGGCGGAACGCATGCATCCCAGGATCGCGGGCGTCTCGCCTGCACGCGGTTGTACTCAACCGCTAATGAGAGAGGTTTTGCTCTCAACCGCTTTATCGGTTGCCTTGCGGCAACATGCAGGCGAGACGCCCGCGATCCGGTGGTCTCGCCTGCTTTTCAAGATC
>JAISLW010000133.1 GCA_031277105.1 Planctomycetaceae bacterium | reverse complement strand
TTAACCGTTGTCGCCGAATTAAAATATCATTCCGAAACTAAAATCGAAACATTGCTAAAAAACGCAATTGAACAAATACACGATTTGCGTTATTACAATAAATATATTGGCAAGGTTCTCCTTCTAGGCGTTGCGTTTTCGGGTAAAGATGTAGGTTGCAAGATGGAAGTGATAAATCGATAATTATCATCAAGACAAAAAAATTGTATCAATTGACAGTCAATATAATATTTTAAGATTTTAAAATAGTAACATTTAACCTTTTTTCAAATTTATGAGAACAATAAATTCAGTCGAAGCTCCGGCGGCAATTGGTCCGTATTCGCAAGGCGTTATAACGGGTAACATACTTTTTACCGCCGGTCAAATTCCACTTGACCCGAAAACAATGAAATTAGTCGAAGGGTCAATTGAAATACAAACTACGCAAGTATTAAAAAATCTTGACGCTATCCTAAAAGCGGCAGGCTCGTCATGGAAACAAGTTATAAAAACAACTGTTTTTTTGGCGGATCTTGCAGATTTTGCGCAAATGAATAAAACTTATAGCGATTATTTGAACGGCGCCAAACCGGCGAGGAGTACGGTACAAGTTGCCGCTCTGCCGCTTGGCGCTAAAGTTGAAATTGAATTAGTTGCTGAAATTACGCAGTAACTAAATTGATTTATTCGTAATTAAATTTTAGTGGGCTTGAATAATGTCAAGTCTAATTTACTTAACAAATTTTAACCTTTTTACGCTTGAATTTGATTTTAACGCCATCGGATTGCCTAACCGGAAGTCCGTATAAATCGCTAAAAATTCAAGACAATCCGTATAATTTTAAATAATGAATAATTCTAAAACGCGTTCAAAAAAAATTCCTTCTCCCAAATCACAAATGGCAAATAATCCTAAAAACTGTTGTTCAGACGTTTTTGATATTAAGCAGATTGAGAGGTTAGTCGATTTGATGAAGTCAAACGATTTATCCGAAATTATTTTGCAACAAGCCGACGTTCATATTGAACTAAAACGGAATATGCCGCCGCAAATAAACGCCGTCGCTGTTCCGCAAGTTATACAGCAACAAACCCATTTGCCAATAAACGCAACAAAAAAAGAACATGATAACCAAAAAGAAAACACAACAAACAACAAAAACGAACATGTCATAAAAAGCCCAATGGTTGGCACGTTTTATGCCGCAACAAGTCCTGACGCTCAACCGTTAGTTAAAATCGGAGACAACGTTACGCCGGACAAAACTATTTGCCTAATCGAAGCAATGAAAGTTTACAACGAAATTCAAGCCGAATGCTCTGGAAAAATCGTCGCCATTCTAGTAAAAAATGGCGAAGCAGTCGAATTCGGAAAACCTTTATTCAAAATCGAAACTGAATAAATACAAAATTACACAAAAAAATCGTAACCGCTCACGAAAATTTTTTAGCAAATTACGTATTTGCGATTTGCAACTATTTAGTAAATATTTATTTTATAACCTAACCTCATTTTCACCTAATTTTTCTTTACAAAACAACCTCAGTAGCAACAAATCCTCCACAAACCAAACCTCATTACCTAATTTTTTAATGAGGTAATGAGGTTTGGCTTGGAGGATTCATTTTCTACTGAGGTTTTTTTGGCGAATGGTTTTGTAAAGAAAAATTAGGTTAAAATGGAGGTTGCATAAAATAAATTCAAAGTAAAAATTCAACTGAATAGTTACAATTTGTTAAAAATAATTCCAAATTACGAATACCGAATTAAAAACATCCGCTAAATCTCCGTGAACAGTTACAAAAAATTCTACGCAATTTCAATAAAAAAATTGCCCAAAATAGAAATAATCTACTTCGGGCAATCTTTTTAGACACACTCGATAAATTATTAAATTTATGGATGGCTAATTGTAGAATCTTTTCCATTACAAGGATTAAGGAATTGTAAAAAAGTATGATTGTCAATTCCTTCATTCAATTCTTTAACGGAACCGTCAAGATAAAGCGACATCGCCACTCTTGGATGCATTGACGATATTCGTGTTGGACGTGGACTTGTACTTGCTAAATAAGGATCAAACGCATCTTCACCATCATGCCAAAGAAGACCGTGATTAAGTAATAATCCGTTATCATCTGGATTAGAACTACCAGGGAATGGCGCTGTATCCCATACGCCTGCATTTATACTTTCTGCAACTGCTATTGTAACGCCAGATCCATCAGGAGCCGCAGTATCAAGTTTTCTACGCATAGGTGGTCTTATTGTACGTGGATGAAGGGGATTGGTGGTGGTGTCGATATAAGTATTAATACTACTTCTATCAGGAAACATTACCATTGGTGAATTTCCATAATCGGGCGAATGGTTACGTCGTAAATCTCCATGTAAATTATTTCCGTTAGGCACATCTGCATGTCCACAATTTACAACGTAAGAAAGCGCATAATTATTACTTCTTTTGTCTGCTGGTGATGATGGACAGATTGCGACTGGCATTTTACTTAGAGGTCCGCTTCCAGTATGTGCTTTTTTAAACTCATCAGGTTCGCCTAGTTCAGCTAGGATAGCCGCGAACCATGTTAGGTCAGTGCTTCTCACGTTTTCAACGTGTCCTGGCAGTCCTCTATCGTTTGCGGCGTTATTTATTAGGGCGACTCCTATTTGGTGTAGGTTATTTGTGCAAGTTGTTTTTCTTGCGCTTTCTCTTGCGGAATTTATTGCTGGGAAGAGTAATCCCGCTAATATTCCAATTATCATAATTACGACCAACAACTCAATCAACGTAAAACCGAATTCAAATTCGTTGCTGATTTTTTTTGAAACATTTTTTGTTTCGATCAATTTTGATCTTGTTTTCATTTTACAAACTCCTTTACAATTAAAAATTTTTATACTGTTCTGTTCCGAAACGGCGTTTAATTTAAGCGTCAAGAATCAAGAATTATGAAATTTGTTTCAACTAACCCTAATTCCCAACTTGATAAATTAAGCGTCAACGATTTTCGCACAATAATAAAAAATTACCAGTCAAATTTTATTTTTTTGGCAAAAACTACAAATTATTTTTTACGATTACCGTAATCGCAAAAACATAAAACATTTTGTAGAATTGCGCGGTTGTTCGTTTCTGCGTTCTAATTTGTGCGTTGCAATTCTCTGTATTCGCTGTGAATTTTGTGTACTCTTATTATATTTACGCCTTTTTGTGTTAATATTTTTGTAACGTATTTTGTTCCTTCTTCGCGGTTTTTGAATTTTGCGTCTAGGAATCTTTTTCTTGAATGTCCTACCAAGAGCGGGGCGTTTAGATTTGTGAATTGTTCTATATTTTCGACGAGGCGCCAATTATGTTCCGCAGTTTTGCCAAAACCTATTCCTGGATCGACCGCAATACATTCTCCATCAATTCCCGCCGTTATCAACTCCCGCCGTCGCCGGTTTAAATAATCCCAAACTTCTGAAACAACATTTTTGTAAACTGGATTATCTTGCATTGTTTTTGGGTTTCCTTGCCTGTGCATGATACAAATTGCCGCTCCTGTTTCGCGTAACAATTTAATCATACCGTTGTCTTCGGCGGAAAAAACGTCGTTGATAATATTAGCGCCTGCATTAAGCGCCGCTTTCGCAACTGGCGTTTTATTCGTGTCAACAGAAATAGGAATATTTTTATCAACTCGCCGAATCCCCTCAATCACGCCAATCACACGCCGCAACTCCTCCTCAACCAAAACCGCCTCCGAACCCGGACGCGTACTCTCGCCGCCAACATCAATTATTCCAGCGCCTGATTCAATTAACTCCAAACCATGACGCACCGCATCATCAATAGCAAAATACTTGCCGCCATCAGAAAAACTATCCGGCGTAACATTGACTATACCCATAAAAACAGGAAATAACGAAATATCAATCGCCCCAAAACCAAAACGCCAAACCTTAACGCCGTCAACTAACATAAATCCCCCAAAATCAACCGTAATTTTAAATTTAACCGCCCTAATAAAACGATAGAAAAATTATAACCATTCACGAAAATTTAAACGACAAGTTTTAGCGAATAAGGCGTAAGTAGTAAGGAATAGTTTTCTAAAATTAGATGATTTTGAGAAAAGATTTTTTATAACAAAAAATTATTTTTCTAAATTCATAACTCTTAATTAAAAACTTTATACCCTAATCCCTAACCCCTAACCACTACAATCTAGCGCTTAAAAATTTCGTGAACTGCTACGAAAAATTACCGCATAATTAGATTGGAATTTAGATATAAAACGTCTGGACAAATATCTTGTTCGTTTGGCCATTCGACTGTTCCTGCATTTACTCGCGCGCAACGAAAATATCCGATATTCTGCAACTCCCTAAAAACTCCCTTGTCCAGCAACGGTTTCATATCATAATTTTTAACTTCGCCGTTTGTAAAAGTTAATGTCAACGTATAATCGTCATTGGGAACAACACGAACTACACGCGGTCCCAACGGCTCTTTACCATAAACAATTTCATCGTCGTCTTTCATAATTTATTTTGAAATTTTAAATAAAGGTTCATTATCCATTGCCAACTGCCAGTTTGCCAACAACTCTTCTTCATGCTCGGCAATCCAACCTTGAATTATTCTGGTCTGACGTTTAGGCATATTTCCCACAAGTATTTCTCCGTCGGGAATACTAAAAGCGGCATTATTACCCTGATATTCTGCGTGAATATCAGGCGTGTGATGCGGCGCCCCCTTTTCCAAAAACATACGAATAATAATTCCGCAAAACATTGAAATCGTAGGGGACATTATGATTCTCCTTTCTGATTATTTGATAAATTTTAAACAGGTCGCCTCTAAAAATTTATTTTTGGGTAACCGTTCACGGAAATTTGTTTATTAAATTACGTATTGGTAATTTTTGCGGGACAAGTGGGACAATTTTTTGTAACAAAAAACTGTTATCTAATTTTCTAAAAAACTATCCCCTATCCCCCTAAAAGGCAATTTCTAATAACCGGTTTTTTATTTATTAACCACTGAGAACACAGAGTTCACAGAGAATAATTTTTTGTAACCGTTCACTGAAAGTTAATCGCTAGATTTTAAGGGATAGTGCGTAGGGCGTATCTGGACAATTTTCGTAACAATAAATATTTGTCCCGTTAGGGACGCAATGATGGTTAATGTTGTCTTTACATGTTGTCCCTAGCGGGACAAATATATTTTTGACCTTTGATTTTCTACCAACATGTTGTCCCTAGCAGGACAGATGGGACAAATATTTATTGTTACAATAAATCTAGCGCCTACACCTTATATCCTAAAACTCTACGCTTCAAAATCTCGTGAACGATTACCAATTTTTAGAGATACTCCTCTGTGTTCTCTGTGGTTAATAAAAATAAATTTGTGGTTTTTAGAAGTTCCCTTAAGGGCATCTCTAAAAATTCATTTGTCCAGGTATGCGGCTAAAAAAATTAAACACTGTGCCGAAACGCCGCATTAGAGTTTATGATACCAATAAATTTTATTACTTTACAACGTCTAAAAT
>JAISLW010000131.1 GCA_031277105.1 Planctomycetaceae bacterium | reverse complement strand
TTAACCGTTGTCGCCGAATTAAAATATCATTCCGAAACTAAAATCGAAACATTGCTAAAAAACGCAATTGAACAAATACACGATTTGCGTTATTACAATAAATATATTGGCAAGGTTCTTCTTTTAGGCGTTGCGTTTTCGGGTAAAGATGTAGGTTGCAAAATGGAAGTGATAAATCGATAATTGTAATTATGCTAATAGCGTTTAATATTTTCGGTAAATTTGGTTATGTGTTAATGGGACGAGTATTTTAAAAATTTTTTATTCTAATTTAATTACGATGCAATTTGATTTAGTTGATCCGGTTTTGCGATCTTATCCGAAGCCGGAGTATCCGCGTTATAAGTTTGGCGATAGTGTTGGGATTTTTGTTCCGTGTTTTATTGAGCAATTTTATCCGTCGGTAACGCGTGCGTTACGTCGTTTATTTGATGCGGAGGGAATATCGTTTGAAATACCGTCGGGGCAAACTTGTTGTGGTCAACCGGCGTTGAACAGCGGCTATTGGGACGAGGCGCGTAAAGTAATGGAGTATTTTTCAAAAGTGTTTAGTCGTTATGATTGGATTGTTACGCCGTCGACTTCGTGTGCGGCGATGTGTCGTGTTTTTTTTAATTATCTTTCGCCGGATTCTGTCCATGCGGCGGTTGGCAAGCGGGTTTTTGACGTGAGTGAATTTTTTGTAAACTTATTGGGCAAATATGATTTCAATGCGAGTTGTAGCAAGCGGGTTGCGCTTCATATTGGTTGTCATGGTCGTCGCGAACTTGGGATAGTGGATCAACCGTTATTGTTATTGAATAATATTCGTGATTTGATTTATACGCCGTTACCGTTTATGGAGGAGTGTTGTGGTTTCGGCGGTACGTTTAGCGTAAAGATGCCTGGCACATCGATAGCGATTGGCAAGCGTAAAATTGCGAATATTTTGAGTTCGGGCTGCGAAGTGTTGGCAACTCTTGATATGAGTTGTGCGATGCATTTCGGAGGCATGATGCAACGCGACGACGCCTTAAAAAATATACCAATAAAACACGTAATAGAATTACTATCGCCAGAATAATTCAGACGTAATTTAAAATGTTAGCGTTGGAATTTACGTTTACCGCCGACCGCGCGGCTATCGGAAGGCAGGCTTTTAAGCTTTTAGATCACTAATTTCCCGCACGAACAGTAAACATCAACGAATTTTAAATACGCTTCGTATAAAAAATAATATTCTTGTTTAATCACGATTTTTCTTTTCGTAATATTAACCATAATCCAATCAACGCCAAAATACTTCCTGCTATAATTAAAATTGCACGATAAATCGCATAGCGATTTATTTTGATTTCTTGCTCTGCCGGTCTAGTAAAAGGATCGGAATTAGGTTTGGTTATTGTATATTCATAATTATTGCTAACGTCAAAAATTGACGTTCCAGGCGAAAGAGAATAATTTGACAATTGTTGAGCCTCTTGATCAAACGCGTCAAATTGAACTAAATTGACTTGATAAACGAAATGAGAATGTTCTTTGCCAAGTAATGATTTATCTAATTCCATTTCTTCGCCTACATAATGCGTAACTTCTTGTAATTCCGGCAATATAATACCGTCGTTAAACTCTTTAAAATTTGAGTTTTTAATGATACTTTTAACTCCCTGCCCTTTTTTCCAATGAATGATTCTTTTCCGAATAATTCCTGGCAATTTACTATCAAACCAAATTTTATCCGCATTTTTCCACTCGACTACCCAACATTTATGTCCGTCAATTTCGTCTTGAATTGGATTGACCGTATATTTTTGCATGTTATTTTTAATTGAGTCGGGTAAAATAAAATTATCTAATTCTTCTAAATAAGATTCTTTATCAACAGCTTCGAGAACTTTATCAAAAGATACTCCATTCGTTTCAGCTATTCGACGAAATGGCGTAATTCCAATATTCAAAAAAAATGTCCAATTGCTATACATATTTCTACCAAACTCAAAAGGCGCTATTACGGCATGATTTGAATGATTTATCCATTCAAAAATTTTCCCATTTTTAGCAAAATATACTGTTTCTCCTGTATTATTGTCAATTGGTTTTGCAAGAATAGCGTGAACTCCCCATTTATTATTATCTTTGATATTGGAATATATTACTGAATTAAATTTTTCGTCCGGTTTGGAACTCAATTTATTTTCAGCAATAATACTGGCATAATTGACGTAGATACGATTACGTGAAAAAATTTTGTTTTCCAAATTTTCAATATTATCAACTATGACCGAGATTGACGGCGGCACATCAGCTGCCTTACACGGAACAATACCACTCAACATCAACATCGCTATAACACAAAAAATACATCTATCTCTCATTCTAAAACTCATAAAATAAATAATTTCTTAAAAACAAATAATACAAAATCACAATTAAAATTTTGATTGTCTGTTTCGTTTTTTAAATTATACGGATCGTACTTGAAATTCATGAGATGTAAAAAACGTCAAAGCCTCCGCACGAAAATTAAGCAGACAACGGTAAATCGCAAATGACAGTAAGAACAGTTAAAAATACGTCTTGACGTTTGGTTTTATTTTTTTATACTTCGTTTGCTTGTTTTCTGTTGTTTCATTTTTTGTACGCGTGCGAATTGTAAACTATACCACAAACAAATCAAGCAACTTACAAAATATCACAAGATTACGAATAAAGATCGGGCGGTTTTAAACTGTTCACACTTGAATTTGCGTTTACCTTCGCCTGCCTAGTTTTCGGACGGCAGACTTTGACGCTTTTAAATCGCTGAAATTCCAGGACGATCAGTATAAAAGACATATAATTATTGTAACAAAAATTTATAAAAAAATTTAATATTATGGATTTATCAAAAAATACAAAAGAACAAATTGAATTTGTACGTCAACAACTCATCTCTTGTGAAATTCCGCGAGACTCGTTGCCTTATCATGAAAAATTTGACTTATTATACGAGCAATACTCTCAAAGTAACTTACCGGATTTGTCCAAAAATGATTACTGGAGGCTTTTACTCACAGTTGGAAAAAAAGGAAATATTAAACAACAAAATAAAATTAAACTCCATCCTATAGTTGTAACAAAAAGAGAAAAATATGAGATACTGCGGCTCCTTCATCATTCTGCCGGAACAAGAGATCGTTTGCCTTATACGCCCGAATTTGATCATATTTATGAATTATTTAATATCCGTACAAAAAAAAAACCTTACTAAAAATGATTTTTGGCGTCTAATTATAAGAGTTGCTAAATTAAGCAAGAAACCGCAACCGAAAGATATTAACCCGCGTAATGAATTATCACAAAACCTTTTGCAAGAGTTGGACTCGATGAATCCTTGGTGGAAAGGAAATAAGTCCAAAGAAATTTATGAAGGTAAAAGACAAATATATAATGAATTATTTAACAGTTTTTTTAATGGCAATTACCCGATTGTAACGCTGCGCGGTCCCAGACAAGTCGGTAAAACAACAATACAACAACAAATTATTCGTGATTTATTAGAACAGAAAAATTCAGTTTCGCCTAAACAAATTATTCGTATTCAATTTGACGACTTAAAATCGTTGGAATTAGAAGATCCTATTGTTACGATTATTGATTGGTTTGAGAAAAATGTTGCGGGAGATACTTTTAATAATTTGGCTCATAAAGGGCAAAAAGTCTATATTTTTCTTGATGAGATACAAGACGTTGCCAAATGGAGTGCGCAATTAAAACATATTGTAGATCACAAGTCATGCCATGTTTTTATTACCGGTAGTTCCGCAATCCGTATTTTTGAGGGTAAAGAAAATTTAGCCGGACGCGCTCAATGGAACGAAATCAATACGCTTGGATTATCTGAAATTTGCCAGTTTCACAATATGGGGACATTAAATACTTACAAGACAGAATTTAATCTTGACGTTTCGTGTTTTTGCGATAAAACGTTTTGGATCGATTTTAAAAACTGGTCTATCGACGAGCAATTATTAGATGAAGTTTATAAAATTTTTTGTGAACTTGGAGGTTATCCTTTTTGCCATACAAATAACATAACAGAGCAGCAAGTCAATGATTATCTTTCGGAAACTCTAATTGCCCGAACAATTGATCAGGATATCAAAGCAAGTTTTGATGCCGAATATAAAAATAAAATGAGATCGTTATCAGAGGATCTTATTAAAAAAACGTTTAACACATTTTGTAAATATACCGGTCAAACTATTGGATTTAATAAATTGCAGCAAGAATTTAATTCAAATCTTTGCGGAATACTTAATGAGAAACAAATCTCATTGATATTAGATTTTGTTGAAAATTCGATGCTTATTAAAATTATAAAACCATTTGAGCATCATCTTAAACTCGCAAGAAACGAAAGAAAAATTTGTCTATGCGATCATGCAATCCGTAAAGCGCGGCTTAACGAACCAGTAGATTTATACGGTAAAAGTGTTACTTCTGATATTGCTGGACATATTATTAAGGGGATTGTGGGAACTTTTTTGGTTTCAATAAAAAATATTGGGGTAAGTTATTTGCCTAATATCAATAATAAAAGAGATGAAATTGATTTTATACTTGAAATAGGCGATACCCATATTCCAATTGAAGTAAAATATCGCGAACATCCCGACGTTAATAACGGAATTGAATCTTTTTTAGCAAAATCCTCTAATAATACGTCTTTTGGATTAGTTATTACAAAGGATGAAGTTCCATTGGGTTATTTTGGAAATGACAATATTATTCCAATTTCGGTCAAAAAATTACTTTTGCTAAAATAGTAAGTAAAATTTTGCAACAAAAAATTGTCCGAAGAATCGTAGCCGTATCGGTTACTAGCGGTCGGGACGAATATGATTTTGCTCGTTGCAAAAAAAATTGTTGATCAAATGTAATCGTCTCCAGATGTGCAATAAGTATATTGCAGGCACGGTTATTGGGGGGAAGGTAAAATTACAAATTATACGGATCGTACTTGAAATTCATAAGATGTAAAAAAACGTCAAAGCCTCCGCACGAAAATTAAGCAGACAACGGTAAATCGCAAATGACAGTGTGAATAGTTTAAAAATTAGTCAAGGATTAAATCAACATAACACAAAAAATATTGTAAAAATGAAATAAATTTGATAATGATCGTCAATACTGCTTCGCTTGATTATTTATTTTATTGCTTTCTTAATACAAATTTTTTCTAAAAATTTTGAGTTGAACATATTTACATCATTAAACATTTCGCGCGTAATCGGATCAACATTTTTAGGGACTATATGTTGATAATGTTGTTTGGCAAGTTTAGTATTATTCTGAATATTAGGAAAAGGATTTTGCGGTAATTTAAATGGCGGTAAACGTGAATCAGAAGCAATAGGAACATATCTTAATTCTGTACTGGAATAAATCATTGATACAGACGACAACATTCTTATATTCTCGCCAAGAGGTTTTATTTTTTGTAAAATTCCATCGGCAGTTAGCGGTTTATCAATACTGTCAAATATACTCTCTTGTCTACAAAGATAAGCGAGAAGCAGTCCCCACCGAATAGCAAACCAAAATTTGGGATCGGACGGATCCATATTAAGACCTTCCTCCATCAATCCAATTAAATGTTGAACGCTATCAATGTGTTCATGTTTATTTTCAAGATTGAAAGGATAATCAGCGCTCCACATCATAAAACAATACATTCTCTGATATATCTCTTTTGATGAAAGAGAACGTTCTATCATAGTTTTGTTAAATTCACATGCGAAACGTTTAAATTCCGGCGTTAGTTCCCAATAAGAAGTTTGATTTGCATCGACCACGCCAAGCGTTGATTTACGAGGATCGCCTTCTTTAATTAGTATAAAATTGTTAGTTGCCATAATAGGACACGCTAAACACCATCGTAAATCGGCGTCATTACCATTCATACCAAAATATGCAACATAATCACGAGCAAATTTTTCAATTTGATTATCTTTGACGGCGTTTAAAAAACTAACCCAAAACTGATTCATACATTCTGTTTGCAATGTTGTCCAATAATAACGAGTTCGACGATATGTAGTGGATACATTTTTTTCATCAAATTTATCATTGTCAGGCATAGATACGGAAATTTTTTGTATTTTTTCCCAAAGTATCTTTACATTGTCATTATTATTTAAGTTGTTATCGTTGGCAAAAGATATATCAATATAAAAAATCAAACAAAAAATAATGACTTTGACATAAATAAAATGTTTCATGTTAAATTTAATATATGCTGCTCGTACTTGAAATTTAGTGATTTTCAAGTATGAGCAGTATTATGTACGAAGGTAAAATAGTTGTAACCGTTCACGGTATTTTTTAAATTCGGAATTAGTTTTAAAAATACTTTTTAATCTGTGTAATTTGTTTAATCTATGGACAAAAAAATGATCTACAGATTAAAAAGATTTTTATATTTATTTTCGTCCCTTTTGGGGCAATGCGTTTCAGCCCGCCGCAACACGGCATCTATAAGACAAAAACACCAACAATAACCCCATCAATATTAAAATTAAAGGAAAGATTCTTTCAAATAAAAGTAAAAAAAGTAAAGGTTCCATAGTTAATAGTCTATCACGATTTGGAAAAAATACAGACAATATAAGTAAATCCATAAAACGCTGGAATATCAATGAACCAGTAATTACAATACCTCCCAAAATTATCATTACGATACCTGATTGTAAAACTATATTTTTTATCATATCGAAAAAAAAATTCCCCGATCTCCAATAAAGAGGGCGGGGCGAAGTTCAAACTTCGATGATTCTATTATTCCTGCGGGGTGTTCCGCAACAGAGCATGTTCCCGCTTCATCGAACCAATAAATTTTACCAATTCGACATTCGAGGGTGAATAGTTTAAAACTGTTTTATTTTTTTTATGAAATCATTTGGTTGCGGTATTCGCAAAATTTTACGAAAGAGCGGCAACCAGAAAGTTTTGGCGGAATAAATAAATCTTGACTTGAAACCGTTATGGAATATTTGAAATGTCGAATGATAACGGATTCCCGTATTACTGTCTTTTTTGTAATCATAATCGTCGCCCGTAAAATCAAACAATTTCCAACGCCGCTCAAACGCCGTAATTAAAATATTATGCAACAGACAAATCCCCGGCGCCGTTTCACGAAACCGCAAATCATAATCGTTTGTGTGCAGAAAATAACAACCATTACAACCCGTAATAAACTCCGACGCAATCGGAATATCATCCAACATCAAAACCGGAATCAATACCTCGCTACGTTGCGCCAACACGCCAAAAAGTTCGCGATAAAACTTGATATACGATTCATCACGAAACGCACCCTTCCAACTCGCCGCCCTCACCGCTAACGCTAAATCAATACCTTGCTGAATATCATTTACCGATTCAAATATTTTCATTTCCCATCGTTTATTTTCAGCCGCAAACCGCTCTGTATTTCGCTTGAACCGGCGGCGTGCATCCTTGTTGCCGTATTTTGAAAAATATTGCTCGTAAGTCAAACCCTCCAACAACGCAAACGGCGACGATAAACCCTTCGTCTGAATCATCGCCATCCCCGAATGCCCTTTAAACCAATAATTATGAAAAAAAGTTTCATTAGAAATATTAGCCAGTTCCAAAACGTCCCATTTTTGTTTCATCTCAAAAATTTGACAAACAATCGCATCAAAAATAGAATCCACATCAGCGCCCGACAACCAATAAACCGAATTTCGCGGAATAATACCAACATTGCAAAAACTAAGCGTCCGATAAATAATCCCAGCCGATTTTTTTGAACCAAAAACCAACGGCAAAATTCCAACAAGTTGATCGCCCGCCTCAACAATAATAACAGCAAATTGCCAATCCAACGGCTTCACAAAATATAACCACGAAAAATAAAACCAATCCCACGAAAAAAACGGAACACTCGTTTCAGGATTCGACCGAACAAGACAATTCCATGAATCCTTAATGGAAATAAGTTCTTCTTCTGTTGTAATCAATCGCGTATTCATTACCATAAAATTAAAACAAAAACAACACGCCGCTCCATAATAAAAATAAATGAATTTTTAGAGATGCCCCCAAAAACTACGATACTCTATTCATCAAACAATATCCATAAGTTCGACAAATTTAAACAAAAAAATCAAAACATAATTTATAACCGCTTTCATCCAACTGACAAGATAGACCAAAAATAACCGTTCATGAAAATTTGTTTATCAAAATTACGTTTTGGCAATTTTTGAGGGACAAGTGGAACTGGAGGGACAAGTGGGACAATTTTTTTATAACAAAATTGAGAAGGAACGCTTGCGTCTCACCTGCATTTCAGGATCGCGGGCGTCTCGCCTGCAAACGGTTGTACTCAACTGCCAATGAGCGAGGTTTACATCTCAACCGCCGTTGATCGAGTTTATATCGCAACAGATTTTTTGTTTTAAGAATATCCCTATAAATAGACAGACAATTTTCTCGCCGCATTGACAATCGCCAATGCGATCTTGTTGATTTTCGATCTAGTTGTAATTCATAAAATGACATTTCAAAAAAATAAATTTTATACTTTCAATTACTGCAAATGTTATTATTGTTTCAGTTATTTTTGACAAGTTTACAGTCTGTCAAAAATAATTATCGTTACGAAAATATAACTTATTAAAAATCTTTTTTGGACAATAAAAATCAGTCCACCCTTGTTTAACTTAAACAACGAACTTAACAAACCTGCTTTTGCAATATCATTAACTGCGTCATCATCAAAAAATAAAACTGATAATTTTATACATTATTTAGTGTCCAAGTTTTTGCCATCTGTCGCTATTTTAGATATAATTTCCAAGATGCTAATTGTATATCAAGACTCTTTTTTATAGTCTTGACAGAAATATCGTGATCGCTGTATTGTTCAATGCCGATTGAAATATTTGCTTTACTTTGAAAGTTTGGTGGAATTTTAGATGTGAAAACAATAATACGTTCATGTATTGGAATTCCAGCAGAATTTTGTATTGGTACAGTTTGCGTTGCCCGTGAAAATGCGGTTGCTTGATGCAATAGTTGTGTTTCATAACTATTCCAAGCATTACCTTGTTGTGCCATAATATCCCATCTCATTCCTTTTTGTTCTATTAATGTGTTGACTTCGCCTCTCGTCGTTACGCGTTGTATAATCACGTCAATTCGAAATCTTCCAATCATATTTCCTGTAGCATCAACTATACGGTTTTCGTATGCAACAATTGTATGACCACGTTGCATTAAGAATGAAACCAATTGTTGCATACGTTCAAGACCACGAAGCATAAAAATTGAACCTCCACCTGCTGCTATACTTGTTTGTGCATTACTTATCCTAATTGATAATGAGTTCAATGTACTCATACCAATAGAAACAAAACCAGCAAACAAACCATTCGGATCGATCATACCAATCGGATCGCCATTGGCATAAGCATATTTATGTAACGATAAAGGATCGTTTACATTTCCAAAGAAAGGATCGAGTCGATTGAATCTTCCGGTTGATGGATCGTAGTATCTTTGACGTAAGTATTGTTGTCCGATCTTGGAGTCGAACTGTTCGCCAGAGTATAGAAATTCCGTAAGTATAGTTGAAGGGTCAAAGCCTAATGCGTTACCGAATGCATCATATAAATATAATTCTACTATTGCGCCGGTAAAATCGGTTAAAACTCTTGTGCTTCCGTGACTGTCAAAGGTAAAGTAGAGTTCCTGTATTACCCCGTTTTTAACGGTTATTTGGGCGATTTTGTAAAGTCCGATAATGTATGTTACGAAGTTGTGATTCGCTCTGTTTTAATTTTTGTAACGAATATTCGGACAGACGTTTCATTGTTTTTATCGTTACAATAATTCTGACGCTTCAATGTTCATAAATTATCAAACAAAACGCAAACAGCACAAGTTCACATTTTTTTCGCATCTCAATGTCTCGTGAGCCTCATTACTTGCTACCCGCCAGGATAGACTTTTCTAATTGTCAAAGAACGGGTAAAAAATATAGTCGATAAAATCTTATCGATCAATATCCCCATTTAAAACTGTTAGCGCTTTAATTTGTATTTACCACAGCCTGCGATCCAGGAATGCAGGCATTTCGTCTGGGTTCCTTAAGATTCGCAGGCGAAACGCTTGCATCACAGGATCGCGGACGTCTCGCCTGCATGCGGTTGTACTCAACCGCAAATGAGCGAGGTTTTGATCTCAAGCGCCTTTTTGTTTGTCTTGCGGCAAAATGCAGGCGGGACGCCCACGATCCGTTGGTCTCGCCTGCATTTCAGGATCGCAGGGGGAGGATTCCCATTCCGTGTGAGTGGTCTTTACTT
Source organism: Planctomycetaceae bacterium (assembly GCA_031277105.1). Lineage (GTDB taxonomy): Bacteria > Planctomycetota > Planctomycetia > Pirellulales > Thermoguttaceae > WRKP01. Next base: position 14,617 of record JAISLW010000131.1, on the reverse strand, counting down.
TTTTTTAATTTTGTTATAATGTTATGAGTTTTTTATTTTTTATTTTTTTTATTGACATGGAAGTCAAAGACGTTGGAACCCATGAAGTGTTACCGGAGTCTATTGTTATTTTCCGGCGAATGATTTTAGAGTTGTAGCGACAAAGCGAAGTTTATATCCGTACTCTTGCGGAGCATCCCGACCAATTTCGCGCGATTGAAACTACATTAACTCATTATGTTACAATTCAGGTTGGTATTCTTCTCGGTTTCGCTTCTTGCTGCGGCGTCACGGCAAGAGAAATTTGTTGATCATTGTAACGACGCCATTGAATATGGATGTTATCGGCGTCCCGAAAAACGAGTGAGGTTGATACGTATTCTTTGCGGTTTATTGTTTCAGGTTGTTACGATTTATACAGATCATACTTGAATTTTAGCGATTTAAAAGCGTCAAAGCCTGCCGTCCGAAATCTAGGCAGGCGAAGGTAAACGAAAACTCAAGTGCGAACAGTTTATAATGCCCCGAAAGCAACAATCCCCATGCATCAAAATATTTCCGAAATCAGAAGCGGTCTTTATGCAGAACTTGGCGTTTTGGGTTTTGCGAAAAATTCATCGTCTGCGTTGGAGGAGAAGGTAGCCCGTGCGGTAGCGCTTTATCCATCTCTTGAATTATCGCAACGCGAACTTGCGGCGACCGGTCTTGATCTTGATATTAAAGAGATTCGTCGTATCGCGATGCAATGCGGCGAGTCGATATTGACGTTACGTTTGTTGATGTTGCAGGAATATCTTGATGGCAAATTGGAATCGACGGGGCAACTTGCCGGACAAAGTATGGTGATTTCTGTTGACGGCGGTTATACTCGGCTTTGGTCGCCGCCGAGTGTCAACATGAATATCAGGCGTTACGTGAACTATTGCGTATGGGTAGTTGGCAAGAAGCGCTTGACCGGTTGCGGGAACTTGATCGAGTTCTTGGTAAGGGGCTGGATGGCGATCGGGTTTCGGTTGATGGTTTGATTTTTAATCGTGAGTTACGTTTTTTTGAGAAACACGGTGTTGCGGGTTGTTTGGCGTATGGTGATTTTCGGGCAAGTGGTTTGCCGTGTGGCAGTGGGCGATGGAAAGTACTGTGTGGAGGGTTGTCAATTTGAGAATGAAAAGTAACGGAACTTTTTGGACAAAAGAGAATGCCGAAAAGATGTTGCAATTACGTTGTCAACTTTTGAGTGAACAATGGGAGAAAACTCTAAACGATGTGTACAAAATGCGACTAAAAAATCGCGGACGATTTTAGCAATGGAACGCCCCAGACATAACTGCCGCAAAATTGAACGCAGAAAACAAAAATTCAAATAACCCACATTGGCAAGAAAAATAAATAACACAGAACGGGATTGCTCCCTAGTGGAACAATTATTTGTCGCCCCGAAAGGGCAATGCGTAACAGCCCGCCGTAACACGGCGGGTTCGCAATTATCAAATAACGAGCGTACTGAAAGGACAATAGAATGACGGATCTAATTGTTTATAAAATTCAATCGTAACCTTTCACGAGATTTTCGAAGCGTAGAGTTTTAGGAGATAGATTTATTGTTACAAAAATTGTCCCGGGCATCTCTAAAAATTCATTTGTCCAGGTAGGCGGCGTTTCGCCGAAACGCCGCATTGGAGTTTATGATACCAATAAATTTTATTAATTCGCAACGTCTAAAATACGTCTATTTTATATGTTATGAATTATTAAAATTTAATAATTATTTTATGCGTATTGCGGTACAAAAAATAAACACAGCGGCGAAACATCGCAATGGAGTTTATGATACCCCAATAAATTTTAAGAATTCATAAAGCCTAAAATATATTTATTTTAGACGTGCGAAATATTAAAATTTATTGATGTCGTAAGCCGTAATGCGGCGTTTCGGCGAAACGGCGCCTACCTGGACAAATGAATTTTTAGAGATCCCCGTTTACCTTTGCCGCAGGTTTTGACATTTTTATATTGATGAATTTCAAGTACAATACGTATTAGTTTATATTTGTTTTTTAATTCCATAGGAGATTTTTATGTATTTTGCAATAAGTAGGCGTTTATTGTTTTTTGTTATATCAATATTTATGTTACTCCCGATTACAATTTTTGCACAAAATATTAGAGACGATGCGAAACTAAAAATAATAGTAGAAGACCTAAAAAAAGGTTGGTTGAAATATTTGCATTCGCTTGGGACGGTCGAAGGAAGTATAAATTATCAACGTAAAAGAAATAATAAAATTGAGTACGATTACATAATGGAATGCGTCGGCATGTATCCTTTATGGCTCGATCAAAGAAGTCCCGTATTAAAACATGAAAAAGATAATTACACTTCTGTAAATGTTGTGGGTAATAATTATCAGTTTTCATTGAGAAAGGCGGACGATGATAAAATTTGGACAGCCCGTGAAATTAAAATTGAAAAAGCAGATAAAAAATTAACAACATGGAAATTTCCTGTCTATCTTGCTAATCCGCCGAGTTTTCAAGAAGACTTTGTTGGTTACAGTATTTTTAATACATTTGGAGTCGGATTATTTATAGACGGCGTCGGAATTAATCTACATTATTTGTTATCTTCCGAATATTGCACGATAAAAGAAATAAACGAAATAATTCAAAATGGAGTAAAACAATTACAATTATCTTTTGAATTTGCGATGCCGGATTTTCCTGAAGGAATAAAAAAATCGCCTGATTTCATTGAACGAACTTCAGGATGGAAAACTTATACGCTTACAGGTGAAATAACTTTAATAACAGATTATTTTCTCATCTCGGAAGCCAAGTTTCATCTTGAGTATATGTCTTTTACCAGAGATGAATCTGTTAAAATTATTTATGATACAAAAACGTACAAGACGCCTTTACCCAAAAATTATTATGTTTTTTCTGAATATAATGATCATAGTAGTGGAACAATATTAAAAAATACGTCAGAACTAACGGAAAAATTTGATTTACGTGAAACTAATCCGAAAAGTCTTAAACGTTTTACGCTTTCTCATTATGGTCTCGTCGAACCTGATTTTGGCGATTCGCAACGTATGAGTATTTTAAATTATATTTTTATGATTTTGGGAACGTTTGTAATGTATATCGCCGTCAAGCAAATAATTCAACGCCGCTGCAAAAAAATATAAATTTTCGTTACAATATACCTTTCGTACTTTAAATTACGTTTTTAAAAAAATACGAGCAACTATTGAGCGGCGAATTTTTTGATCAAAAAATTACGTTCAATTTCGCCCATAAATGGGCGAAAAAATAATTACAATTATTGTTACAAAAAATCAAATTTAAAAACGCATTTTCAAATACGAACAGTTTAAGATTTTTCATTAATGCCTTAATTAAAAAAATGGATAAACAGACGAGCGATAAAATAACTTTTATAACTTTCATCATTCCGCAATTTGTCTGCGCTTACAAAATGAACGAACAAGACGCATATTTTTAAACTGTTCGCACTTGAGTTTGCGTTTACCGCCGCCTGCCTAGCTATCGGACGGCAGGCTTTGACGCTTTTAAATCGCTGAATTTCAAGTACGAACAGTATATTTGAAGAAATACGGCGGTTTGAATTTTTTGTTTGAGAATTGGCGGGCGCTGCACACGGATAACGTGTTGTACGTTCTGAATGATTTATACGAAGTTTGCTACGAAAACGGAGGTCAACGTTGATGAAAGTTTTTCATGGCAGTTATTTAACAATAGAAACAATCGATTTGTCAAAAAGTCAACCGAACAAAGATTTCGGTCAAGGATTTTATGTAACAAAAAATCGCCGTCATGCCGAAGATCGGGCTAAAACAGTTGGGCGAAAGCATCATACCGAAGGCGTTGTTACTGAATTTATTTATTACGACAGTTCTTTTACGGAACGGATTTGTAAGGTAAAACGTTTTGCGACTTACGATGAGGATTGGTTGGATTTTGTTGTTACTAATCGTAATTCGTTGTCGTCGATGCGCGATTATGATATTGTCGAATGACCGTTTGCGAATGATAAAATACAACGGCGGATTTTTACCGCAGGTCGCAGACCTGCGGTTATGAAAATACCGTCAATTAACCCCAATTAAATAATAAACAAAAATCCTTGTAATCCTTATAATCTGTGGATCGTTTTTTTCCGCAGATTGTATTAATTAGAAGGATTATTTTAAATTTGAAATTAAAATTTTTAATTCCGAATTTTAACAAACAACCCTTTTACCTATTTAATTTTCATGCTTCACACGGACGAGATTCTTTCTACGATTAGGATGTTGCATAATGAGCATTTGGATGTTCGTTCTGTAACGCTTGCGCTTAATCTTAATGATTGTGCGTCGCCTAATATTGATTTAGTTTGTAAAAAAGTTTATCACAAGATATACGGTTATGCCAAGAATTTGGTGATGCATTGTGACGACGTTGGCGCTCGTTATGGGATACCGGTTACGAATAAACGTCTTGCAATATCGCCTGCATCGGAGTTATTATCAGGTCATGGCGTATCAGCGGCGGTGGCGTTGGCGCGTGCGCTTGACGGCGTTGCTGCGGAATGCGGCATAGATATAGTAGGCGGTTTTTCGGCGTTGGTTCAAAAAGGCATCGGCGCAGGCGATCAAGTTGTGATAGATTCTTTGCCAGGCGTGATGGCGTCGACTGATCGGGTTTGTGCTTCGATTAATGTTGCGTCGCGTAAAGCCGGTATCAATATGACGGCAATACATCTTGTCGGTAAAACGTTGCCTAAAATAGCGGCGGCGACGGCTTCGCAGCGCGGTTTTGGTTGTGCTAAGTTGGTGATTTTTGCGAATATACCGGAAGACAATCCGTTTATGGCGGGCGCGTATGTCGGCGTAGGCGAGCCGGAAGCGGCGGTGAATATTGGCGTTAGCGGACCGGGCGTTGTTGACAGCGCTTTGAAGCGGCGTTTAGCGACGGCAAAATCAGCGGGCAAACATTTATCGTTAGGCGATTTGGCGGAAGAGATCAAGTTGACTTCGTTTAGGGTAACTCGTGTTGGCGAATTGATAGGTAGAGAAGTTGCGAAACGTCTTGGCGTTGAGTTTGGCATAGTTGATCTTTCGCTTGCGCCTACGCCTACGGTTGGCGATAGTGTTGGTGAAATTTTGAAGACGCTTGGGATTTCGCGTGTTGGCGCGCCGGGTTCAACGGCTGCGGTTGCGATGTTGAATGATGCGGTCAAGAAGGGCGGTTTATTTGCGTCGAGTTCGGTAGGCGGTTTGAGTGGCGCATTTATTCCGGTATCGGAAGATTTTACATTGGCGTCGGCGGTCAAGGACGGTTCGTTATCGTTGGAGAAATTGGAGGCGATGACGGCGGTGTGTAGTGTCGGGTTGGATATGGTGTTGATTCCAGGCGATACAACGCCGGAAACAATAGCGGCAATTATTGCAGACGAAATGGCAATTGGAGTAATAAACAATAAAACTACTGCGGCAAGATTGATCCCTGTTCCAGACGCGAAAGCAGGAGACTGGATCGATTTCGGAGGTTTATTTGGCGCAGCGCCGGTTATGGAAGTACGCAACGTCGCAGCAAGCGACGAATTCGTAAAATTCGGCGGACGAATCCCAGCGCCCTTGCAATCGCTAGGAAATTAGAAAGGACAGTTGGGCGTCTCTAAAAATTCATTTGTTTAGGTAGGCGGCCCAAAAAATAAACACAGCGGCGAAACACCGCCTACCTTTTTATAAATAAAATGAAGTACAGAATATATAATTTTACGAATAGTTTTTAATTCCGAATTTCCGAAATTACCTCTAAATTTATGAAAATACTTGTCAATGAATATCAGTTACAACGTCAGATTTATAACGGTTTGGGCGGTCGTTTATGGTTGGCTCAAGAGTTGACGGGGCGGCGTAAGGTCTTGGTTCGTTTTTTGCCGGATCAAATTTGTAATGATATAGAATCGATTGATCGATTGCGAAATCAATTTAATCAATTACGTCCGGTTATTGACGGTTTGGGGATTAGTAATTTGATTTTTCCCGAGTATTTTTTTGAGGTTTTGGGGGCGGAATCTTTTTTGTTATCTAGTTTTATTGATGGCGAGTCTGTTGGCGTTTATGCGGACAAGTGGTTGCGGGTTGACGGGCGTTTTCCGTTATATTTGTTATCAAAAATATTTGAGCCTGTTGCGTTGATGCTTGACGTATTGCATGAGAGAAATTTTATTCATCGTTTTTTGACGCCGGATTCAATTATTATTAATCGCACGGACGGCGTGAAACTATTAGATTTTGCTTTGACTGGAATTATACGCGAGCAAGTAATCAAAAGAGAGCCGTTATTATTGTTTAGTGAAATTGCCAAAGTCAGATATATTGCGCCGGAAATTCTACGCGGTCAGCCGGCAACGCAATTGTCGGATCAATATTCATTGGCAATGATAATTTATGAGATAATTTCGGGGCGAGTGTTATTTGACTCTGAAAATTCAAATATTCTTTTGAAGCAAATAATTGATCTGATCCCGCCGGATATTTCAAATTGTCCTGTTGAAACAAGTAAAATTGTAAGGAAAGCGTTGAGCAAAGACCCGTTGATGCGTTTCAGAACAACAAAACAATTTATCGGCGAACTAATCCAATCATGCGAATCAGAAACAGACCAATCCGTGTATCAATTGCAAGGAATCCAAGAAACGCCAACTAAAACCATAACAGAACAATCTAAACAACATGAACACCCCGAACAATCTAATTCAAAAAAAGAAAACAAAAAATTACGCGCGACAAATTTGACGAAGGTTTGTTGTGAATTTGAACCGGTTGCGTCGTTTTGCGAGGTAAAAGCGGAAATGGAAAAATTGCAAAACGCCGTAAAAGGCAAAAAATCTAAAGTAATAAAACGTATCTTGTGGGAAAGGAAATCGCAAAAAATTTTCTCGTATTGTTATCTAGCAATTTTCGCCGCCGGTATTATCGTTACAATAATTCTACGCGACCCAATAATATCGATGATAAAAGATTTGCTATTTTAAAATGCTGAATGAGACATTCGGCATTAAAGATTTTTTAGGGACAAATGGGACAGGAGGAACACGTGGGACAATAGGGACAATTTTTGTTACAAAAAATCATCTGCTGAAGGATCGCAGGCGTCTCGCCTGCAAAAAAAGGAATGCAGGCGCTAAAGGATCGCACTCGCCGCAGGATCGCGGGCGTCTCGCCTGCAAGCGGTTGTACTCAACCGCCAATGAGCGAGCTTGACATCTCAACAGCCTTTTTGTTTGCCTATCGGCAAATAGCAGGCGAGACGCCCGCGATCCGTTGGTCTCGCCTGCATTTCAGGATCGCAGGCATTTCAGGATCGTAAACATTTCGCCTGGTGTTTCTTCAGATTCGCAGGCGAAACGCCTGCTCCGCAGGATCGCGGGCGTCTCGTCTGCATGCGGTTGTACTCAACCGCAAATGAGCGAGGTTATATCTCAACAGTCTTTTTGTTTACCTTGCGGCAACTTGCAGCCGATACGGCTGCGTTTCTGCTGATCTTTTATTTTGGATTCCGTATTTTCATGTTTTTCGTATTTATCATTACTAACCTTCTTTTGTGAACAAATATAACAAACGGAACATCTAAAAAATCGCTTGCGACCGCTCAAATAGTAAGACGATACGTAACTATTCACGAAATCCAAATTCGATTGCGGGATCGCTTTTTTAATTCGGAACTTGGAATTAACGAATTATACTGCTCGTACTTGAAATTCAGCGATTGAAAAGCGTAAAAGCCTGCCGTCCGATAGCTAGGCAGGCGAAGGTAAACGCAAACTCAAGTGCGAACAGTTTAAAAATTATCGAATAGATTTTTTGTAACGAAAATTATAACGGTTAATATCTCAAAATGGAGTATATACAGATCGTACTTGAAATTCAGCGATTTCAAAGCATCAAAGCCTGCCGTCCGAAAACTAGGCAGGCAAATGTAAACCGCAAATTAAAGTGCGAACAGTTTAAAGATCGTACTTGAATTTTGGCAACGCAAAAGTCTAATTTCCAACAAATAACCAGACGATGCTAAACCAAAAATTTCAAACGTAGCAGTTTAAAAGAAAGGACTTCGAAATATGCAAAATAACCCGAATGAAATTATTACCCTTGCAAAAAATAGACGTATAATTTTACAAATTGTTTTATTGTTTACTCTAAATATTTTTTGCGCTAATTCAAATTTTGCCGCAGATTATATGACTACTCAATATATTAATAACGGTATCACAGTTACAATTCCGTCTAATACCGCAACGGCAGGCTTGTTTATCGATACAAACGGTTACGTTTATTATGGCAATAATATGGCAAAAAGTAATGTTGCGACTTATACGCTTTATTCGGGTTATGATATTGATTTGAATATTGCGCCGGTTTCGGGGATTGGTCTTGGCGGCGTTATTTCGATTTATGATAATCTTAAATTTGATGCGCAAAATAAAAATTTTAACATAATCAATACTGCGTCGGTTGCCAATGGAATTGCCGCCGGTTTTGCTTATTATAATAGTAATCCGTTTAACGGTTCTGTTACGAATTATGGTAATTTTACGGTTCGTTCTAATAATTCCAGCGCTTACGGTTTTATCTTTTCATCGGGTTATCCGACTGTTTCTGATTTATCTGCGAGTTCAAAATTTGAAATCGGCGATATTAATATTGATTCGTTTCTTAGCGGCGCCGGTTTTCAAGCGGGTAATCAAAGCGCCGGTAGTACGATTGACGTAAATAAAATTTCGGCGCTAGTTCGCGGCGGTAGTAGCGACAGTTATGGTTGGGGAATGTTGTTGAAAAATGTTGCAGGCAAAATTAATGTTGACAAAATTAGCGTAAAGACGGCTTCAAATTTATATCAAAACATGACCGAATCGCCGAATTCGGCTTATGGTTTTGCGGCGACGAGCGCTGGTGTTACGGGCGAGATAGAACTTGGCGAAATAGACGTTATTGTTGGCGGTTCTGAAGCGGGTAATATTCGGGGCATGGCGGTCGGGATTGATATTGGCGCATCGGAAACAACTTATACCGATACGCAACGCGGTCAAATTGCGGGCAAAATTATTGCCGGAAAAATTAACGTTACGAATTATTCTAAAATTGATCCGTCGTATGGTTTTCATGTCGGCAATAATAATGTTGACAACAATACTTCTCAAATTGCAATAACCGGCGACGTGTTGTTGGGTGATATTACTGTAAAAAATAAGGCGGATGGCGTTGGCGTGGTTGCGGGCGTGATGGTTGCGACTAGCGTGCGGGATAATGAATTGAAGGGTTTGGTCGGCGCTGGGGCGCTTGTTTTGGACGGCAAAATTCTAGCGGATGCGGGCAACGGCACGGCGACGGCTTATGGAATTTATGCGGGTCAAATTGAGTTATTGAACGTAACAAATTCGATTATCGCAACCGGCGGCGACAAAACTAAAAGTTATGGAATTTATACGACCGGTTCTTTAACAACGCCCAAAGGAGGATTAAACAGCGTTATAAATCTTAAATCGAATTTTGCGGTTGCGGGAAAGACTGCTAGCTTAAGTTTGAACGGGGCGGGCGACGTTGTAAATATTTTAGCGCCCGAATGGAATAACGGCGGCAAAGCGTTTATTTTGCAAGACGTTGAAATTTTAGAAATCGGCGCCGTCAATAATCCCGTTACGGCGACGATGGTTGCGGGCAGTAAAACAGACGCTAAAACTGTTACAACAATTCATAAAAATTCAAGTTTGATCGGCGCTATTCAATCGGAAGGTAAACTTAATATGTACGTAGGTTCGTTGCTTGGGATACAACTTGCGGGCGGCGACGGCGGACGTGCGGGAACATATTTTGGCGAATTAGGCGTTGTGAATTTAAACTCGAAATTTTTCGTTACGGATAAGTTGAGTAATGTATCGTCGCCGCTTATGATTTTTGGTTCGGGCGTGGACGGCGTTAAGGCTATGCAAATTTGGAAGTCGATAAATCAACTTAATTTTTTGCATGGAATTTACGAGTACGACGTGCTTGTGGACGATAACGGAGCGGGCAAAATATTGAAGCGTCAAACGGAAGTTGCGCGATTGAGCGACGTGTATTTGAATATTCTTTTTATGCACTCGCCGTTTATGCGGGAGGCGGTTGAGAAGCATGTTTCGGATTACCGGCATCAGCGCCAATTGTTAGCGTCTGGAAATTCAATATGGGTGAATTATGTAGGTCGCGGCGGAAATATTGATAGTACGTATGGGCGTTATGAGGATGCGAAGTTGACGGCGAATGGAATTCAAACGGGGATAGATTTATATTTTAGCAGGTTTGTGCAATACGGCGTTTTGTTTGGTTATGAGGATCACTCGTTACGTTACAACAGCAGCGGCGAAGGCAGGGCGGCGTTGCTCAATGCGACTAACGGGACAAGTTTGTTAGACGTTGACAAAGCGGTTGCGAATGATTTTTATTTTGGGATTTTTGGTATTTATCAAATTGGTTTTGGCGGCGACGTCAGGTTTTATGCGGGCGCCGGTTTTCAGAGTTATTGGATGTACAGATATGATTTGGACGATTTGCGGACGAGTCGTTTTAACGGTTCGACATTTGAGTCGTCGATAGAGTATGGTTATCGTTTATTTTCTGACGGTAATCTTTCGTTGCGTCCGGTACTGTCGATAGATTACAATTACAACACGCTAAATGACGCGGCGGAAGCGAATGGATACGTGTTTTCGGATGCGTATTTATCGCAATTGTTTTTAAGATTTGGAACTGATGTAAATTGGAAGGGTTCGTATTGGAGTTTGTATGGAGGAGTTTATTATTCGCAGCAAGTTTTGGGAGACGGCGACAAGTTGACGGGCAATGTTCAAGGTTCAAAATTAATTGGAGTAGAGCCTGGAAATTCTGTGATAAATATAAGTTTTGGAGCAAGATATAAAATTACAAAATCGCTATCTGTCTTTGGAGGTTACAACGCCGAAATTTACGCAGACAACAAAAATGCGCCAAATAAAAACACCGGAAACATCGGACTCGTCTGGTACTGGCATTAAAAATAATTATCCGCCGATTGCAAAGGATAAATTCTAAAAAATTATTTTTTGATCAAATTTTTACGTTATATTTCGCCCCGCTAGAAACAAAAAAATTGTAACTGGGCGTCTCTAAAAATTCATTTGTCCAGGTAGGCGGCGTTTCGTTGAAACGCCGCATTACCTTTTTACAAAAAAATGAATTTTTAGAGATACCCAAAGGCTGTTGAAATGTAACCTCGCTCATCGGCGGTTGAGTACAACCGCATGCAGGCGAGACGCCCGCGATCCTGGCGGGAACACTTGCGATCTTCCAATCTGTCCGATCTGTCCCGTTAGGGACAACATGTTGGTAGAAAAGCAAGATCAAAAATATATTTGTCCCGCTAGGGACAACATGTCAATACAACCTTAACCTTTATTGCGTCCTTAACGGGACGCTAAAAATTCGTATCATTTTTTTCTACTAACATGTTGTCCCTAGCGGGACAAATATTTATTGTTACGAAAATTATCACGATCCACTCATACGCTCTTCCATTAAAATCTTTTGCTTAAATTTCCGTAAACGGTTACTAATTTTATTCGCATACTTGAAGCATGACATAATTAAATTACAATTGCTGTAAGCGTTCATTGATATTGAGCGAGTTTATGTCTCAACTGATTTTTTTGTTTGCTTTGCGGTAACTTGCAGGCGCGACGCCTGCGATCCTGCTCAAATTTTTGTTACAAAAAATCGTCCCACTTGTCCCGCAAAAATTGCCAATACATAACTTGGCTAAAAAAAATTCGTGAACAATTACAAAACTTTAACCTAAAACAAAAAACTTTAACCAAACAAAACCCTTTAACCTAAAATTAAAACCTTTAGCCAAACTAAAACCTTTAACCAAACTAAAAAATGAAACGAGTAATTTTTCCAACAACGTTGTTTTTTACAATGACGATTTTATTATCATCCGTCGTATTGCGGGCGGATGAAGGGATGTGGCTTTTTGAAAGTCCTTCTGTCGCCAAACAAGTAAAGAAAAAATATGATATTGATTTGACAGACGATTGGTTTGAACATGTTCGTTTGTCGTCGGTTCGATTTGGGCGTAGCGGCAGCGCTTCGTTTGTTTCGCCGAAAGGATTGATAATGACCAATCATCACGTTGGCGCATCACAATTACAAATGCACAGCACGCCCGAAAACGATATGCTCAAAAACGGCTTTTACGCTAAAACATTAGCCGATGAGATTCCTTGCAAAGGTCTCGAATGTATTGTTCTTGACAGCGTCAAAGATATAACAGACGAACTTGCGAAGATTACCGCAGGCTTGGATTCCCGAGTGGCGGCTAAAAAACGAAGCGAAACCATCAGCATAATCGAACAAGAAGAAGCCGACAAAACAAATTTACATTGCGAAGTCGTTACGCTCTTTCAAGGCGGTAAATATCATCTTTATCGTTACAAAAAATATACCGATATTCGACTCGTCTTGGCGCCCGAACAAGATATTGCGGCATTCGGCGGCGATCCCGACAATTATGAATATCCGCGATATTGCGTTGACTGTTCTTTTTTTCGCGCATACGAAAATAATAAACCTGCCGAAATTAAACATTACCTAAAATGGTCAACTAGCGGAGTTCACGAAAACGAACTCGTATTCGTTTCAGGACATCCGGGAACGACCAATCGCGCCTTTACGTCCAAACATCTTGAATTTCAACGCGATGTTTTTTTCCCCGAAAGATTATCGCGTCTTTATCGGCGCGAAGTAATTTATTCTGCGTTTGCGGAACGGTCGCTTGAGAATAAGCGGCGTATTGCGCATGATTTGGATGCGGTTAAAAATTATCGTAAACGCGCTATCGGGCAATTAGACGGCTTGCAAACTCCATCGCTCTGGAAAAATATTGATAGAATTGAGAGAAAAGAGAACGATGAAGTTTCGGCAATAGAAAATGCTTGTCGGAACTTATCCGGTTTCTATACTGATTATTGTTACTTTGAATCAGCCGAAGCCTTCAACTCGCAAACATTCCGCTTTGCCCGACAACTCGTCCGGCTCGCCGAAGAAAAAGAAAAACCAAACACAGAACGACTACGCGAATACCGCGACGGAAATATCGATTCAATAAAACGAAATATCTTGAACGACTCGCCTGTTTATGAGGATGTTGAAATTCTTAAATTAACGGATTCATTGACAATGTTATTTGAATACGTAAACGGCAGACAAAAACAACACTCGCTTGTTGTCGCCGCAGACGCCAGAGATCGCGAAGTAAAATTGATGTTCAAGGAACATTCGCCGAAAGAATTAGCGGAGAAATTGATCAACGGTTCTAAGTTGCGCGATGTTGCGGAGCGTAAAAAGTTATTGGAAGGCGGACTGGAAGCGATAAAAAATTCGGACGATCCGATGATTAAGTTGGCGATTAAAGTTGATGCCGCAGCGCGGGAATTGCGCAAATCATACGAAGATAAATTTGAATCGCCGTTAGCGAATGCTTATTCGCAATTGGCGAAGGAGCGATTTGAAAAATTAGGCGATGAAATTTATCCCGACGCAACATTCACGTTGCGGCTCTCGTATGGAGTCGTCAAAGGTTACTACGAAAAATCGGACAAGTATATTAAAGCGGTAACTACTATCGCAGGATTATTTGAAAGAGCAGAATCAATGAAATTCAAAGAACCGTTCAACTTGCCAAAATCATGGCTCGACAAAAAAAATAAACTCAATCAAAACGCCGGATTTAACATCGTAACAACAAACGACATCATCGGCGGAAATAGCGGAAGCCCGCTAATAAATACAAAAGGCGAAGTCGTAGGGCTAGTTTTTGACGGCAATATTTATTCGTTGTCAAATAATTTCATTTACACGGAAAAGTTAAGCCGTTGCGTCTCCGTACATGTTGACGTAATTTTAGAATCGCTCAAAAAAATATATAACGCCGAAAGAATCGTAAAAGAACTAACGTCAGTTAATTTAACGCCGGTTAATTGAGATGGTTTTAAATTCGGAATTCGGAATTCGGAATTCGGAATTCGGAATTCGGAATTCGGAATTCGGAATTCGGAATTCGGAATTCGGAATTCGGAATTCGGAATTCGGAATTCGGAATTAAGGGGATGGATTTTTTGTTACAAAAAATTGTCAGACGGATCGCGGGCGTCTCGCCTGCGTGCGGTTGTACTCAACCGCTAGTGATTGAGTTTTTTTATCTCAACCGCTTTATTTGATTGGTTGACGTTGACGTTTTGCAGTCAAGACGGCTGCGATCCGGCAGACGATTTTTTGTTACAAAAAATTGTCAGACGGATCGCGGGCGTCTCGCCTGCGTGCAGTTGTACTCAACCGCTAGTGATTGAGTTTTTTTTATCTCAACCGCTTTATTGGATTGGTTGACGTTTTGCAGACGAGACAGTTACGATCCTCAAATTTTTGTTACAAAAAATTGTCAGACGGATCGCGGGCGTCTCGCCTGCGTGCGGTTGTACTCAACCGCTAGTGATTGAGTTTTTTATCTCAACCGCTTTATTGGATTGGTTGACGTTGACGTTTTGCAGACGAGA
>JAISLW010000084.1 GCA_031277105.1 Planctomycetaceae bacterium | reverse complement strand
GTTGAAATTTCCGAGTTTACATATTCGCCCCCCCCCCCCCTGTTTGCCTATTTTAACATTAGTTGCAAAGTCAATATTCATATCGACTTCGGCAATAAACAACTTTGTCGTCAAATTTGTCAATTTCATCGTTCTACTCCTTTTCAATTAAAAGGTTAAGTAAATTTTAGTAAAATTTATTGCGATACAAAAATTTTCCATTGACAATCAGAAAATTAACACGCAATAAACAACAATTTAATCGCAACAAATTCTAATTCGCAAAAAACATTTTTGCGTAAATTAAAAATTAAATTCGTCGCAATTAAACCAAACGTATTTTTCGTTACAAAAATTCAAGAGCAAAAAAATTCGATCCGCAGATTACACAGATTGAAAAAATTATCTTAAAAAAATTTTCTAATCTACGTAATCTATGGACAACAAAAAATTGATCTCTCTTGATCTAAAATTTTGCAACACGAGGGCGGTAGTATAAATCATTCTGCAAAATAGTACAATACCAGTCTGCAAAAAATTGCAGAATTTTTTTATTTATTTTTTATTTATTTTAAAAAAATTTGTCCGAAATCTAGGCAATCGGAACTAAACGCAAATTCAAGTAAGAACAGTTTAAAATATTATGAAACGTTATCGAGTTTTAGTTTTTGTTTTTTTAATTTTTGTTATTGCGGGGATTATATTTTTTATTTATGGATATTGCAACATAAAAAATCAATCAATAATTGTACAAAAAATACGAGCAAAAGGCGGTATTGTTCTTTATGATTACCAGTATGATTTTTCATCAAAAAATAATCGTATAAAAGATTATTATTGTCCTCCGGCGCCGAGCGTTTTGATAACTTTTTTGTTTGGTAATGATTTTTGTAGTTCGGTTGTATATGTACAATTATCTACTCAAACATATAAATCTGATTTTTTGCATGACATTAATTTAAAACAATTAAAACAACTTCAACATTTACATCTATCTGGAAAAGGTATTAACAATGAAATAATTCCTTATCTGATGCAATTATCTAAATTGAGAAGTTTGGACTTATTTGATACTTCGTTGAGTTCAGATGATATAACTATATTACGGTTAAACTTGACGAATTGTAATATTTGCGTTGAACCGTATTGTCATAAAAATTTGAATAAAAAATTGTAACCGTTCACGGAATTTTTTTTAGTAAATTACGTTTAGGCAATTTTCGTGAGCGTTTACAGATTTTATTTTTTAGATTTTGTCTTTTTTTTGGTTTAATTGTTATGATCGTTAAGATCGTTTTTGATTTATTCTGAAAAGTTATTTTTTTTTGATATTTGATTGTTTTGTTTTTTTAAATTAGATATACTGTAACGTTCACGGGGAATTTACGGGCTACGGTGGCAATTAGGATAATTTTTTGTTACAAAAAACTATCCCCTAAATTTTCGTGAACGGTTACCAAAAATAATTTTAAACTGTTCGTACTTGAATTTGCGTTTGGCGCCGTCTGCCTAGTTAGTCGGACGGCAGGCTTTTACGCTTTTGCATCAATGAATTTCAAGTACGGTCTGCATAATTTTAGAGATACATTTTAATTGTTTTGTATTTCAAGACGGTTGAAATATCGTTATTTAATAGAGACTATACATATTAGATATTATGAGTTCAGATAAATGGAAATCCCGTATTAAGCGGATGGCTTATGGAATTAGGCGGCGTGCGCTTGCGCATACGATATTGCGTAATGGCGGTTATTTGAGTCAGGCATGTTCTTCTGCGGAGATATTTGCGTCGCTTTATGGTAAGATTTTGCGGTTATCGTTTCTTGAGCGTCCTATTTTTCCGGCTAAATTTAGCGGTACGCCGAAGTCTGATTTTCCGGCGGTAACGGGAACGGAGTACAACGGCAACGGTCGTTGGGAATGTGATAATTTTATTCTTTCGCCGGCACAATATGCGTTGGTTCTTTATGCGACGTTAATTGAAGCGGGGCGAATGGATGAATCCGGCATGGAATTATATGACCGCGACGGTAGTAGCGTTGAAATGATTGGCGCGGAACATTCGCCTGGCATGGAAGTTACAACAGGCTCGCTTGGGCAAGGCATAAGTCAAGCCGCTGGTATTGCATGGGCAAGAAAAAATATCGGCGAAACAGGACGTGTTGTTATGTTAATGTCGGACGGCGAATGTCAATCAGGCGAATTTTGGGAAGCCGTACAAGCCGCAAGCTTTCATAAACTCGGAAACATGTTGATCTATGTTGACATGAACGGCTACCAATGCGACGGAATAATGTCAAACGTAATGAGTATTGAGCCGTTTCATAAAAGGTTGCGGGCTTTTGGCGCTCGCGTGTATTGCGTCAACGGACACGATATTGAAACTTTGGTAAAACTAGGAAAAAAACAATCAGCACAAACGCCAACTTTTGTACTATGTAAAACCGATCCGTGCAAAGGTATTGACATACTAAAATACAGATACCCAAAATTCCATTACGTAAGATTCAAAGACCAAAACGAAAAAACACAATATAAAAATTTCTACGAAAAAATGGAATACGATAAAAATTAAAATTAGCCGCTCACGAAAATTTAAACGCCAAGTTTTAGGGGATAGGGTGTTGGGGATAGGGTGTAGGGAATAGGGAATAGGGAATAGGAGTGTGCTTTTTAGAAAACTAGATAACAGTTTTTTGTTACAAAAAATCGTTAAAACGGATCGCGGGCGTCTCGCCTGCAAGCGGTTGTACTCAACCGCCGTTGAGCGAGGTTTAACAGCTCAACCGCCGTGTTATTTGCCTATCGGCAAAGTGCAGGCGGGACGCCCGCGATCCGTTGGTCTCGCCTGCTTCACAGGATCGCGGGCGTCCCGCCTGCAAGCGGTTGTACTCAACCGCAAATGAGAGAGGTTTATATCTCAATCGCTTTTTTGTTTGCCTATCGGCAAAGTGCGGGCGAGACATCTGCGTTACTCAGTTTTTGTTACAAAAAAAATTATCAATACGTAATTTGTCAAACAAATTTTCGTGAACGGTTACAAAATTTTCCTCTATTGCGGCGAATGTAAATTTGTGTATGATTTTGTATTGTTTGTTGCGGGCTTGTTTGGCGACAATTTTGATAGAGGATAAATTTTTTGTTTTGAACTAATGAGAACTTCTAAAAACCACAAATTTATTTTTATTAACCACAGAGAACACAGAGGAATTTTTTAATTGAAATCAAAAGGTTATTTAATATTATAATTGACATTTTGATTTAAAATATTTTTTATACATATCGTACTTGAAATTTGGCAATGAAAAAGCATAAAAGCCTTTCGTCTGAAAGTTAATCAGGCGATGGTAAACGCAAATTCAATCGCTAACAGTTTAAAAATTATTCTCTGTGAACTCTGTGTTCACGGTGGTTAATAAATAAAAAGCCGGTTTTTAGAGTTACCTAATATAAATTTTTTAATTTGGAGGATATTATGGATGCTGATGAAATATTGCTTGATGTTGAGGATCGTATGGAGAAGGCGGTGATCAAGTTGAAGCAGAATTTATTTGGGATAAGGACTGGGCGGGCTAATCCTGGGCTTGTGGATTCGATACGCGTCGAGGCTTATGGCGGCGAGTTTGTCCAATTGAAGCAATTGGCGACGGTGGCTTGTCCGGAGTCGAATCTTGTTGTGATAAGACCGTTTGATCCGGAGACGTTGAAGTCGATAGAGAAGGCGATAATTGCGTCTGATCTTGGTTATACGCCCAATAATGACGGGCGTGTAATAAGGCTTAATATACCGCCGCTTTCTACCGAAGTGCGTCAAAGAATGGTTACGCAAATTTGGAAGTTATGCGAAGAATCCAAAATAGCCGTGCGCAACGTGCGAAGAGACGGAAATAAAACGGCGGATCAATCGGAAAAAGATAAAATATTTTCTGAAGACGTGCGGGACGAAGTTAAAGAACAAATCCAAAAATTGACAAAGCGGTTTGAGGATGAAGCGAATGAACTTGCTAAAAATCGCGAAAAGGACGTAAAAGAATGAGTATTGAGTCTGTTTCGGAATCTAATATAAATTTACATGATCCTGACGTCAGGTTGATGCTTGCGGTGCAGCAGGATGATGCGGCGGCGTTTGAGGAGTTAGTTTTACGTTATCAAGGGCGGGTATTTTCTTTGTTGCGGCATGTCGTAAATGATCGCGATTTAGCCGAAGACTTAACGCAAGACGTATTCTTACGGGTTTTCAGAGCAAGAAAAACTTATCAACCGGATGCAAAATTTTCTACGTGGTTATTTACTATCGCAAATAATGTAGGCTTGAACGCAATTAGGGCAAAAATACGCAAGCCGGAAGTCCAATTGGGAATCTCTTATAAAAATGCGTCAAGAAGCGACCCGCTAATTTTTGCAGAAGACGCAATCGTAGCAAGTAGCGGAACAATACCAACGCGAAGATTAGAAAAATTAGAGATGAGACAAATGGTACAACTCGCTATAAACGAATTAGGCGACAGACAGAGGATGGCGTTATTGTTGCATAAATTTGAGGGATTGAGTTATATTGAAATCTCAAAAATCATGGACATGACGCCGCAAGCCCTAAAATCCTTACTAAGCAGAGCAAGATTAAATTTAAGAGACATTCTACAAGCATACATGAAACACGGAGACAAAGTCAAAGAAAATAAAAACACATCTCCCGAAAAATAAAACAATAGGGTATCTCTAAAAATTCATTTTTTTGTAAAAAGGTAGGCGGTGTTTCGCCGCTGTGTTTATTTTTTGGGCCGCAATACGTATAAAATAATTGTAACCGTTCACGGTATTTTTTTATATTTTTAACTTTCCGTGTTATATTTTGTTTATTATTTACTTTTGGTTAATGACTTGTCTTCGTCCCGATAGGGACGGAATTTTCATAACCGCAGGTCTCTGACCTGCGGTTAAAAGTCAACATCTAACTCTGCCCTGATAGGGGCAGGACATTTTAAACTATTCGCACTTGACTTTGCGTTTACATTCGCCTGCCTACTATCGGACGGCAGGCTTTTACGCTTTTAACTTGATGAAATTCGAGTACGATCCGTATCGTTAAATAATCTCAATAAAGTCCTGCCCTTTCAGGGCAGCAAGGATGCGCGGATTTTTACCGCAGGTCGCAGACCTGCGGTTATAACGATCACTATTAATGGTACCGTCCCTATCGGGACGAAGATAATTCAACGAAAACATTAAATAATAAAAAAATAACCGTGAACAGTTACAATTATTTTATATGTAATGCGACGCAAAAAATTAAACATGGGGCGAAACGCCGCCTACCTTGAGCAAATGAGTTTTTGGAAATTCCTTTTTACTTTTCGTCAATTTTTTTTCCGGCGATGAAGTTGTCTAAAATTTTTGAGTATCTTTCGTCCGAATGATTGTTCTCTTCAACACTCACCCAACCGTTATACTTTACGTCGTCTAACGCCTTGCGTACCGATTTCCAATCAATCGTCGCTTCATCAATCGCACACCATTGACCGTCGCCGCCGCCTAACTTGCCCGAAACGTTTTTTATCTTGTAACCTTTGATATGAAGTTTAAGTATGTTATGCCCTAGTTCCTTAATCCATTCTTCACAACGCGAATACTTCGTGTGATTGCCCAAGTCAAGATAACCGCCAACCCACGTACTGTTGAAATACTTGCAAAACGCCGCAAAAAATTTCGGCGTACACCAAAAATTATTCCAAACATTTTCTAGCCCAATACGAACTCCCTCCTTCGCCGCTACCGGAATCAATTCCTCAATAGCACGAATCGACGACTCCGTAGCATAATTTTGATCGGCAATATATTTTTCATAAGGCGTATTATCACCCTCCGCAACCGTCTTGACACGTAACGTCGCCGGATCAAAATCAACGTCAAAATCCCACGGCTTCGGCATCGGTAAATTTTTTACATTTTTGGCTTCGCACGTAACCCATAATACCGTATCAGCGCCATAAGTTGACGCAGATCGCAACGCTTTTTTGACCGTCTCAATATCTTTCGCATATTGATTTTCAATATTCACATTAGTCCAAGCCCGCATCACCGAATGTATCCGCAAACCAAAACTCTCAACTTCACGACGTATCTCCAACGCCTCCGCCGGCGAAACATTCCAACGCGAAATCTCTATCCCCTCAAAACCCGCCGCCTTCAAACTCTCACAATATTTTTTAGACGGATTAGCAGTTATTCGCGATTTGAAAATTTTAGTAGCGTAATTTGGCGCCGCATCGACTTCGTCTGCAAACATTTTGCCGCCGGATAAAAAACCAGCCGACAACGCCGCAGCCCCAACAACGCCAAAAAATTCACGACGCAATAAAGTCATTTTTATTCTCCTTGTAATTTAATAAAAAAATTTGTAACCGTTCACGGTTTTTTTTAATTCGGAATTCGGAATTCGGAATTAGTTTTAAAAATAATTGGGTATCTCTAAAATTCATTTGTTTAGGTAGGCGGCTAAAAAAATTAAACACTGTGCCGAAACGCCGCCTACCTGGACAAATGAATTTTTAGAGACGTCCTTTTTAGAGATACCCAAACATTAAATTTTTTTTCGGATTAAATTTTCACACGGTGGGAAAATTCCATCCATCTCTGAATTTTGGTTTGATGTATGCGTTTACTTCTTTTGAGTCGGTTTCCATTTTTTCCGCATTCCAAGTAACC
>JAISLW010000080.1 GCA_031277105.1 Planctomycetaceae bacterium | reverse complement strand
CCCCAACGCAGATACGACAAAATTAGAATCAAAAATAGATCGTTTAGTTTATAAATTATACAATTTAACAGAAAACGAAATCAAAATTATCGAAGAACAAGATCGCTAAAATCACAACCAAGACGGCTACGTTCCGGTTCTTTTTTTGAGGGACAAGTGGGACAATTTTTTTTGTTACAAAAAATCGAAAAGGAACGCAACCGTCTCGTCTGCAATTTGCCGCAAGGTAAATAAAAAAATCGGTTGAGATGTAACTTCTCTCATTGGCGGTTGAGTACAACCGCTTGCAGGCGGGACGCCCGCGATCCTGAAATGCAGGCGGGACGCCCGCGATCCTTTTGACGAATTTTTGTAACAAAAATTGTCCCACTTGTCCCTCAAAAGGGCGTCTCTAAATTAAATTTAATTTTTTATCTTTCTCCGATTGGCACATAGTCGTTTAATTTTTTTCCGACGTATAATTGTCTCGGTCTTATGATTTTTTGCGTTTGATTATCATGTTGCTCTTTCCATTGCGCAATCCAGCCTGGTAATCTTCCCATTGCAAAAATAACCGTGAACATGTTCGTCGGAATCCCAATCGCCCTCAACAAAATTCCACTATAAAAATCTACATTCGGATATAACTTACGATCAATAAAATAAGAATCATTCAACGCATACTCTTCCAGTTGTCTCGCAATATCTAACAAAGGATCGTTTATTTTTTGTCTTGCGAAAACGCGGTCGGCGGCGGCTTGCAAGATTTTTGCTCTCGGATCATAATTTTTATAAACGCGATGTCCAAACCCAAATAATCTATACGGATTATCTTTGTCTTTTGCCGCTTTAATACAATCTTTCGGATCAATTCCTCCACTCTTTATCGATTCCAACATTTTCATTACCTCGACATTCGCCCCGCCATGCAACGGTCCCCATAGCGCGCTTACGCCTGCCGCACACGATGCAAATAAATTTGCCCTCGCCGAACCTACAACCCTCACCGCAGACGTACTACAATTTTGCTCATGGTCGGCATGCAAAATCAAAACCAAATTCATCGCATCCTCAATCTCCTCGCCAATAATATATTGTTGATACGGAATCGAAAACATCATGTGAAGAAAATTAGCGCAATACCGCAACGCCGGATCCGGATAAATATACGGCAACCCCTTCGACCGCCGATAAGAATACGCCGCAATCGTTCTCGCCTTGCTAATCAAACGCCCCGCCGCCTCAATAAAAAGATCATCATCCCCAAGCGGCAAAAACTTCTCATAATAACACGCAAGCTGACTAAGCATCGCAGATAATATCGCCATCGGAGGCGACTTCGGCGGGACATTGTTAAATTGATCACGCAGTTCCTCATGCAACAACTCATTCGCCGTCAAAAGATCACGAAACTCATTCAACTCCTGACGCGTCGGCAAGTACCCAAAAATTAAAAGCCAAGCCACCTCAATAAAATTCGGCTTCGGACGATCAAATTGCTCTATCGGAATCCCGCGATAACGAAGTATCCCCTTGTCGCCGTCAATATAAGTAATCGTACTTTGACACATACTCGTATTGGCAAGCGCCGGATCAAACGTCGTAATACCATACTCCTCATATAACCGCGATATGTCAAGCGATTTATGACCTTCTGTGCCAATAAGCACCGGAACCTCAATCCGCTGATCGCCAATAATAATAGTCGCTTTTTCTTCTGTTTCTTGCATAATAATAAAACGGCCGCTAGCCGCAGTAGTTAATTGACATGATAATATCGTAACCCAAAAACAATAGAACATTCTCTAAAATTCATTTTTTGCAAAAAGGTAGCGATGTTTCGCCGCAGTATTTATTTTTTGGATCGCAATACGCATAAATAATTATTAAATTTTAATAATTCATAACGTATAAAATAGATATATTTTAAACATTGTGAAGTAACAAAATTTATTAGCGTCGTAAACTCTATTGCGGCACAAAATTAAACGCTGCGGCAAAACGCCGCCTACCTGGACAAATGAATTTTTATAGTCGCCATTTCTGTAAATAGGATTTCATATTTGTAAAAGATTGCCGTATGAATTTCAACATATTATACAAAACACATTTTGAAATGTAACCAGACGCGCAAAATTTTTTATTTTTTAGTAACCGTTCACGGAGACTCGTTTATTAAATTACGGGGCTATCCCCTAAAATCTATCGCTTAAAATTTCCGTGAACGGTTACATTTTTTTAAATCCGTATTGACGGCAATTTTGAAAATCATTAGAATTATAACCCATAACGTAATTTGTCAAAAAACAAATTATACGAAATTATGCAATACGATTTAAGTTGTTGCTACAAATCTGTACAATAAATTACAATTTATAGCCGGTTTGTAAATCTTTAACAACTCGCAATATTCGTTACAATTTGCAACTTACAATTTACAACTTACGACTTACAATTTACTTTTTACCTTCACTTCCCACTACAACATTTAAAGGATATTTCCATGTTAGAATTTTTTTCATCTAGCGTCCGCATCGTCAATTCAGAACGCGCTACTCAAGAATGTCTTGAAGTAGCATTTCCTAGCGGTATTCCTGCCACTTGCCGTTCAATAATTTTTAACGCGACACTTGGGCATAAACTCGATAAAGTTGCAGCGGCAGTTCACAAGATAATTCCATCAATCCCTGTTTTTGGCGCATCCGGTTGCGGCGTAACAGGACGCGAAGGCGTCGGCGAATCCATGAACGAACTCGCAATGATGGCAATTTGCGGATCGGATAAAGAACTCCTTACCGCCGCCGTGTCCGAAATTTACGGTCATAACGCTTACCAAAAAGGCGTCGAACTTGCCCAACAACTCAAAAATCAAAATCCCCAAATCAATGTAATCTATTTACTTTGTCCTGGTATCGATATTGATAACGATCTTATTCTCAAAGCGTTTGTCGATACATTTGGCGAAGAAGTAACAATATTCGGCGGCACTTCCTCCGATAACATGAGCGGCGTTCATAGTTATCAATTTCACGATAACGTATTAAGCGAACACGACGCTTGGGCAATCGGTTTTGCAGATACGACGTTGAAAAATATCACTCGCGCAACTCACGGATTCTCCGCTTACGGCGAGCCGATGATCGTTACGAAATGCGACGGCAACCGTATCTACGAATTAAACGGACGCGGCGCTTGGTCAGAATATACGGAACGATTGTCCAAACCTACAAACGCAACTTGCGGCGATACAATTCCCATCGGCGCTCTCGCTGAAGAACTAACGCCGGAACTCGCACAAGAATACGGCAACCCGCACATATTACGCGTTATCACAAAACACGACGGCGAAATTATGTATTATCCCGTTACTTGCAAAGAAGGTTTGCGGCTTTGGTTGACGTTGCGAGACGAGGACTTGATATTTTCCGAACAGCAACGCTCTTTGGAATACTTGAAAAAACATATCGGAACTTGTAAACCCGTCGCCGTTTTCCAAACGGACTGCCTCGCACGCGGTCGATTTTTATTCAATCGCGTCGTGAAAGATGAAATTATTTCAATGATGCATGATGCGTTATCGGTTGACGGAGTCGTGCCTCCTTGGCTTGGCAACTACGGCTTCGGAGAATATACGCGACTAGGCGGTAAAAATACATATCACAACTACTCAACCGCATTGCTCGTACTATATCGCTAAAAAAATTCTAAAAACAACCGTAAATTTATTTTTAAACTATTTGTATTTGAGTTTGCGTTTACGTTTACCTTCGCCAGCCTAGTTTTCGGGTGAGCGGTAGGCTTTGACGCTTTTAAATCGTTGAATTTCAAGTAAGAGCAGCATATAAACAAAAGCTATTATCAATATAACCTATATGATTTTTAGAACAATTCACAAAGAAATAATTAAGGGCGTCAGAAAGGTCAAATATAAACTATTTGGATCTGGACGTATCGTAAAAAGAAAACAATCGATTTTACAATTTCCCTATTATTTACGAGAAGGCACATCTGATGAACGAGTAGAACAAGACGTTTTTCGAATAAAACAAATCCATCAGAAAGAAGATTTTGGAACGCCGCATTGGATTATTGATGCTGGCGCAAATATTGGTTTAAGAACAATATGGTTTGCTAATATGTTCCCAGAAACAAATATTATTGCAATTGAACCGGAAAAAACTAATTTTGATTTACTTCGACAGAATACAGCGTTTTATTCTAATGTCCGTTGCGTTCAAGCAGGTTTGTGGAAAAATAATGCCTATTTGAAAATTAGAAACCCTAATGACGAACCGTGGGCTTTTATTATTGACGAGGTGACAAAAGATGAAGAACATACAGATAGCGAAAGAGACTTGTCATCACATCAATCTCCTCAAAATGATGAAGTCATACGCGGTATAACTGTGGAATACCTTATGAAAGAATATGCAATAGATAATATTGACGTACTGAAAATTGATATAGAAGGTTCAGAAAAAGAAGTTTTCGACAATTCTGCTCAATGGATCAATTCAGTCAATTTATTTTTTATTGAGTTACACGATCGAATGAAAAATGGTTGTGCCAAATCATTTTTCAATGCGATTGGACATCTTGACTACAAATTTTTACCAGAATATAGAGGCGATAATATTATTGTAACTGTTCACACTTGAATTTTACGTTTACCGTTGCCTGCCTAGTTATTGGTCGGCAGGCTTTTAAACTGTTCACGCTTTAATTTGCGTTTACCTTCGCCAGCCTAGTTTTCGGGCGGTAGGCTTTGACGCTTTTAAATCGCTGATTTTCAAGTACGATCTATATACATTGATGATTTTCAAGTACGAGTAGTATAAGTATAAACAGTGTTATTTTAATTTTTTTGCATCTATAATTTTGTTGAGCGTAGATGTGAATAGAGAGTTTTTTATGCTTTTAGAACGTTCGCCTGAACAAGAGATTGAGTATCTTAAATCCGAGCTTGATTCTATATCCCGAAAAGCCGCCCGGTCGGAAGTGATTGCGCAAAATCTTCGCGATACGCAGCACCGTTTAGATTTGCATATCAATAAATTTGCCCGAATGCACGAGTACGCTCAACGCGCTTTTTCAACTAATGATCGCAAAATTGTATATTCGATTATCGTCGAAGGTATAGTCGATGTATTTCAACTTGAAGTCGGCGGTTTATTCGAGGTTAGTATAGCCGATCAACATTTGTTGTTATTGAACGGTTTGAATTTGGAAACGGAGTCGACGGTTTTTAAATTTACTCATAACGATTGGCAAAAAGACGGCATCGTTGGACGGCTATTGTCTTATAATCAGGCGACTTGCGAATCTCCGGTTACGAGTCGCATTTGGTTAGAGATGGGTTTGTCCAGCGTTATTTTTATGCCCGTATTTAACAACAATAAACAAATCAACGGCGTTATCCTTGGCGGTATTTCTGAATCGAATAAAGACATTTATGATTTTCTCCCGCAAGAATTGACGTCGCCGTTTATGGTTTATTGTCAGCAGATGAACGGTATTCTTGGTCTTTTTGACGCAATCGACCGCGCTAATCAAGCCAGTCGCGATAAAAGCAGATTTTTCGCAAACCTTAGCCATGAAATACGGACGCCGATGAATGCGATTATCGGCATGACGCAAATTGCAGAACGTACAAAAGAAGGCGAAGAGATTGAGCGTTGCATTAAACAGATTAAATCGTCGTCGAAACATCTGCTTGGACTAATTAACGACGTGCTTGACATATCGAAAATTGAAGACGGCAAATTTAAGTTGTCGCATAACGCTTTTGATCTATACCAAGTAATCGAATCAATACGTATAAGCATGCAACAACTTGCAAAAAATAAATCGCAAACGTTCTCAATAAATTTTAATAACATCGACAATATGCGACTGCTAGGCGACGACATCCGCCTATCGCAAGTTCTGATAAATCTACTAGGAAACGCAATAAAATTTACGCCGGAAAATGGAAAAATCCAATTGGATATTTCTGAATTTTCTAACGATCAAGATTCTATTACGCTTCAATTTGCCGTTACGGACACCGGAATCGGCATCAATGCCGAATTTTTAGAACGGATGTTCAAACCTTTTGAACAAGCGGACAATACGATTTCGCGAAATTTTGGCGGCACCGGTTTAGGGCTAACGATTAGTCAACATATCGTCGGACTTATGGGAGGAACGATCAAAGTCGAAAGTGTTGCGGGACAAGGGGCAAAATTCATGTTTTCGGTGCGATTTGATCGGGACGTTTCGACGCCGAAAACAAAAGAAAACAAGTTGAGACCGAAAGAGAAAATCGATTTTAGCGGTTATAGAATTTTAGTTGCGGACGATGTCAGAGTAAATCGTTTCATTATTTGTTCGTTGCTTAAAGAAACGAATATTATCGTCGATGAAGCGGAGAACGGAAAACAAGCGGTAGATATGATACAAAATTCAGCGGCGGGGCATTATTTGCTAATACTAATGGATATGCAAATGCCAATAATGGACGGATGCACCGCAACAAGAATTATTAGAAATTTACAACATCCAGACGCCGGAAAATTGCCAATTATTGCAATGACCGCAAACGTTTTTAAAGAAGACGTTCAAGAAGTTTTAGACGCAGGCATGAACGGTCACATCGGAAAACCTGTAGATATAAAAATCATCATCGACACAATACAAAAAACAATCAATACTTCATATTCTAAATTAAATTAAAGTAAATATAACCGCTCGCGAAAATTTAAGCGCTAGGTTTTAGGAGTAGTTTTTTAGAAATTTAACTGACTTTCAAGTACGATCAGTTTAATGTTTCTTTTTGGTTTGTGGTTTATTGGTAGAATTTTGATTTTTGGTATTTACGTCATTTAGTTTACATTTTATTTCTTTGCCCGTGAAAGCAACCGCCATCAATATTACTTTTTTGTCAAGATACGATTCGTAATATTTACGGTCGTTGATTTGTTTCATTGCAGAATTTAGTAAACTTGTAATACTCTTTTTGGAATCATATTTTATCTCGGCAATAACAACTAAATCTGATTGACTCCAAACTGCATCTATCCGACCAATATTAGTCTGAATCTCTCCCTTAATATCAAACCCAAACACTTTCATCAATAACAAAAACATCGAATGATAATAAGCCTCCTTCGCAATATGCAACGTGTTCGGAATATTAGCCAATAATATTCGTAAATTCTGTTCAAGTCCCGAAGTATCGCCCGCATAAATCTGGGCTTGCATATCGTAAACCAAAGGCTGAATCTGCTCGACCGGATAATTGATGTAAGCGTTCAATAAATATTCTAAAAATGCTTCTTTGACTTCTAAATTAGGTATGCCAAGAGTGTATTGCGGACGTAATGACGAGTCAACTTCTTTGATCGTTAAATAACCGGTTTGGAATAACAACGGAATTTCGCTGATATTTAGCGGATTATAACTGTCAAAAACAATCGATCCGACTTTGAACGGTTCAAGGACAGGTTTAATTTGATTACGCTTTTGCAATATCTCTATCAAAAACGTCGGCGTGCCAGTACGAAACCAATAATTAGCAATTTTACCTTTGTCGAAAAATAATAATGTCGAAAACGGATTATAAACAGAAATCTGACCGTCCCACGAATAACCGTTATACCAAATTTTAATGTCCTCCAATAACTCAATTCTGCTTTTATTTTTCTTTGCGGCAATTTTGTCAATATAATCCGTAAAATATTTTTCCAATTCGTCCTGCGTATAACCGCAGATCGAAGAATATACGTCGTCCAATGTAATATCATTCGGATTATTCAACGCCGAAAAAACTGATAAACCAGAAAATTTTGACACGCCGGTCAAGAAAATAAATTG
>JAISLW010000386.1 GCA_031277105.1 Planctomycetaceae bacterium | reverse complement strand
ACTTTAAATTCACCCTCTCTGTTAATATCTTCCTGTGAGGGTTTGCGGTTAAGTTGCTCGGTTAATGTGTAGTATGCGTCAATCAAATCTTCCTTTGTGATTTCTCTTTCGGCAGTATCCTGACGGTCGAGGATTTCTTCCACTTCGGCGTCAAAAATAACTTCGCAATTCGGAGTATATTGGTATTCGATTTTCTCAACTCGTCCGTTTTGTGGATTGACTTTTTTAGTTGAGTCTTTGGAAAGGTATTTGCGCAGGTTATTCGCTTTTTTGTAATTGCCGATGAAATCAATAACAACAACTCTGTTTTTGCCGCCGCAGAGACGCAAGCCACGTCCTAACTGTTGGAAAAATACAGTTTTTGATTCGGTAGGTCGCAGGAATAACAGCGCTTGCAAATCGGGGAAATCTATGCCTTCGTTGAATAAATCTACCGTAAAAGCGACTGTATATTTGCTTTCACGGAAATCCCTTATTACTTGTTCCCGACTGTCTGTTTCGGCTGTAATGGCAACGGCGGGTATTCCTTTTTGATTGAAAAACGCTGCCATTGTATTGGCGTGTTTAATGGAACAGCAAAATCCCAATGCTTTGTTACCTTTGCCTTTTGATAAATATTCTGCAAAGATTTTTTCGTTTCTTTCGTTGATTATTAAGGTACGGTCTAAATCTGTAACGTTGTATTTCTTTCCATTGTGACGGATATTATTGTAATCAATATTATCTATTAAACCATAGTAAGTGTATGGAACTAAAAAACCGTTTTCAATGGCTTCACTCAAAGAATATTCATACGCCTTTTGATAGTCAAAGAGTTCAAAAATATCTTTTCTGTCCATTCTGTCGGGTGTAGCAGTTAAGCCCAACATAAAGAAATTGGGACTGAAATACTGCAAAATGGACTGATAACTTGGGGCTTGTCCGTGGTGAACTTCATCAACAATGATATAATCAAATTCGTTTTGTTTGAATGTTTGCATAACATTCGGATTACGCAAGGTATCTTTTGAAGCAAACAAAACTTTGCTGTCTTCTATATTGTATTTTTCTTCGCCTGTCAACAATCCTAATTTTTCATTGGGATAGATTTTTTCAAACGCCTCTTTCGATTGACTCAAAATATCCAATCTATGCACGATAAACAGCGTTCTGCCTTTGGCGTTAAGCGTATCAAAAGCAGACAAAAAGGTTTTGCCCGTTCCTGTCGGTAAAATTACAACGCCCTTTTTCCAACCTTTGCCACGATAATAATGTAATGCGTCTAAAACTTCCGTTTGTAAGTAATTAGGCTCAATTATCGTTTCGGATATAAGTTCGGGAATACGCTTGCGAAGTAATGAAAACAAATCATTGGCAACTTTCTTGCGCCACTGCGGTGACTGTAGTTGCGAATATGAGAAACGCAACAAAAACCAACCTGCATTCAAAATTTCGTTTTGTCGGTTAAGGTTATCATCAAAGTTTTCGTTTGGGATAATCCCTTCGGCATGATAGGTCTCGCCGTTTACTTCCAATGCTATTTTTTTACCATCGTACAAAATACCAAAGTCAATTCGTCTTGCCCTGCCTTCCGAATCAATGAAAGGATATTGGGGAACAACATATTTGATATTCTCTTTTCCAAACAAAGGGTACAAAAAATCTCGCACAAAAAGTTCTTCGCTTTCTTGTGTGATACGTCTTTTGTAGGTCGTCAAGTATTCGTCCAAAGAAACGGTTTCTTTGGAAGACAACAAATTGGCGTAGTCGGATGATTGGGATTTATTTTTTTCTCGCATAGTTTATTAGTTTATTATCTTTTGGGCATTCTCTAAAATTTCATTTGTTCAGGTAGGCGGCGTTTCGCCCCGTGTTTAATTTTGTGCCGCATTATGGTTTATGACGTCAATAAATTTTAATATTGCACATGTCGAAAATAAGCATATTTTAGGCTTTATGAATTATTAAAATTTATTGGCGTCATAAACTCCATTGCGATATTTCGGCAAAACATCGCAAACATCGCATATCTTTTTACAAAAAATGAATTTTTAGAGACGCCCAATTGGAATCGAAACATTATTTAATATTATAATTGACGGTGGATATAAAATAATTTTTTAAAAATTTCTTTTCTGTGCAATCCGTGTTTTTGGCGTTTAAATAAAAAACTGGTTATTAGAAGTTGCCTGTTACATTTTTGTTTATACGTCTTCCAAAATTCCTACGATTTCAGTAATATTTTTTGCGTTTAGTTTTGATAGAGCGTTTGGTAAATCGTCTAGGATTTGTATTGCGGTTGCGGGATTGTAGAAGTTTGCCGTTCCAATTTGTATCGCCGAAGCGCCCGTAACAAAAAATTCCATTGCGTCGTCAATAGTCGCAATTCCGCCAATTCCAATAACCGGTATCTTGACCGCTTTGAAAATTTGCCGCACACATCTCAACGCAATAGGTTTAATTGCCGGTCCACTCAACCCGCCAAAACCGTTGCCCAATTGCGGACGCCGCTTTCGCCAATCCACCGCCAACCCAAGACAAGTATTCACCGCAGAAATACCATCAGCGCCGCCCGCCTCCGCGCCTTTGGCTACTTCGCTAATATTAAAAAAATTAGGCGATAACTTGACAAACAACGGCGTCTCTATCACTTGCCGAAACGCTAATACTACTTTTTCACAAAGCTTCGGATCCGATGCGAAATCCACGCCGCCGCTAACATTAGGACAAGAAACATTCAACTCAATTGCGTCAATTCCAGAAGTTACCCGCAACCGCTCGCCAAAAATTAAACACTCGTCAACGCTCTTGACCGCAACACTAACCATTATTTTCGCACCGGTAGTTTGCAGATAAGGCAATTTAAATTTGATAAAATCATCTATGCCGTCGTTGTCTAAACCAATAGAATTAAGCAAACCAGACGCAGTTTCAAAAGTTCGCGGCGGCTTGTTACCAGTTCGCGGCGACAACGTAACCGTCTTGGGAACAATGCCGCCAAGACGCGAAAGATCAAAAACGCCAGACATCTCAACCCCATAACCAAACGTGCCTGAAGCCGTCAATACAGGATTATTAAAAGGTAATTTTTTTAACATATTAAAACGCTCACAATAAGGTAATCATTTACGGAAATTCGTTTATTAAATGACGTTTTGACAATTTTGGAGGGACAAGTGGAACATGAGGGATAAGTGAGACAAATTTTTTTATAACAAAAATTCTGTTCTCTAACTTTCTAATGAATTATTAAATTGTAACTAAAATTAAAATTAAAAATAGAAGTTCCATTACAAATTTACATAAAAAATAACATAACTTTTTACCGCCAATTAAAATTTTTGTTTTTCGTTGATAAATTTATTCACTGTTATTGTTTAACAGTCAACGGCGTTGATCGTTTATTTTGACGTAATTGACAATAATCAATTTCGGATCATAATTTCAAATCTTAATAATATAAGTATCATACTTGAATTTCAGTAATTTAAAGGCATATACAGTTCGTACTTGAAATTCAGTGATTTAAAAGCGTAAAAGCCTGCCGCAAGATAGATACGAAAATAACGGTAAACGAAAATTCAAACACGAACAGTTTAAAATAGTAAATTACAAAAAATTAACAATTAAATATCATGGCAAAAAAATCACCCGCCAAAAAAACGCCAGCCCAAAAAATCGCTAAACCGCAAACGCCTAAATTATTGCCTTATGGCAATGCTGATTTTAAGAGTGTTCGGACGCGGAAAAATTATGCTTATGTTGATAAAACGCGTTTTATCGAACTACTAGAAAACGAAAGCAACGATAGCAAGATATTTATTCGTCCGCGCCGTTTTGGAAAAAGTCTGTTTCTTTCAATGTTAGCGTATTATTACGACGTTAATTATGCCGATGAATTTGAGCGGTTATTCGGCAATCTTTATATCGGTCAAAATCCTACGCCGCTAAAAAATAGTTACGCCGTCATGGAATTTGATTTTTCAAGTATTGATACTACAAATATTGAATCTTTTAGGAAATCTTTTTGTGAAAATATACGAAATACAGTTTGCAGGTTTCTTGATAAACATAAAAAGTTTTTGCCCGATGTTGTTGACGCTGTCAAGCAAATTAACAATCAAGAATATCCGGCATTAACGGCTTTAGATTGGGCTTTTAGGATTACCGATAATGTTGGATTAAAGATATTTGTAATAATAGACGAGTATGATCATTTTGCGAATGATTTAATTGCGAAGGATTCTATCAACGGCGAGCAATTGTATAAAGAAGTAGTTGCCGTCAACGGACTAGTCCGCGATTTTTACGAAAAACTAAAAATGACGTCTAAATTTGGCATAATAGGTCAGACTTTTATAACTGGCATTTCTCCAGTGATGCTGGATGATATG
>JAISLW010000074.1 GCA_031277105.1 Planctomycetaceae bacterium | reverse complement strand
GGGACAACATGTTGGTAGAAAAAAATGATACGAATTTTTAGCGTCCCGTTAAGGACGCAATAAAGGTTAAGGTTGCATTGACATGTTGTCCCTAGCGGGACAAATATATTTTTGACCTTGCTTTTCTACCAACATGTTGTCCCTAACGGGACAGAAATGAATTTTTAGGGACGATCAGATATTAAACCTCGCTCATTAGCGGTTGAGTACAACCGCATGCAGGCGAGACGCCCGCGATCCTGGGATGCAGGCGTTTCGCCTGCGAATCTGACGGAACACAGGCGTTTCGCCTGCGATCCTGAAATACCTGCTATCCGACAAACGATTTTTTGTACCAAAAAATTGATCCGCAGATTATACAGATTAAAAAGATTATTTTAAAAAATACCAATCAAAATGCCCCCTTGCAATTTTATATAAAGCAACCAGAATTATATTATTCGCGCTTTATCGCGTTTTTTTTATTTTTTGTAACGAAAAATAAAAACGATACTGAATAGTTACGTATTTTTTTATTTGCCTTTACCGCTGTTTTGAATGTTAAAGCGGTTTGACGCAAATTCAATTTAACCTGTTTATAAGATTTAAAATTACCAAATGAAAAATTCGACTTTTATTGACGATTTAGATGAAGAGTTTAACGACGACGATTTTGACGATGAGTTTGATGAAGATTTTGAAGAGCTCTCGGATGCGGAGTTTGACGAAATTGAAGAGATGGATGAAAATGATTTTGGCGACGCCGATTCGGAAGAATTCGACGACGATGAATTAGACGACGGAACAGGCGAATTTGTCGATGACGATTTCGACGATCTTGATCCGGTTGACGAATCTTTCGACGACGACAACAGCCCAATCACTCCATAATTACATAACCGTTCACGAAAATTAAACGCTAGGTTTTAGAGGTTAGGGTGTAGAGGTTAGGGTTAGGGTGTAGTTTTTTTGCAAGTATTCAGCAGTAGTAATTATTTTTTGTAACGATAATTTTAATTGGGTATCTCTAAAAATTCATTTGTTCAGGTAGGCGGCGTTTCGCCCAGTGTTTAATTTTGGGCCGCATTACGGCTTACGACATCAATAAATTTTGATATTTCACGCATCTAAAATAAACATATTTTAGACTTTATGAATTATTACAATTTATTGGTAGCATAAACTCCATTGCGGCCCAAAAAGTAAACGCAGTGGCGAAACGCCGCCTACCTTTTTGACAAAAAATTGAATTTTTAGAGACGCCCAATTGTATTTCGCCCATCGGGGCAATCAGCATTAACATAGAGCAGCGCCCCATGAAATGTAACG
The DNA here is from genome assembly GCA_031277105.1 of Planctomycetaceae bacterium. GTDB lineage: Bacteria > Planctomycetota > Planctomycetia > Pirellulales > Thermoguttaceae > WRKP01. Next base: position 11,574 of record JAISLW010000074.1, on the reverse strand, counting down.
CAAAAAAATATTAGCCCTGTAAGAACGATAGCCGCCAGACGTTCCATCAAACCAAAATATAAATGTGATACTTAATAATTACGTCATAATTAAAAACTCATTTCCTACAAATATTCCTGTTGTGTAATTTTCTGTTTATTGGTACAATTCCCGCCTTGCAATTCAAAAACGCACGATTTAAAGGATTTTCGCAATAAAATTTTTTTTGCGTGAACGGTTACCCCAAAAACTTGTCCGCAAAAAAATTCCCCCTAAACTTTTTGCTTAATCATTTAACTTGGCGATTTCATATTGTTGAATTGTTCGGCGGCAATTTTAAACTGTTCGTATTTTAATTTGCGTTTACATTCGCCTGCCTAGCGAACCGACGGCAGGCTTTTACGTTTTTAAATCGATGAATTTTTAAGTACGATACCTTTCGCACTTAAAATTACGGTTTTAAAAAATACGCATAATTATTCAGCGAAGTATTTTTTTTGATCAAAAATTACGTTATATTTCGCCCCTTTTTAGGCAGCGCTTAACAGCCCGCCCAAAAAGGGACGAAAAAATATTTACTATTATCGTTACAAAAAATCAAATTAAAAAATGGGAGTTTCTAAAAACTCATTCGTTCAGGTAGGCGGCGTTTCGCCCAGTGTTTAATTTTGTGCCGCATTACGGTTTACGACATCAATAAATTTTTATATTTCACAACGTCTAAAATGTATCTATTTTATACATTATGAATTATTAAAATTTAATAATTATTCGCACGTATTGCGATGTTTCGGCGAAACATCGCCTACCTTTTTACAAAAAATAAGTTTTTAGAAGTTACCAAATGTATTTTAAAGTGTGAATAATAGTAGAACAGTATAATCGATGAATTTCAAGTACGAGCAGTATAGAATTACTGCGGTTTCAAATAACACTAACCAATCTTGTAAATATAATTTTGCAAGAAATATTTTTAAAAGAATCCAATGAAGACATATTTTGACCAGACGTTTAGAACGTTACTTTGTTTAATTTTTATCAGTACGTTATTTCATGCCGCTTGCCAGCGTGAATCATCAGGGCAACCCATCACGCCCCCAATAACGCAACCAGATACGCCTAACCCAAACGCCGCCAGCCCTACAACCGCAGACGTTGACGGCGCCAACGGCGAATTGCGCGATAAGCCGAATAAACCCGACGATATTTCGCCCTTGCCGCTTGTTCCGGGTATTCGCGAGCAAACGATAGCGCGTTTATTTGTCAATCAACTTGAACGGCATCATATTTCGCAACGTAAAATTGACGACGCTATTTCCAAAGAAGCGTTCCGTATCTATTTGAAATCTCTCGACCCGTTCAAAATGTATTTTTACCAATCCGACGTTGACGAATTTACGCAGAAATACGAAGCGCGATTTGCCGAATACACAAAACAACGCCGGAATAGCCTCACGCCCGCTTTTGAAATTTATAATAGATACCTTGACCGAATTAAAGAACGTATCGATATGGTTACAAAAATACTCGAAATAAAACACGATTTCACCGTCGATGAAGAAATTATTCGCGATAAAGATTTAATGCAATGGGCAAAAACGCCGGACGAAGCGTTTGACCGCTGGAGAAAACGCATCAAAGACGACTTGCTCGACATAAAAGGTAAAGAACGCGAAAAAGAAAAAGAACGCGAAAAAGAGAAAGCCGAAAATAAAGAACCCTCCAAAAAATACGACGCCGATACCCGCAACCCGCTCGACAGATTGCGGAAACGTTACACGAGTTTTAGGAAACGGATGCTGCTTGAAAATCATATTACGGACAAAGAACTACTCGACAAAGTTAAACAAAATGCGAATGACGAAGTGCTAGAACAATATTTATCTGCGATTTCGGGAGCGCTCGATCCGCATACAAGTTATATGTCCGATTCTACGCTTAAAAGTTTTGAAGTAGCGATTGGCAAGAATATCGAAGGCATTGGCGCTACGTTGACTTCGGAAGACGGTTACACGGTAATTAAAGCGTTGTCTAAAGGCGGACCTGCGGAGAAATCCGGCGAATTGAAAGTCGATGATAAAATAGTCGCAGTCGGTCAAGGCGAAGAAGGCAACCTTGAGGATATTATTGATTTCAAATTATCCGATGTTGTCAGTTTAATTCGCGGCGTAAAAGGATCGGTAGTTCGATTAGAAGTTCAATCCGGCGGCACAACTAAAATCGTAAGAATAGTACGCGATAAAGTCGATCTAAAAGACCAAGTCGCAAAATCAGAAATCTTTGAAATAGGCAAAAAAAACGACGGCAAACCTTACAAAATCGGCGTAATAGACTTGCCCGATTTCTATCTTGACATGGACGCAATAAGGAAAGGCGACCCGAATGCGAGAAGCACGACGACGGATATTAAAAAAATCCTTACTGAATTTATCTCAAGCGACGTTGATGTCGTCCTGCTGGATTTACGGCGCAACGGCGGCGGGTCGCTAATGGAAGCAATTCAACTCACCGGATTATTCATCGGCACAGGAACAACAGTCCAAACAAAAGAAGAAAGCACGCGACCGCAATTACGCGACGATCCGGATCCGAGTTGCGAATGGACGGGAGCGCTGGTAGTCGTTACGAGTAAATTTAGCGCAAGCGCAAGCGAAATTTTCGCAGGCGCTATCAGAGATTATAAACGCGGACTAATCGTCGGCGATTCCAGAACGCACGGCAAAGGCACCGTTCAACAAATGAAACATCTAGGCGAAGAATTATTTCCAGGCAGACCTAACGATTTCGGCGCTATCAAAATCACTATTCAAGGATTTTATAGCCCCGAAGGAATCTCGCCCCAACGCGAAGGCGTTGCAGCAGACGTCGTACTGCCTTCGCTAAGCGACGTACTAGACGGAATTTGCGAATCCGATCTCGATAACCCGCTAACCTTGACAAAAATACCCGCAACAACAAATCCCGCAAAAGAACCCGTTTACGTTAAACCAGAAATATCAAAAAAATTACAAGAACTATCAAACGCACGCGTAAAAAATGATAAAGAATTTAAAATACTAATCGAACAAATCGAAAATTATAAAATACGCCAAGCACGAAAATATTCTACGTTAAACGAAGAAAAGTTTTTTGCCGAAATGGATAAATTAAATGAACACGTCGATGAATTAGAAGAACTACGAAAGGGACTAGAAGACGATGCGCCTATCAAAAGAACGTTCTACATGAATGAATTGCTAAATATCTCCGTCGATTACATCAACCAACTAGAAAAAGCTGGTATAACATTCCCAGTAGAACGAAAAATCAAAAGACAACGACCGCCCCTAAACTTCCTATTCGGAAATTTATATAGGGCGTCTCTAAAAATTCATTTGTCCAGGTAGGCGGCGTTTCGCCCCGTGTTTAATTTTGGGCCGCATTACGGCTTACGACGTCAATAAATTTTAATATTTCGCACGTCTAAAATAAATATATTTTAGGCTTATGAATTATTAAAATTTATTGGTAGCATAAACTCCATTGCGGCCCAAAAAATAAACACAGCGACGAAACATCGCCTACCTTTTTGCAAAAAAATGAATTTCTAGAGACGCCCTCAAGTGCGAACAGTTTTAAAGGGTTTTTCTAAAAAACAGCTTTTTATTTAACAACAGGGGACACAGAGTTCACAGAGAAGAAATTTTTTAAAATTTGCGTCTCTAAAAATTCATTATTGATTTAATTTTAGAGAAACGTCGAATGATTGATAGTTTATCCCAATAATGAATTTTTATACGGATCGTACTTGAAATTCACTGATTTAAAAGCGTCAAAGCCTGCCTGATAGCTAGGCAGGCGGCGGTAAACGAAAATTCAAGTGCGACCAGTTTAGAAACGCCCAATATTAAAAATTTCCTCTGTGTTATCTGTGTCCTTTGTGGTTAATAAAAATAAATTTGTGTTTTTTATAAATTTCCTCAATGGTATAAATTGTATTGCGGCGTTTGGAGACGTTTGGGGCGTTAAATCTGGAGGTGATATTGAGTAATATTGAGGTTAATTATCAATCGAATTCCGACTTAATTTTACTTGAGCGTGAAAACAAGCGTTTGAAGCGTGAAGTGAACCGGTTGCAGAATCTGATTGCCCGCAGCAACGCTACAACGCACGCTAATTTTGATCTGAACGCGGAATTGCAAGCGGAACAAGTTCGGCAAGGCAAGTATCTTGACTTAATGTTAAAAAATTGTCCGAATGTAATTTTGATGATTGATGCGAATGGTAATTTTGTTTATTGTACGAATTCTTTTTTATCGTTACAAAAATTTGTTTCTTTTGACGAGTTGAGTCGTTATCGGTTTGATGATTTTTTTTGCGGCGAGGAGTATTTGGATTTGGCGAATGCGTTGAAGGAATCGTTGCGTCAAAAGAGCCGGATGAACGTTTCAATTTGTACGAATTGGCGGCAAGAGGGCAGTCCAAAACGGAATTATGCGTTGCATATAACGCCGATGTTTGCTCATTCAAGCGAAGTCAAAAGCGCTTCGGATACGGCGGCGGCAACGGCAACGGCAACGGTTAAGAGCGTAAATGAAAATCGTGAAATTACGCCGGAGTCTGAAATCGACGGCGCAATTATTATTTGTCATGACGTAACCGAGCTTCTTGCGGTGAAAGAGCAGGCGGAGGCGGCTAATCATACAAAGAGTGTTTTTCTTGCGAATATGAGTCACGAAATACGCACGCCGATGAATGCGATAATTGGCATGGCGGAGTTGACGTTGCGGGAGAGGATACCGGACGCCGCTTATGAAATGGTAAAAAATATAAGGCAAGCCGGAAACAATTTATTATCGATAATAAATGATATTCTTGACTTTTCAAAAATCGAATCCGGCAAGTTGGAAATTGTTGAGACCGAGTATCAATTGCATTCGTTGATTTATGACGTCATTGGAATTATTCGGACGCGTTTGACGGAGGGGACGGTAGATTTTTTTGTGGATATTGATAGCAATGTTCCGAACAGTATGATAGGCGACGAAGTCAGGTTGCGGCAAATTTTATTGAACATATTGAGCAATGCGATTAAGTACACGCGGGCAGGATTTGCAACCTTGACGGTGCGAGGTGAAATCGTCGATTCGATGGTATTGTTGACGTTTGATATTACTGATACGGGGATTGGAATTCAGCAGGAGAATATAAGTAAACTGTTCAGTAATTTCACGCAATTTGATAAAGTTGCGAACAAGTGGATTATTGGCACGGGGCTGGGGTTATCGATAGCGCGTAATCTTGCGAGGTTAATGGGCGGCGATATTTCGGTGCAAAGCGAATATGGCGTCGGGAGTACGTTTACGGTTACGTTAAAACAGCGTTTTGCGAATTACGAGCCGTTTGCGAAAATCGATGATTTCGCAAACACCGCTTCGTTGGTGTTTGAAACGCGGGTTATGCATGCGTCGTTTTGTAGGACGGCGTTTGAATCGCTTAAAGTGAAGTATTATTTGGCAACGAACAAGAAAGCGTTTGATAATGAGTTGCGTCATGGCAAGTATGATTACGTGTTTGTCGCGGCGTCTGTGTTAGAGTTAGTTATAAATTCGATAGCGGCGATTTGTCCGAATGATAGTCCGAAAGTCGTTGTAATGACGGACGGAAATAATTTCATAAGTTACAAAAAATATTCGTATATTCAGTTGCCGTTATATTCGGCGTTGTTAGCGGGTATTTTTAACAAAATTGCGGGAGAATCGTTGTATCGTGAAAATACGGCGGCGATCAAATTTACGGCGCCGGATGCAAAAATTTTGATAGTCGATGATATTATTACGAATTTGAAGGTTGCGCAAGGGCTTTTGATTCCGTACAAGGTTAAAGTTGATATTTGTGAAAGTGGGATTGAGGCGATTTATTTAGTGCAAAATAATTCTTATGATATTGTTTTTATGGATCACATGATGCCGTTGATGGACGGTTTGGAGGCGACGGCGAAAATACGCGAGTTGCCGATTGGCGGCGATACGCCGGTGATTGCGCTTACTGCCAATGCCGTTTCAGGCGTAAGGGAAATGTTTCTAGCAAATGGGATGGACGACTTCTTATCGAAGCCGATAGATCCGGCAAAATTGGAAGCGATGCTCGTAAAATGGATACCGAAGGAGAAACATATTATTGCCGAGCCGAAATTGGAAACGGAGCAGGACGTTGATAGGTCTGATGGTGAAACAAGAATTGATTTACCGAAGGATGGAATCATTTTGGGCGGCGATGATGTTCGCGGGTTAGACGTCAAATCGGGGCTAGAGCGTATTGGCGGCAATATGGCGATTTATCTGGAAATCTTAAAAATATATATTGAGACAACGCCGGAAGTTTTGGACGTTTTGAGGGTGCCGGTAGCGGAACGATTAAAAGATTATGCAATTGCTATACATGGGATAAAGGGAAGCAGTCTAAATATCGGCGCCGAAAAAGTAGGAAAATTTGCAGCAGAACTAGAAAAAGACGCAAAAGCAGGAAATATCGAAGCGGTAATGTCAAAAAATAGAAACTTCATAACATTAGTAGAAAAACTAATAAACGACATCACAAATTACATAAACAAAAAATAAACGCCAAAAAAAATTTAAACGCCAGGTTTTAGAGGAAGGGGGATAATTTTTTTAATAATGATTTTTTGTAACGAAAATTGTCCTAATTGTCCATTTAAAAAAATCTGTTGAGCAGGTTCGCAGGCGTCTTGCCTGCAAAAAAATGAATGCAGGCGCTAAAGAATCGCACTCGCCGCCGGATCGCGGGCGTCTCGCCTGCATGCGGTTGTACTCAACCGCTAATGATCGAGGTTTTGATCGCAACCGCTTTATCGGTTGCCTATCGGCAACATGCAGGCGAGACGCCCGCGATCCTGAAGTGCAGGCGTTCCGCCCGCGAATCTGAAGAAACACCAGGCGAAATGTTTGCGATCCTGATGCGCCTGCGATCCTGAAATGCAGGCAGGACGCCTGCGATCCTTCTGACGATTTTTTGTAATAAAAAACTGTTCTTTATATCTCTAAAAAACTACTCCCTAATCCCTACTCTCTAATCCCTAAATCATTACTCCCTATTCTCTAAATTTCGAGAACTGTTAGCGAGTCGTTATGTTTGGATTCCCGCTAATGCTGTTTCTAGTTTCCAACGAAATTCTTTATTGTCCTGATTGCTGATCATAATTCGCGGCAAAAGCAACGGTAAACTGCGTTGCGTTACCAGCCCGAAACTTGTTAACGTTGCAGTTTTATAATTAAGTTTTTCCGTTTCAATAACAGTTGCGTCATTCCATTGCGGATTAAGACAAGGATGCGGATACGAAAAATGTCCAACCGGCTCGCCTAATTCCCGTTCCAAAATTTCATTGGCTCCGGCGATTTCTTGATACAATAATTCTTGCGGAATATGAGCAAGATTACAATGCGATATAGTATGATTACCAATATTATGACCGCGTTTGCGGAGTTCGCGGGCTTGTTCAAAAGTCATCATTCCCGAAATATCGCTCTGGTCAAGACGAAAATTAAACAATGTTTCCAGTTTGTCAATATAACTCCACAACTCACCGCCAACTAATTTTGCACACGGATAAATATAATAGATAAACGCTTCACGATTTTCATCAGGATTTCCCAAATTCCACGTCCTGCCCGTTTCGGGATCCAATAGAACAATTTTTTTTGCGGCGGCTTGCTGGAACAAAAAAGCAGTTCGACAAAACCACGGCAATTCCCGCCGTTGAACCGCATCAACAGTTAAATAGATAGTTCCACGAATATCATACCGTTCCATAATCGGAGCGGCGACATAATAATTGTCCGCAAACCCGTCGTCAAACGTTACCGCAACAGACCGCTTCGGCAATAATTTTGTTCCCCGCATCCATTCCGCAATTTCGTCAAGCGTTACAGGATTATATTCATTGCGTAAAATACGCATTTGCTCATTAAACCTATCGGCGTCCGTTGTGATTCCACGATTGATATAACCTGCTTGTTTTTGCCAATCAGTTGCGACAGAATGATAAGCAATAATTACAACAGATTGCGGCAACATCCATTGACGCAATCGTAACGCTCGCATTTTAAGTAATACAGTCTTTAGTTTTTCTTTGAACGTATTTTTCATCAAAACGCAAATTAAAATACAAAAAGTTTAAAAACTATCCGTGATTCTTAATGCGAACAGTAAAAAATCTCTACTTAATTTTTGTGGTCGGTTACACAATATTTATGTTATGCTCCGTGCATCATTCGTTTTAGTTGCGGAGCGAGCGCCAGCGCGATAAAACCGAAAATCATCGGTATTATTGCCATAATTAGGAAAAAGTCCGCTAGCCCTGATTCCTTGCCGAAAAAGAAACTTATTCCATCGCCTGCGCCAAAAATACTCGCCAATTGTCCCGCAAGAATATACGCAACACTACTCGCCATAAACCAAACTCCCATAAACAACGACGCATACCTCGCCGGCGCTAGTTTCGTAATCATCGATAAACCTATCGGCGATAAACATAATTCGCCCCATGTTGAAAATAAATAACACAAAACTAACCAATACGCCGCCGCCTTGCCGCCCGAAGCTTTCGCCTCAATTGCGCCTGGAATCATTAAGAAAAATCCCGCCGATACCAATAAAGCGCCCAACGCAAACTTCGTCGGCGTACTCGGCTCTATCCCATACCTCCCCAGAAAAGACCAAACAAACGCAAATATCGGCGCAAAAATTACTATCCAAAGCGGATTCACCGATTGATACCATGTTGCCGGAAAAGTTAAATCATTCGCTTTTGGGACAAAATCTTTGCCTAAATTCTCTTCCGCCTTCTGCAACTTCGCCATTTCGTCAACAATATCATTGTCGCCGCTATCCTTCAAACGCGTTTTCAACCCCGTCGATCTCGCAACAAGATCAGAATAAACCTCAGTTACCGGTTTGTCCGAATTCGATTGAACCTTGCGAAACGATAACAAACGCTTTGTCCGATCCCATAAATTTTCACGCTTAACTTTATCCATGCCGCCTTCTGCTTGCCGCTTCGCTTGAACCTCCAAACTCTCAAGACGAACAATAATCGACTCATACTCAATCACCCGCTCATTGTCCAAAAAATACCCCTTGATAAATTTTGGCGATACGTCAATCACAGACGTAGAAATACTACGATCCGTGTTCTTCTTCGCAAAAACATTCAACGACGAACCCGCTTGCTCAAACGCCGCCCAAAACGCAATCACAAAAATCGATAACGCAACAATCACAAAAATTCTATCATAGTCCTTGCGGTCAAGCGGTCTAGTTTGCTCATAAACCGACCGCTCATACGCTGCCTTTTCCGCATCAGTTATATTTGAATTTGAATCGCGTTTAACCGGCGCATTGCCAATCCCGCTCAAATGCTTTCGCCCCAAAACAATAAAAGATATTAAACCGCAAATCATCCCCAAACCGGCAATAATAAACCCAAAATGAAACCCGTAAATCTCCGCAACCGTCCCCGCAATAAGCGGCGAGAAAAACGCCCCAATATTTATCCCCATATAAAAAATCGTAAACGCGACATCACGCCTACGGTCGCCTTGCTCATAAAGTTGACCAACCATAACCGAAATACACGGCTTGAAAAAACCATTGCCCAAAATCATCAGCCCAAGACCAATATAGAAAACAACCAACGCCGCCGGATCAGTTGAAAACATGACCTTCACACCCGAACCTATCCTAATAAATTCAGTTGCCGCAAGAAAAAATTCACCTAACACCATCAACAAAGCGCCCAATATCACACAACTCCGCTGACCAATAAACCGATCAGCAATCCAACCGCCAAGAAGCGGCGAAAGATACACCAAACCCGTGTACCAACCATATAACTTGTAAGCGTCCGACTCGCTCCAGCCAAATCCCGGCGCCCACTCGCTAGTCGAAACACTAACCAAATATAAAACCAATATAGCCCGCATCGCATAAAATGCAAAACGTTCCCACATCTCAGTTGTAAAAAGCACCCAAAGACCAGTAGGATGCCGTTGTAAAGATACTTTATTGTCGTTACTCATCGGACAAATATGTTGTTATTGTTGTTAAATATAGTTGTTAAATTTGGACAAAATACACATTAAAGGTTAGTCAATCAGCATACTTGCAATATACCCGTTAAACATATCGACAAAATATTAAACTGTTCACACTTGACTTTGCGTCTATATTCGCCTGCCTAGATTTCGGGCGACAGGCTTTGACGCTTTTAAATCACTGATTTTCAAGTACGAGCGGTATAAACCATTTCTTTTGATACAAAGTTAAACTTGCAACACCCCGATCTAAAACCATACAAAGATTAAACGTAACAATAAATTATACAAAGCAATTATACAACAACTACACAAAATATAACCGGCTCGCACAACTTATCTACACGGCAAAATATAATTACTAATAGTCGGTAAACAATCCGTTAAAAAAGATTTCGCAATATCGTCTTGCCCGTCTTCATTTGCTTGCACCTGAATTTTATACGCATAACGAAATCCCCCAAACCTACTACGCGGCTTTTCATCCGCAACCCATCCATTGCCAACACTTACCCCATAATAAAACGCTATCGTACCGCCTCTAGCAGAATTATTTATAAACTTCACTTTCCATAACATATTCTCATCAGTAGCCTTACTTGCAAAATTGAGTATCGGAAACTTAACCGATACTCTGCCCTTTTCATCCTTCTTATAATCACGACCTCCAAAACATATCTCCGGCGAATGAACCACAACTACGCCAGTCTTGCCAACCATAATCGTTATGTAAACTTCCGCCTGCGTTTTAGAATTTTTATAACGTCGTGAAATATATCCATCCTGAATTTGCAAATACTTAACATCTTGCTCTGATAACTCATAATCAACTTTAGACGACCAATCGCCAATCGTCAACGGTAACTCCCTAAGCCGCTTTCGCGCCTCGTCAAGACCAGAAAAATTCGACCAACGCGCCGTCTTAACACCGACATAAACAGTAACCGCAAATAATATCATTATTGCAATTGTTATGCCAACAAAAAATTGAAATGGATTTTTAGATTTTTCGTTACTCATAATTTTTTACTCGTTAAAAATAATAAAAAAGTCAATTGATAATTACCAGCCGCCTCAAATTAAAGTATAAACAAAAAAACAATAAAAACTAATGAAATTGTTTTAATCGTTGAAATAATACTCCGAAATTTTTACCCCTAAAATTTTAATTAAACGCTGTTGAAAATTCGCCGATTGATACGCATGTTCCAGCAAATTTAATAAGTTCATCAAGTTTTTCGATGTTTTTGACGCTCTTAATTTGATTCTGTAATTTTTTCGGCGGCGCCTCAAATCGTGCAGCCAAAACATTGATTATATCATTAGCTTTACCTTCTAATTGTCCTTCTAATTTACCTTCTAATCTAGCTTCTATTTTAGCCTTATTTATCATTGGTTCTATTAATCCGTGTTTATTTAATATTTCTACTAATTGTGGGGTCATTTCTTTATTTCCTTTTGAAAGAAATTTTTTATGGATACTTAAAAAAATGTCAAAGTACGT
>JAISLW010000011.1 GCA_031277105.1 Planctomycetaceae bacterium | reverse complement strand
TTGATTGCGTATCGCTTGGTGAATTCGCTACGGCGTTTAATTGAATTGTAACCGTTCACTGAAAATTTATTAGATTGGTTTTTTATTTTTGAATTTTTGTTATTATATGGGTATCTCTAAAAATTCATTTGTTCAGGTAGGCGGCGTTTCGCCCCGTGTTTAATTTTGGGCCGCAGTAGAGTTTATGTCGCTAATAAATGTTAATATTTCACAACGCCTAAAATAAAATTTATTTTGGACGTTATGAATTATTAAAATTTAATAATTATTTTGTACGTAATGCGGCACAAAAAATAAACACAGCGGCGAAACACCGCCTACCTTTTTGTAAAAAATGAATTTTTAGAGATACCCTCTAGTGTTGTAGCGTTGGAGACGTTTCCCGACAAAGCCCCAAAAAATCCTGACGATGAAACTTATAAACAACCAGTCTATGCCGACTCGGCTCACCAAAGTGAAAAGATAATAAATGAATTGCAACGTCGCGATTTTGCCCCGCAGATTATCGAGCGAAGTTATCGAGGTAAACGCTTTACGGAAGAACAAAAGGAAAATAATAAATCAAAATCAAAAATACGTTGCCGTATAGAACATATCTTCGAATCGCAAAAAATGCAAATGGGAAACGAAATATTAAGAACAATAGGAATCATAAGAGCAAAATTCCAAATCGGTATGAGAAACCTAGTTTACAATATATGCAGACTAATAACCATAAAACAAAATAATAAAATATCAAAATTTACCCAAAAATTATAATACAAAATATCAAAAAATATCAAATTTACAAAAAAATATAACAAAATTCAATAAAAATTTCACTAAAAATTTCTAAAATAAAAAAACTTAAACAAAAAAATAATTTTTTAGAGATGACCATTTTTATGTTTTGCTCATTGAAAACAAATTTTTTAAAATATGATTTTTACATTTACTACCTCATACAGTCATGGTGGAGTTACGCAGGAATCTTATCTTGTTGATAGGTATTCGTGGTATGGTGCGGATGACGGTTGGGCTAAGCAACAAATAAACAATATCACAGAAATTTTGTCATACAAAAACATATCACGAAGTAATAGAACCGCTATGTTTATAAGCCTTGAATTTCTAGCGGAATATTACGCTTGTCAAGGTACCGTTAAATGTTTTGAATTTCCACAAGAAGGTTGGTATCTTTTGAAAAAGGGGATTTTATATTGTTATTGGAGTCATAAAGGGATTATGCGGTTGACTGATTTTTGGGATGATGATTTACGTAATAAGGTTGGTTTTTTACGTGATGTATCCGAATTGAAGACTATCCTTGCTGTAGGTTTTATACTTGCTCCAGTTGAGACTTTTGAATTATTCGAATTAATAAGTAAACATATTGACACACAATATATTTCATGGAAAGACGATGATTTTTATTCGGAATATCTTTTTAGACTTTACTGGACGTTACAAAAAAAATCAGAGTGGAAAAGTCCAATTGTACGTCCCCGTCGATTCTGGAAACATCCTTACAACGATATTTTTGTACACTGGGATAACGAAAAGAAATTAGCACAAGATATAATCAAGATGCTTGATTATCATATTAAATGGAACAAAGGATTTTCAAAAGATCATTTTTCTGAATTTCATTCTCATTTTACTATGATTAATCCGTTTGAACTTCATGTATTAGAACATGTAAGAGAGCAGCTTGGACTAACTACGCCGAAGGTTAATCATGTACTTACCCAAAGTCCGTTTTATCCGCTTCCAGATTTTGTAAAAAATATTAGTAGTGATGAAATTTATTCGGAAGATGAATTGTTACGAAAATTTGTTGAAAGAAATCGCAACTGGTGTAATGGATTAGAAGACGATTGTAAACAACATGATATGGAAACAACTTATGTTAAAGAATCAAATAATCTATTTGTCTCGCAAAATGAGGACTCTAAACATGAATTATCTTGTGAAAAAGCACGATTGCGAGCGTATATTTTTTCGATGGACAAATTCAGAGAATTTTTTGGTTCAGGTGATTTATCAATTATTGAAAAGTTAAGTATCCCATCGTATTTGAAAATCGGCAATATTGATTTCAAACGCGGTCTTATTCGTTTTTTGGAAGGACATGACGCCGATCCGAACAGACCTATAGAAGAGTGTATTAGCGCTTGGGAAATCGTTTGTAATCATGTTGGTCAAAACGCCAAAATTGACGAGTTTACAAATATCGGCGTTATTCCTGCGGCGTTGTTTGAGTCTTTTATGTTGTCTATCGAAATTTTTCCTGATATAGACAATACTTTTGTATTTTTCGCAGATTATGAAATGATACAATCAATAGTAGAATCAATTTCGATTCGTCCAATGAATAACTCGCACGAGGAAAATGAAGACGATACTGGATTAGGTATTGGTTTATCCTTTCAATTATCGGGTCTCATTCAATCCATTCAAGATACCAATACAAACAATCAATATAATAATCAAGATTTGCAAAATGTAGTTGTCGGTTTAACTTCTCTTTTGATACAGGCATATAGACAAAAAAAAGACATTATCATATTTTTTGATCAAAATAATTTATAATCAAAAAACAACGGCAAAACGTTTAAAAGCAATAATAAACCTGCTTGCATTCATACTTTTTACACATAAAATTTAATTTATTTTTTATAAATAGGTAGATAGCGTTTAATGCTTAAATTTTTAGTAAATTTTGTAATTAAATCAAAAAACAGAAACAGCGGTGGTCTGAAAAAACTGGACAGGAAAGTGGGGGAATAAGTTATATATTTTTGTTACGATAAATGATTGTTCTCAAGTGGATTTTCCACCACATATAAAATTGCAACAATCAACAATCTCTTGTTCGATTAAACAGATGATACTCATATCGGCGTCTCGCAG
>JAISLW010000503.1 GCA_031277105.1 Planctomycetaceae bacterium | reverse complement strand
CGATAAGATTTTATCGACTATATTTTTTACCTGTTCTTTGACAATTAGAAAAGTCTATCCAGTCAGATAGCAAGTAGCGAGACTCAAGAAACATTGAGTTGCGAAAAAAATGTGAACTTGTCCCGTTTGCGTTTGGTTTGATAATTTATCAACATCAAGACAACAGAATTTTTGTAACGATAGAAACAAAGAAACGTCTGCCATAATATTCGTTACAAAAATTAAAATAACTCAAATCACAACTTAGTAACGAACATTATCGGACATTACAAAATCGCCCAAATAACCGTTAAAAACGGGTCAAGACAGGAACTCTACTTCACCTTTGACGGTCATGGAAGCACAAGAGTTTTAACCGATTTTATCGGTTCAATAGTTGAGTTATACAACTACGACGCATTCGGAAACGCATTAGGATTCGACCCATCAACAGCGCTTACGGAATTTTTATACTCTGGCGAACAGTTCGACTCAAAGATCAACCAACAATACTTACGTCAAAGATACTACGATCCAACAACCGGACGATTCAACAGACTAGACCCATTCTTCGGAAATCTAAACGATCCGTTATCATTACATAAATACGTCTATACTCACAGTGATCCTATAAATGGGATTGATCCAAGTGGCTTGTTCGGTGTTGCTGGAATGATGGGCAGTATTGTATCAATGATTAGTACTACAGCAAGAGTGTTTAGCTCTGTAAGTAGTGCTTATAATTTTGTTAATTCTGTTGTTGCTACAGTACAAATATGTCAAGAACTTATGGATGGAATGCTTTTCAATGAAATTATTAGACAAATTCAAAATATCATCCAATCTCAAGTCGGACGGCGAGCAGCTCCAGAAACATCTAAACTATCAGATCCTGAATTTTGGAGTGATGCATCTGTCGTTTTATTACAAAGTATTCCTAAACTAATGTTTACTATGTTTCATCGTATGGGTACTCTTATACAATTGATGAATAGAGGTAAAACAAATTGGGTAATATATATGCCGACTCCTTATGAATCATGGATTCCTAATCTAACATCTACGATACCATTGCCAGGATTAAAAATTGCTAATAGATCTGTGGAATTGTTTTTTGGTGGTGGCGGTAGTAATGAACGAAAAAACCAATTAGGCGGTAATCACAGAGGTCGACTTTTTGGTTTAGGAACTATAACTCGACATAATAACGCAAGGGGAATAGTTCGCAGTCAATTATTTCGCATGGACTACCATACATCGAATCATGTTCCTAATGACGAGTATTTTGAAATATCAGGTAATGTATATAAATTTCATTTTCATCTTGAAAAACAAAATCAAAATTAATATGTTTATATTTTATTTTTCGGTTTACTGTAGTTTGATTACCTATCAGATAGCAAATTTTTATATCATTAAGCATCTGGATTTTAAAATGTTATTTGTATAGTTAGTTTTTATACTTGAAATTACGTTTGATAAAAAAGATGTAATGCATTTATCCTTAAAATTCCTTAAATTTCCAGTATATTCCGTAATATTATCAAAAAAACAAAAAAGTCTTTTAATATGTAAGGAGTATATCCTAAAATTTTTAACATATATTGTGAAAAAATTGTTAAGTATGATGAATTGTTGGTATGAATGGCTTATAACAGATGGTTCTTTATTAAAATATTTACCACTCCCGTTGGGGGCAATGATTGATGAATTTCATTTTGATGATTTTGCTTGGAATTATGCCAAGCAATATCCAATAGAACCTTTTAAAGTTGATTTATTATCTGATGTTGAATCTGTCATTTTACTGTGTACATTGGATTCTTATTTTAGATATATTTGTAATAGTTTTTTATGTGAGCGCTGTGATTCGTTATTGTGGCGTGATTTGCGAAAAATTTTGGGACTTATGTATGAACCATATGAAGATATAACAGCTCCCATTTTTATGCGAGAATTATATCGTTCATATTTGAATAAATATAAAATAACAAAATATGAAGATATACAATACACAAATAGATTACGTCCTTTTAAAAATTTAAAGATAGGAGTCGTCTATAAATGATTTTAAGTTAACGATCACATGACCGATAGCAATTTAGGGGAATACAATGACATTGAAACATTCATAAGTTCGTCAAGTCATTTACATTTGACCAATTATTATAGGGGTGTAACATAACATGAATATAAAAAAAACTAGTACATATGATATTAAAAATAGAGATAAATGGAATAGTTTAAATGAATGGCTTGATGTTAGAGGATATTTGCTGAAGTATTTACCACTTCCGCCTATGGCGTTTATTGATGATTTACATTTTGCAGATTTTGTATGGAACTATGCAGATATATATCCGATAGAATTTTTTACGATTGATGTATTATCTGATGTTGAATCTGTAATTCTATTGTGTACATTGGATTCCTATTTTATGGAATATAATTATGTTAATGGGTGTGACGAACGGCGCAATTCGTATTTGTGGTGTGATTTACGACAACATTTCCGTCTTACATTGATTGATGATGAAGACATGATCATACCTCAATATTTACTAGATGTTTATATCTTATATTTAAATAAGTATAAATCAGAAAAATTTGACTATATGTTAGGTATAAATAACACACGTCCATTTAAATATCTAAAATTAGGAGCCGTACAAAAAAGAGCTAATAATGATCAATATAAGCAAAATGAATACATTTAAATACGTTTAATTTGTTATTAGATTTCGTCATATTACCAGTATTAAAAAGTAAAAAATATAGTTTTTTGAATATGCTATTTTATGAATTACAACAGGATCGAAAGTCATTAAGATCGCATTGGCATTTTCCAATGCGAATGTGGGATTCTTTGCATATTCATAGAAATATTTTTAGAACAAATCCTCTAATTACTTCTATTCTTATAACTCCAATATTTGTTGGGGCGGCGGCGATTACGATTAAGCTCATTGACCAGAATGAGAGTTGGGTAACGCAATCGTTCACAATTCAGTCGCAGGCTAAACCAGTGTCGGCTTATCCGCCAACGATAACATCCGAACCAA
>JAISLW010000490.1 GCA_031277105.1 Planctomycetaceae bacterium | reverse complement strand
GTTAAAAGAAGTCTGATAAGACAACGAAACCAATAATAAAACTTGAACAATAAATAATAGACGAAAAATATTGTTACAAAAAATATTGCTACAAAAAATATTCAATAATCTCATTATATTGTTCTTGATGAAAAAATTATACTTTTGAGCATCTTTAAAAATTCATTTTTTGCAAAAATGTAGGTGGCGTTTCGTCACTGTGTTTGATTTTGGGGCGTATTACGCACAAAATATTATTAAATTTTAATAATTCATAAACGTATAAAATAAATTTATTTTAGGCGTTGTGAAGTAATAAAATTTATTGAAATCATAAACTCTACTGCGGCGTTTCGGCGAAACGCCGCCTACCTGAACAAATGAATTTTTAGAGATACGCTTTTATTATTCAGTTACGATCAATAAAACAATAGATTTCTTAAAATTATACCTGCTCGTATTTGAAATTCAGCGAAGTAAAAGCATCAAATCCTGTCGTCCGAACATACGAACTTTGGGACGCGATAATAATTTCTGTTTGTTTTGATTCTATAATCTGGGTTCATTTTATTTTTCTTTTTTGGAATTTTTATTATTTTTTATTATAGATTTGATTTTTAATCCGCCGCCAATAAAAATTAGAATTAAACTGATCAACATAATCCAAAATCGCAACTCGCGAGGACTAGGAATAGCGCCGCGATCTCCACGCTCAATCGCCGACTCGATTTCATTAGTCTTGACAACTATTTTGCCTTTATACCAAATATAATTAGTTTGCAAATCGTCTTGTACATCGGCTTGCGTTCCATCTGGAATAGATAAAGTTATCTTATAGTCCTTTTCCTCAAAATCAACGTCTAGCAAAATATTAGAAATTTCGCCTTCAGCTTTTTCTTTTGATTTAATTGTTTCCTTTTTACCTTTATTTTCGATACTAAACTCGGATTCCATTAGTAACAGATATTTTGTAGGTATAAAAATATCTTTTATCTTAGTCTGGTCTTTTATAATAAAATCAAAAAAGTTAATTTTTCTATCAAGAGGACAACAAGAAATTTTTATCGGCATAAATTCATATTCGGGATTCAACCACAATTCATATCGCCTGTTGTTATATTCGCCAATAATTTTGTATATTGTATTATTGTTTAACTGTTGTTTTTCAGATTTTAAATTCATTTTTGTAAACGAATCATAAATATCCTTTAAGATAAAATCGCTGCCAAGTTTAAAAAGACCAAAAAACATAATTGATTCATCGCCGGTATGACGGGCTAATAATTCACTATATGAGTTTGGTAACTTATCTTTGTTTTTATAACTAATAACTGCATATTTTATTTTGTTACTGTTCGTCTTTTGTTCTTCAATTAAGTACAAAAAAGGAATTGTTGTATTCATCAGTACTTGGTATTTCGTAGAAAAATCTTCTACAGGGCTATTTAACGTATTAAACGAATACAATAATTTTTTGTATTTATTAAAATAAACTTTTCCGCTGTTATTCATTTCATGTTTCACGCCGTTTTCAATATATTCGGAAATCTGTTTAAAAGTATATTCGCAACAGTTCAGACGTTCTACCCATTTTTTATATTTTTTCAAAAGTTCGTCAGCAGACATATCAGACGAACTTGATAATATTTTATTGTTAGGTTCGTCGGCAAATAAATTGATACCATAACCCAAAAACGAAAATAAACACACAAAATTAATAAAAAATTTAAACTTTAATGTCATTGTTTTCCTCTCCAAAAAATTTTAATAGATTTTCCTAATATATTGGGCATCTCTAAAAATTCATTTTTTTGCAAAAAGGTAGGCGGCGTTTCACCACTGCGTTTATTTTTTGGGCCGCAATGGAGTTTATGATACCAATAAATTTTAATAATTCATAAAGCCTAAAGTATGTTTATTTTAGACGTGCGAAATATTAAAATTTATTAATAGTCGTAAACCGTAATGCGGCGTTTCGGCACGGTGTTTAATTTTTTTAGCCGCCTACCTATACAAATGAATTTTTAGAGATACCCATTGATGAATTTCAAGTACGATCAGTATATCGTAGCCGTTGGCTACTTGCAATTGCGACGGCTGCGTTCTTTCTGTTAAACACAATTCCGCATTAAAAAACGTCCGTTAAATTTAACATTCCTTGACGGTGATTTATTTTTTGTATAACGGTAAATATCTGTACGGGGTTTCTAAAATTAGTACGGCTAACGCCGTATTTAATAACCGTCCGCCTTTGTCGCAATAAAAATCGGGGAAATACCAGCTTCCCGCTTCGTGTCCATTTTTTGCTTGTTTTTTTACGAGAAATTCTCTCAATTGTCCATACCAATTTTCCCAATATTTTTCGCCGTAATGATGCATCAATAACGTTCCATAATAAGCATAATACAAATTACAAGTATAATTTTCATCGACGATTTTCAACGGTCCCTTTTTCGCAATAATCCTTACGCCGTCGTCTAACTCTACCGCTCCCGCCTCCCACGATAAATACATTCTCAATAATAACCCCGTCGCATTACTTGTCCACGCCGAGTCCGCGCCCGTTCCTCGCAATTGGTCTGATACGGACAATTTGTAATTTATCGGCAAATAACTATATTCGCGTCCGCCGTTGTAAGCGACTAGGTCAAGGAAATCATTCACCTTGTACAAAACGGGACCTGAAATATTCATGTTAGCAAGTTTGCCGCTCTTCAACGCCATCACTTGCCAAGCCGTAACCGAAATATCGCCTGGGCGCTCGTTAGGTATATAACGCCAACCGCCGCCGTCGCGGTCTTGCGCATTTTCAATAAACCGCAACGCATCTTGAGCCTTTGTCCACAACAAATTTTTTCGTTTATTTTTTTGCATTGCCGCCGCTTCGCACAGCGCTATTGCGGCTATTCCTTGCGAATACATTCCTTCCAAACCGTGATTTAAACTTGCGCCTCTTTCAGTGTCTATCGCTTGCGTTATCAAATAGACCAATGCGTCGTCGACGACTTTGCGATATTTGTTGTCAGGCGACCTTTCGTGAGTATAACCAGCGCCAAGAAACGCAAGCGTTACTATCCCCGTCGCCGCAATACGACTTTTATGCGTACCCGAATTTGTACAAATCCCGCATGAATCTCTAAAATCAAAACTCCAACTCCCATAAGAAGAACCCGCATGCCGGTCTTGATGAGCGACAAACCATTCCAGCGCCGCTTCTATTGCATCCTCGCCGCGTTTGCCCGCTTCACTGCCCGCAAGCCGACTTCGCACGTCGTTATTACGGTCGCCAAAACCGCCCCCAATCTGAAAACCAGAACGCTCCCACCTTGAACCGCCAACTTGCGGATTATCCGTTTCCAACATCGGCAAAGTTATTTCGGCAGTTGTATTAGGAACTGATGGCGGCTGCGTTTGATCTTGATTTACATCGTCGGTTTTGATTGCAAGATCGCCGATTTCTTTTTGCAATTTGTTTGCATTTTCGCCTGCGTCTTTTTCTTGCGGTTGAAGCGGATCGATCAATCTTACGTCGGCGTCTGACTTAATTTCAGTTAAAACATATTCGCCTTGTCTTGCAATAATATCAATCAGACCGTCCTCATACGGCAACGGAAAAAAAAAGAAAGAGAGCAATAGAAATATTAACAAATGAATAAAAATACTAATCAACGTCCCAACACGATCCAACGAAAATATTCGCCTAAACCAACCGCCCCAATAATGAAACAATAAACCAATCACGCCGCCGCTACGAATTATTGAACGTTTGCCCGTTAAGGTTAAAACTTCAGAATCTTCCGCTTCCGCTTCCGCTTCCGCTTCCGCTTGCTGTTTTGCCCACAACGGAAAAAATATCTGCTCAAGAAAATATAAAATATCGTAAACTCGCACAACTAATTTCCTAAAGGGAACTTCTAAAAACTTATTTTTTGTAAATTGTAAAAAGGTAGGCGGCGTTTCGGCACGGCGTTTAATTTTTTTAGCCGCCTACTTGGACAAATGAATTTTTAGAGACGCCCTATTGTCCTTCAAAAATCGCCAATACGTAATTTACTAAAAAAAATTCCGTGAACGGTTACCTTTTTTTTATTTTACGGGCAAGACTTGTGGCATGATCATGTAAATTTTTGGCGTTGTGGCGTCGCTGATATTTTCGGCGTTTAGCGGGTTTGATTTAATTTTGCCTTCTAGTAGCGCTTCAACGAATGCGGCTTTGGGTTTGTATTTGATTACTTTCAATTCAAATTCACTCAAGCCGGATAAACTTATAGCTTTTTCGATGGCGTCGTCGATGAAACCGATGTTATCGATTAGTCCGTTTTCTTTTGCTTCGTTTGCGTTGTAAATTTGTCCTGTCGCTAATTTATCTAGTAATTCGGGGTTTTCGTCGAAATTTTTTCGTCCGTCTTTGATCACGTCTTTGAATTGTTTGAAACTGTCATTAACTAAATTTTGCCATATTGTGAGTTCTTCTTCTGTTGGGGCTTTTGTTATGCTTGCCATAGTTTTTAGGTTGCCGCTTACGACGGGCGTTGAATGGACGCCGATTTTTTCGCAGAGTGATTCGGCGTTGAACAATGGAATGATTACGCCGATTGATCCGGTGATTGTTGTTGGTTCGGCGTAAATTTCGTCGCCGATCATGGAGACGTAATAGCCGCCGCTTGCCGCAACAGAACCCATGCTAACAATAATAGGCAAGCTCCGTTCAACTTTCATTTTTTTCATTAAGTGCAGATAATAATCGCTTCCGCTGATTGTGCCGCCTGGCGAATCGACGCGTAACACTACGGCTTTAACGTTAGTATCGTTTGTAATTTGGCGAATTTGTTTTGCGACAAAGCCGTCGTCTTCGGATTTAATTATGCCGGAGATTGTGAGGATGGCAATTTTGTTTTTGGATTTAGCGTTGCCTTTGACGAATTTTTCCGACAGTAAAGTTTCACGATGAGATAACTCTTCTATTGACTCCGACATTGTTGCGCCGATTGCGGCGATAAAAACAATAAACAAGAAACCGCAAGCAAAAAAGATTGCGACGCTAACAATAAATTGCAAAAATAACGAGCCGCAACCTAGCGACGTTTTTTGGGGCGGAATTTGGATATTGATTGTGGGTTGGTTTGGATCGTTTTTTTGAGTGTTATAAATATCGTTTGGATTTGACATAATATTGGGGGGATTGTTGAATGGTTAAATTTAATTTGTTGAAAGTTTTGTTGAATTGTTAAATTGGAGTTAGTTAAGTTTGTGGAATATTGGTTAATTTTGTGGAAAATTTATTACGTTATTTACATTACATTTTGTTTCATCAAAATTGCAGAGCGGGCATTGTAATAAGTTAATCAAGATTGTCAATAGCAATAAATAACTCACGTTACGCAGGCGGTCAAATTCAGACCGAATATAGTTACTATATTTAGCCTTGTTTCTGCGTATGATGCGTAACATGAGTTTTTAATTTGAAATTATAATTTTAAAAGATGTTATTATTGCATACGTCGGATTGGCATTTGGGTCATACGTGGAAGGGTCAGACGCGGCGGGACGAGTTTCAAAATTTTCTTGTTTGGTTAATTGAAACGATAAAGAGTCGCAAAGTAGATGTGTTGTTGGTATCGGGCGATATTTTTGACACATCGACGCCTAGCGCCGAAACTCAAAGCGATTATTTTAATTTTTTGAAGGAGTTATCTGCGACTGGTTGTTTATCGGCGATTGTTGCGGGCAATCATGATTCGCCTTATTTGCTTGATGCGCCGTCTAGGTTATTATCGCTTTTTAATATTTACGTAATTGGCGCGCCGGATATTGGGCGTGAGTTGGTTGAGGTTTATGGCAAGCCGGATGCTAGCGGTTTTAGGGAGTTATTGATGTTAATTGGCGCTGTTCCTTTTTTGCGGGACGGCGATATGCGGCGGTTTGAAATAGGCGAATCTGTCGAAAGCAGAGAACAAAAAATAATTAACGGCGTAAAAAAACATTATGCCGAAATCGCTCAACAAGCCGAACATTTACGCGGCGACAAGCCTATTCCGTTTATTTTATCGGGACATTTATTTGTCGCAGGCGCCAAAACATCGGAAGGCGTGCGGGAAATTCATGTCGGCTCGCTGGGACAAGTCGGTTTGGATTTATTTCCCGACGGCGTAGATTATTTTGCGTTTGGTCATTTGCATATTCCGCAACGCGTAGGCAAGAGTGAAAAGTGTCGTTATAGCGGCTCGCCTATTCCGATGAGTTTTGACGAAGCGGGGCAAGTTAAATCTGTCGTTTTGGTCGAATTTAACGGACGCAATGCCGAAATAGAAATCTTGCCAACGCCGAAATTCGTAAACGTAACCCGCATCGAAGGCGATATAACTGAAATTGAAACGGCAATTAGGGAATTGCCAAAAAATATAAAATCGTTTGTCGAGGTTTCGTATAACGGCTCGGATGTTTTGCCGGATTTATTTAACAAAGTCGATGAAATTGTTTCGGAACAAGATAATAAAGATTTGATAAATATTGTTAGAGTTCGTAATAATAATTTTAGTCAAATTCAATTGCAGCCCGAACAAGATATAACGCTAGAACAAATCGATCCAATTGACCTATTCCGAAATATCTTAAAAGAAAATAATTTTAACGAAATCGAAATAAATAAATTACTGACAATATACGGCGAAATAGAACAAGAAGTAAGATAAACAATTTTTTTAGATAAAGGATGAGTTTTGTTAAATTCGGAATTCGGAATTAAAGATTTTAATTTTACATTTAAAATAATCCTTTTAATCTGTTTAATCTGCGGATTTTTTTTTAATTTGTCCCGCTACACCCTACGCCCTATTCCCTATCCTCTATACTGCTCGTACTTGAAATTCAGCGATTTAAAAGCGTCAAAGCCTGCCGTCCGATAGCTAGGCAGGCGGCGGTAAACGCAAACTCAAGTGCGAACAGTTTAAAATCTTTTGCTTAAATTTTCGTGAACGGTTAAAAATTTATTTTCCCTAACCTCATTTTTACCTTATTTTTCTGAACAAAACAACCTCAGTAGCAACAAAGCCCCCACAAAACAAAC
>JAISLW010000489.1 GCA_031277105.1 Planctomycetaceae bacterium | reverse complement strand
TTTGATCGCAACCGCCTTTTGGTTTGCCTATCGGCAAATAGCAGGCGGGACGGTTGCGATCCAGTAGCCTGATTTTTTGTTACAAAAAAATTGTCCCATTTGTCCCTCATGTCCCACTTGTCCCTCAAAAATTGTCAAAACGTAATTTGATAGACAAATTTCCGTGAACAGTTACCAAAAAATAAATTCAATTTAAAAATAAAAAAATATGTTGACTAATAAAACGATTTGTGTTCTTGATTCTCATGGGATTCTTTATCAACTTTTTCACGCATTGCCGCCGATGAGTAGTCCTCAAGGCGAGCCTGTTGGGGCTGTTTATGGTTTTGTTCGTGATATTTTTATATTGATAGAGAAGCATAAGCCGGATTATTTTTTTTGTGCGTTTGACATGCACGGTGAAACTTTTCGTACAAAAATTTACAACGAGTATAAAACGAATCGTTCTCCGATGCCTGACGAGTTGCGTCCTCAAATTGGGTGTGTGCGTGAGATTCTTGAAGCGATGCGTATTCCGTCTTTTGGCGTAATTGGATTTGAGGCGGACGACGTAATGGCGACGGTTGCGCGTTTGGTCAAGGAGCAAAACGGGAACTGTATAATTGTAACGGCAGATAAAGATTGTCGTCAATTAATTTCGCCGCAAGTTACGCTTTACAATTTACGCAAACATAGTTTTTATCGCGCCGAAGAACTTCTTATCGATTGGGGGATTTTGCCGGATCAGGTTGTTGATTTCCAGTCTCTTGTCGGCGATAAAACCGATAATGTTCCAGGCGTGCAAAACATCGGCGCTAAAACCGCAACAGAACTCCTAAACGAATTCGGCAATCTTGAATCGATACTCGATAACGTAAATAAAATTAACGGCAAAAAGAAACAAGAAAATATCAAAAACGGGCGCGAAGCCGCTTTGTTGAGTCGCGAATTAGTAAAGTTACGCGACGACGTGCCGCTTGAAATAGATTGGCAAAATTGCGAATTTAAAAAAGAATTTAACAATGAAAAATTACGCGAATTGTTTAACAGATTCGGTTTCAAATCGCTCTTGTCAAAATTAAACTTAAACGACAATCTGCCGCCGAGCAACAATGCGGCGACAAAAAATCAATCAGGTCTAATATTAAAATTCGATTCCGAAACGGGCGATAATTCTGATGAAGTTGCGGGCGGCGTTTCGGATGGCGTTTCTGTAAAATTTCCGCAATCGCCGATGTATCATCTTGTGGATACGATGGAGTTGTTTGACGAGTTTTTGGCAAAATTATCGGAAGTGAAAATGTTTGCTTTTGATACGGAAACGATTCCGGTAGATTTACGTTTTGAGGCGACGTCGCCGCGATATACGGATATAGTCGGTTTTTCGTTTTCGTGGCAAGACGACGAAGCGTGGTATTTACCTTTTTTGGGACCTCTTGGCGCTTTGACGTTAAATTTTGATGCGGCGATTGAGCGGTTGCGTCCGGTACTTGAAGATGCGGCGATTGCAAAAATAGGTCAAAACTTAAAATATGATATTGTGGTTTTGTTGAACAAGGGAGTTAAGTTAAACGGGATGGTTTTTGATACGATGATTGCGGATTATTTGTTACGCACGGACGCAATAAATCATAATCTCGACGAGTTAGCCGAATTTTATCTAAATCACAAAACAATAAAAATCAACGAACTAACAGGCAAGGGAAAAAAACAACGTTTGATGAACGAAGTGCAAACGTATCTGCTAAATGAATATGCGGGCGAGGATGCGCTGGTAGCGTGGTTGTTGTATCCGATTTTGAAGTCGCGGATGGAGTCGAAGCCGGAGATATATCGTTTAATGACGGATTTGGAGTTGCCGCTTGTGGGTGTTTTGGCGGCGATGGAGTTTGTCGGGGTAACGGTTGACACGGATATTTTGGGCGCGTTAAGCGGTCGTTTTGCAAATGAGTTATCTTGTCTTGAGCGTGAAATATTTCAAATTGCGGGACATGAGTTTAACATATCGTCGCCTAAACAGCTTAGCGTCGTGCTTTTTGACGAGTTAAAATTGCGCGGCGTAAAGAAGACGAAAACGTCGGCGCAAAGTACGGATATTGAGGTTTTGGAGGAGTTGGCGTTGATACATCCGTTGCCGGCGAAGGTTTCGGAGTACAGACAACTTGCAAAATTAAAAGGAACATACGTTGATGCTTTGCCGGAGTTGATACATCCGGTAACGGGGCGGATTCATAGTTCTTTTAATCAAGTATCGACTGTTACGGGACGTTTGAGTTCAAGCAATCCGAATTTGCAAAATATACCTGTACGCACCGCAAGCGGACGCGAAATAAGGAAAGCGTTCAAAGCCGGCGAAGGTTATGATCTATTGTTGTCGTGTGATTATTCGCAGATAGAGTTGCGGGTGTTGGCGCATTTCTCGGAAGACGAAAGGTTGTGCGAAGCGTTTTGGAACAACGAAGATATTCATACAAGAGTCGCAAGCGAAGTATTCAACGTAACGCCGGAAAACGTAAATGATGAAATGAGACGAACCGCAAAAGCTGTAAACTTCGGAGTAATTTACGGACAAACCTCGTTTGGACTAGCGAAACAATTAGGCATTTCTGATAAAGATGCGCAAAAATTCATCGATAATTATTTTGAAAAATATTCGCAAATTAAAATTTATCTCGACTCAATTTTAGATAACTGTATAAAAAACGGTTACGTCGCAACTTTATTCGGAAGACAACGCAAATTCCACGAAGGCGTTATTCGCTCGCAAAGACGAGGAAGTTTAACGCAAGCGGAAAGAATGGCAATAAATACAGTAATTCAAGGAACAGCGTCCGATTTAATAAAAATGGCAATGGTAAAATTAAAAACAAATATACCGCCGGAAATAAAAGCAAACTTGCTAATTCAAATACACGACGAATTAGTTTACGAAGTAACAAACGAACACGCCGAACAATTAAAACAAATCGTTACAAAAACAATGACCTTAGACCAACCGTTAAAAGTCCCGCTAACTATAGACGCCGAATTAAATAAACATTGGAAATAAGTAACAGTTCAAGAAAATTTTCAGCGATAGATTTTAAGGGAATAGCGAGTTAGTTTTTTAGAAAACTAGAGAACAGATTTTTTGTTACAAAAAATTGTTCTTTTCTTTTTATTATTCTTTTGTTGACAGGTCGAAATGGATCGGGACAATTTTCGTAACAATAAATACTTGTCCCGTTAGGGACAACATGTTGGTAGAAAAAAATGATACGTATTTTTAGCGTCCCGTTAAGGACGCAATGAGGGTTAAGATTGTATTTACATGTTGTCCCTAGCGGGACAAATATATTTTTGACCTTGCTTTTCTACCAACATGTTGTCCCTAGCGGGACAGATCGGACAAATATTTATTGTTACAATAAATCTATCCACTACACCTATACCCTATCCTCTAAAATTCTACGATTTTAAAATTTCGTGAACGGTTACATAAAACATAACATTTTATCTTTCTTGATACAAAAATTATACTGTACGTACTTGAAATTCAGCAATCGTCGCCAATTTTTTTTTAATCGGTTTACATTTGAACGCACATTATAATAATAACAAAAATATAAGCATCATGTAAAGATCAATTTTTTTATCCACAGAATAGAAGAAACGCAACCATCTCGGCTGTAAGTTGTCGGAACTATTATTTGGGCGTCTCTAAAAATTCATTTGTTCAGGTAGGCGGCGTTTCGCCGAAACGCCGCAGTAGAGTTTATGTCGCTAATAAATGTTAATATTTCACAACGCCTAAAATAGATTTATTTCATACGTTATGAAATATTAAGATTTAATAATAATTTTATGCGTATTGCGACCCAAAAAATAAACACAGTGGCGAAACATCGCCTACCTTTTTGCAAAAAATTGAATTTTTAGAGATACCCATTAGTATATACTGCTCGTACTTGAAATTCATCGATTTAAAAGCGTAAAAGCCTGCCGTCCGAAAGCTAGGCAGGCGAAGGTAAACGAAAACTCAAGTGCGAATAGTTTAAAAATCGCGCAAATCAAAAAATTCTGAAAATATTTGCAGACTGGTATTGTGTTATTTTGAGAAATGATTTATACTACCGCCCTCGTGTTACAAAAATTGAGATCAAAAGAGATCAAATTTTTTTGTCCACAGATTACGCAGATTAGAAAGATTTTAAAAAATAATTTTTTTAATCTGTGTAATCTGTGGATCGAATTTTTTGCTCTTGAATTTTTGTAACGAAAAATGTGTTTGGTTTAATTGCGACAAATTTAATTTTTAACTTACGGGCATCTCTAAAAATTCATTTGTCAGGTAGGCGGCGTTTCGCCGAAACGCCGCAATAGATTTTATGTTGCTAATAAATTTTATTATTTCACAATGTATAAAATACATCTATTTTACACGTTATGAATTAATAAAATTTAATAATTGTTTCACACGTATTGCGGCCCAAAAAATAAACGCAGTGGCGAAACACCGCCTACCTTTTTACAAAAAAATGAATTTTTAGGGATACTCTTACGCAAAAAAGTTTTTTGCGAAATTAGATTTGGTTGCTATTAATAATTTTTTACTATTTGTTTAACCCTTTACAGTAAAGGAGCATAACATGAAAAAGACAAATTGTTTGTCAGAACTCAACGCCGAAGTCAATTTGAATATTGACGTTACAGCCAATGTTAATTTGGGTGTTAATTTAGGCAAGGG
>JAISLW010000444.1 GCA_031277105.1 Planctomycetaceae bacterium | reverse complement strand
TGTAAAGATTTTTTCAAAAACATAAAAAAACACAAGGCGTCAATACGCACACTACTCGCCGAAAATTTCCACATACAAAAAAATTAAAAAAAAACGCATTTTAAAGTGAGAAAAGTATAAATGTATATCAATCTATTGGTAATGGTTCAGTATATACAGATCCTCAATATAGAGATCTTCCTAATGAAATAAATAGAATATACATTGAACAACTTACTATACAAAAAGAAACGTATGGACAATAATGATGGTTTATCCAATATGTTACTTATAAAAAATTACATAAGAAGAAAAATCACATATGTTGTTTATTAAATATGTTACAATTATATTTATATATCTGATTGATTAAAAAATGTCAAAAAATGCAGCTTTTACTTTTATTGAAATTATTGTGATAATCATCATTTTTTTGATGTTGTTTGGTATGTTTGTACCAATCATGTTAAAAGAACGTGAGCGTTCAAGATTATTACAATGTCAAAGCCGACTGAAAAGACTTGGCGAATCTGTTCAGAAATTTCATGAAGTACAACATGGATTACCACCTGCGACAATTGGTAATGTGCGTCCTTCGTTATTCATGCTCTTAACTCCTTATTGTGAGCATGAAATAGTTTGGAATATTATTTCATCAAAATCAAATGATTGTGAATTGCCAATAAATGGGACGTGGTGGAAAACACTCACGAATGATGAACAAAATAAAATTGACAATATTCCTATCTTCAATTGTCCCGCACGACGAAGTAATAATTGTAAACACAAATCTAAAAATTTCAACAAAACTAAATGGAACAATGGAAATGATCGTCCGCTTGGACCTCTTTGTGATTATGCTATTCCAATGAGTCGTGGATATGCCCCCAATAATCCCAAACGTTATCTTGATTCTTCATTCGACAATAATGGTAATTCTTGGGAAACTAAGTGGGATAAGTGCTGGGATCCTGTTGATCCAAAACATTATCACGATCATCATGGTCCCTTTCGAGTTGCGTTTGTTGAAGATAATAGTAACAACAAAAATGGAAAATTAGATTACCGTAATTGGCATCCGCGTGATGATTTTTCACGATTTGTTGATGGTGCAAGTAACCAAATTATCATTGGTGAAAAACATATTCCGATTTCACGAATAAATCAATGTAATAATCCATTTCCCGATGGTCATATTTGGGATTGTGGAATTTTGTCATCTGGTAATAACGGGCGACAAATCAGTTTTGTACGTGGACTTGAGAATACAGGTGAAATACAACAAATTTTAGTTAGAGAATCCGATGCTTTCTCCAATGGGCATCCGTTCCAATATTCATTTGGTTCTGCACATCCGAATAGTTGTTTGTTTCTCTTCGGTGATGGAACAGTAAAAAGTGGTAATGTATGGTGGTCGCCTTTGGTTATATGTCAACTTGGAGTTGTTGACGATGGTAAACCGCATGAAGAAAATATTGATTAAATGGATGACTTAACAATGATTGATGTAAAAATTTTTTTTGTACTTGGTTTGTTTATATTACTTATTGTCGGATGTACAAAGACATATACGGTCGAAGGTCGTGTTTTGTTTGAAGATGGTATGCCACTTACTGTAGGTTCGATAGTGTTTGAAAAATCTGGCGGAACAGTATTAGGACAAATAGATTCAAACGGTTATTATAAAATACACGGCGTATTACAAGGAGAACATAAAATTTATATTCTCGGTGCAGTTAAAGTTGTTCCTATCAAAGATAGCCAAGCAGGAGATGGATCAGATAGAGTAGTTGAAATAAAACAACTGATAAATGAAAAATATCGTTTTCCTGATCAGTCTGGAATATCTTGTGTTGTACGTAATAATATGACCTTCGATTTTATAGTATCAAAATAGGTATATATTACAATTATATTTAGCCAAAGAAGTAAGCGAGTTTTACTGGAATAAAAAAGATTTTTAATAAGGTATATTTTTGTAACGATAATTATTTATTTCGGAGAATCGAAAACAGACATGACAACCTATTATAAATAACAGAGTCAACATAATATTTACCAAGTGTTAAAATGTATAAATTACAGGTCAAGTGCAAGCGAAAAGGGCGTATCTGTTGCCAACAAAAACGTTTTTATTTTACAATTATATTTTGTTTGCGTATTGTTTTGTAACCTTTAACCGACATAAAAAATTAGGTAAGGAGGTTTGTTTTGTGTGGGCTTTGTTGCTACTGATGTTGTTAAGTTAAGAAAAATTAGGTGAAAATGAGGTTAGGTTATAAAATAAATATTTTGTAACTGTTCACATATAAATTTAAGCAAAAGATTTTTAGGGGATATGGTGTAGTGTGTAGCGGGACAATTTTCGTAACAATAAATATTTTTTTCCACTAGGGACATGAGGGATAAGTAGGATAATTTTTTGTTACAAAAAATCGTCAGACGGATCGCAGGCGGCTCGCCTGCATGCGGTTGTACTCAACCGCTAATGAGTGAGGTTAAAATCGCAACCGCCTTTTTGTTTGCCTTGCGGCAAAGTGCAGGCGGGACGCCCGCGATCCGTTGGTCTCGTCTGCATTCCAGGATCACAGGCATTTCAGGATCGTAAACATTTCGCCTGGTGTTTCGTCAGATTCGCGGGCGGAACGCCTGCATCACAGGATCGCGGGCGTCTCGCCTGCAAGCGGTTGTACTCAACCGCAAATGAGCGAGGTTAAAATCTCAACAGCCTTTTTGTTTGCCTTCCGGCAAATTGTAGCCGAGACGGTTGCGTTCCTTTTCAATTTTTTGTTATAAAAAAAATTGTCTCATTTGTCCCTCCTCATGTCCCACTCGTCCCTCAAAATTGCCAAAACATAATTGAATAAACAATTTTCCATGAACAGTTACAATAAATATGATACTGAATAATTACGCAGAAACTTAATTATTTTTTGTCTCGTCATTTCTCTATTTTTTTTCTTTTTCGTCTTGAATTTTTACTGATATATTTCCATTGTTATCTTTGAGGCTATTTGCAGGATCGTTTATTTTTAGGAATAGTAAACCGTTTTTTTGAGGTTTCCATGTTGCGTTTGCGCCGATAATTTTATATTCCGGCAATAACGATTTTCGTGAATTTAAGACCTGTAATTTTGATTCTAACTTTTTTGCTTCTACATCAGAAATAATCATTGCGCATAATTTACCAACCGGCGCTCCTTGATTATATTTTATCGTTATTCCATTCGCTTCCGACTTCCAGATCGCCGGCTTGTCCGCAAGTTGAAAACTCCCCGTAGCGGTAAAATTATAACGGCGGTTCGCCTCCAACCTTAACCCGCTACATTGCCAACCTCTATCCGCACGAATAACAACTTCGCTAGATAAATTATTATCGTTATTTTTCGTTACATTATTTGCAATACTTACATTATTCAAATTAGCGCCCGCGCCTAACTGACAATTAAAATCTATCGCCGCACGACTAAAATCATAACCATAACAAATATTCCGCCTAAAATCATTCCAGTCAACCTCCAAACTTAACCGCGCCGCCTCAACATCAATCTTACGCTCGCAAGAAATAAGCATTATAAAACGCCGCGCAAAATCCGTATTTGAATCCGTCAACCTAAACGCTAAACGCCGAAACGCCGCTCGATAACGCGGATGATTATCGCAAAACATCACAAAACCCCAACACATCGCATACAACTCAACCCGCTCGCCCGTCCCATCGACGCCCAACGAAAATAAATATCCCAAATCTCCAACATCAATCACTCCCATATCTTTAACATCATTAATAATCTTATTGCCAACTTTAACGCCAACTTTATTACCGCCAATATTGAGATCAACTTTGCCGTCAATTTTGTTGTCAATAGCTGCGTCAAAATTTTTAACCAATCTTTGAATTGTTTCAATTCTGCCCAAACCAGCCGTTGCCGAAACATTTGACGGAAAACAACCAAGCCGCAACTTGCCGTCGTCGATTTTATGCGTTGCCAACATTTCCGCCATGCCTTCGCAATACCAAAACGGCGTCGACTTACCAAACGCATAAAACATAAACGCATGAACCCCTTCGTGCAAAAATAAATGACGTTGATAATATTCAGTAGATTGATAACGCACCCAAATTTGATTACGCAACGAATAACCATAACGCAACTCCTTCATGCCGCCAAGAACATCATACTTGCTAAACTTGACCATATCATCTATCAAAAAACCGCGCACAAAAAATTTATCATAACGCCCCAAATCCAAACCAAAATATACGCACAACTCAGAAACCATCTGATCAAATATCTGCGGTAAATTATCAACCGCCGCGCAAGATTTAACATCCGTGTACAAGATAATATGTTTCCCTTTAAGTTGACGTATATCTGGCTCGTCAAGAAACGCTTTCGGCAATTGATCAAGCGGTTGCCATTTACTACGCATCCGCTCGCCAACCAACTCCGCATCAGAAATCGCGCCAACTTCAAATTCAACGCCAGAATCAATCCCAAAATCAAACGCAAAAACTCTATTTATCGTTACAAAAAATAAAATAAATAAAAAAATCCGTCGCATAATAGTTAAGTGTAAAGAGGGAATTTCGGAATGAGGAATTAAAGGGCGTCTCTAAAAATTCATTTGTCCAGGTAGGCGGCGTTTCGCCCAGTGTTTAATTTTGGACCGCATTACGGTTTACGACATCAATAAATTTTAATATTTCGCACGTCTAAAATGAACATATTGTAGGCTTTATGAATTATTAAAATTTATTGGTAACATAAACTCCATTGCGACCCAAAAAATAAACACAGCGGCGAAACACCGCCTACCTTTTTGCAAAAAAATGAATTTTTAGAGACGCCAAAAAGTCTGTCAATGCTTCCCCGTCAAAACAAAAAATCTTTTTAATCTGTGTAATCTGTGAACAAAAAATGATCCACATATTACCAGATTAGAAGGATTATTTTAGGGACAAATAGGACTGATTGAAGGATCGCGGGCGTCTCGCCTGCATTTCAAGATCGCGGGCGTCCCGCCTGCATTTCAGGATCGTGGGCGTCCCGCCTACATTTCAGGATCGCGGGCGTCTCGCCTGCATGCGGTTGTACTCAACCGCCAATGAGCGAGGTTTAACATCTCAACAGTTTTTTTTTTGCCTTGCGGCAAATTGCAGGCGTCCCGCCTGCGTTCCTTCTTAATTCAGCAATTCTGAAATTCCGAATTTTTAAAAAGTTATTTTCTTGTTTCTTCTTGAAATAGTTTTAATAATTTTTTTGTTATTTCGCCTGGTTTTCCTTTGCCGATAATTCTGTTGTCTAATTTTACGACTGGTATTAGTTCCGCCGCGCTTCCGGTTAAAAAACATTCGTCTGCGGTAAAAACGTCATGCCGTGTCATCGGCGTTTCCTTTACCCGCAACCCTGTCTTTACCGCAATCTCTAATACGACGCGCCGCGTAATCCCTTCCAAAATTCCCGCTTCCGGCGGCGGCGTCCGTAGTTCGCCGCGTTTGTAAATGAATATATTATCGCCGGAACATTCGGCGACCTCGCCGCGTGAATTTAACATCAATACCTCCGCACAACCAGCCTTGTACGCCTCAATTTTTGCCAAAATATTATTCAGATAATTCAACGACTTAACTTGCGGACTCAACATCGACGGATTTACCCGTATCGTCGACGCCGTAACAATCTCCAAACCGTTCTCATAAAGTTCATTCGGATAAAGCGCTAACTTATCCGCAATAATAATCACTTGCGGCTCGCGACATAAATGATGATCCAACCCAAGCGTCCCCTCGCCGCGCGTTACTATCAACCGAATATAACCGTCGCTAATCCCATTCAACAACAACGTATCATTGACCGCACGCTCCATCTCAACTTCGCTAAACGGAATCTCCAACGCTATACCTTTCGCCGATTCCCACAAACGCTCAATATGATCGCTTAACCGAAATACCTTGCCGCTATAAGAACGCATCCCCTCAAATATGCCGTCGCCATAAAGAAATCCATGATCGAAAACACTCACCCTTGCCTCCGACCGCTCAAAATATTTACCCGAAATATATATTTTCATAAAATCATATCTCCAATTATTCACACTTCACAAAATAAACGTTAAAGGAATTTTGTAACCCGTTCACGAGATTTTAGAAGCGTAGAATTTTAGGGGATGGAGGATAGATTTATTGTAACAATAAATATTTGTTCTATCTGTTCCCGCTACACCCTATCCCTTACATTCTAATCATCTAAAATCTATCATTAAAAATTCCGTGAGCGGTTTACTTTATTTATTCATGCACAATAATTCGCGTGCCGTTCTTACGTCTGTAACAAGATGAGTCCACAATCTTAAATTTTCATTTGCTATCAAAGGCAATAGCGCATGTTTTTTTGTTTTACCGCATTCGCCGCATGGTCCTGCTACGAGTACGACGTGTTTGCCGTTGTCTTCTTTTGCCATTTTTACTAATTCGTCTAGTTCAAAAAGCGTAACCGCCCGTACCGGACAAACTTCATTCGGCAACGGCGCATTTACTGAATAAGGTCTAAATTGCACGTCGCCGACCCAACCTTCCGCAAACATTTTGTCCAATACGCCTTTGTCAATTAAACCTTCGTCAACCAGATACGTCAAATAACGCACGAGGAGTCCGTGTTCGTGATCCGCCGCCGCAAGCGACGTAACAATAATATCGATTTCATCGCGTTTGTCAAAAGAAGTCTTTATGCCCGGATTCAATTTCATTTTTTCGTAATCTTCTTGACCGACGACCGTCTCTGAAAATAACGCTACGAATTTTATATTCGTCCAATCCGGCTCAAAATAAGTGAAATAAGTCGATGGCGCTTTATGAGGTTCGTTTGGCAAAAAACCGCCCGTCGATATTGCGTGTAAAACTAATTGCGGAACGGAATCGCCCGATTTTATTTTCGACGCTAATCTTTGCGCAACTAACATTGCCGCATAACCTGCGCCCATGCCAAGATGTACCGCTTGTTTTTCGGGATCGTCTGGAAATTTTTTTGCCTTTTCAGCGCCGACGTCTTCTATTAACTTAACAATCAAATCAGCCGCCGTAGATGTTACATGCCGTGCCGCTGATTCTTTGTTTACGTTGACTACGATTATTTCGCCGCGATAGTCGCCAAGTTGAAACGTCTCGCGCAACTTCTGCGTCAACTTATTTTCCGTAGGAGGTTGTAATAACAAAAAACCGCGATTACAGGCTTCCCAAAAAATCGGATATATTCTTTCACGCGTAATATCGGTACGTTTTTTTACGCGTCGAACCCAATTCGCTACCGAAGTTGCGGCGCCGTGATGATGGCGGTTGTTATCGCCGCCGCTATCTCGTAAACCAAGTTGATAAAAATAACGATCGCATACCGCAAATATAAATTCATCAGTTTCCTGCGCGGCGCTCCAACGCGTATGTTTGGATAACTTTTTTGCCATTATTATTACTCTCTTATTTTAAAATATAACTTAATTGCCCACCATAAATTTTCTAAACTATCGCAAATTAAAGCCCACTTACCGCCGCAAAATGTCTTTGTAAAAAAGAAACTCTTACGCTAATAAATGTCAAAATTCTAATGCGATCTGTTCATAAACAAGAATATTCAGAATTAAAAATTCAGAATTGTTTATAATTTTATATCATATAAATTAGTTCCGCAAGATAAAGACTTTTTTAAATTCGGAATGCTGAATGCGGAATGCTAAATTAAAGATTTTTAATTCAGCATTTCGCATCCGTATTTTGACTTTTCCATTTAAAAAGATTTTTTTATTTGAACAGGTCAGCGTCGATATGGAAAGGTAATTCGCCGTATCTGAAGTTTTCATTAAAATATAATTCTCCTCCGACGTGTGCGGCGTTCATTCGGAACGACGCTCTCAAATTGCCCATACAATGAACAGTAACCATGTCAAAAGGATTTTTCTCCGGCGCACAAAATTTACAATGCGCTTTTGACCTTACCATCATGAAATCTTGTATTCCCGCTAATTGATTTCCGGGCATCATATAACCGCGAATATAAACCTTACGATGTTCCGCCGCTAACTCTAAAATACGCGGATTTATATTGTACTTGTTATCTTTGTACTTGTCTTCGTTAGGACGAAATTCCAAAAAATCTACAACCGTATAACCAACCGGAACAGAATAATAATATTGCCACACCCCAAAAATACCGGCAACCAACGCAAATACAAACGATACAATTATACCAGCCACCGCAAAACCACGACCCGTATAATCAAATGGAGACGAAAGTATCCGAAAAAGACCCCAAACGCCACACAATAAACCTACCAACGGACAAAGCACAAACCACATACTCAATAACATCAAAGGCGTAAACAAAGATAAAAAAAACGCCAATATCGCCAAAACACTCACCGCACGATAACCTACACGCACGCCGGTTTCGCCTAAATCTTCATCCGTTACCTTTGTTAATACTTGATCAAATTCTTTTTCTTTTGACATGATTTTTTTAATATTTGTTAAAATTGTTAGCAACTAATATTTTGATTACTATTGGGAATTTCTAAAAACCTATTTTTTGTAAAAAGGTAGGCGACGTTTCGCCGAAACGCCGCAATACGCATAAAATAATTATTAAATTTAAATAATTCATAACGTGTAAATAAATGTATTTTATACGTTGTGAAGTAATAAAATTTATTAGCGACATAAACTCTAATGCGGCGTTTCGGCGAAACGCCGCCTACCTGAACAAATGAGTTTTTAGAAACTCCCTATTGAGTTACCTCTAAAAATTCATTTTGGAGGTAACCGTTCACGGAATTTTTTTAGCAAATTACGTATTGGCGATTTTTTAGGGACAGGAGGGATAAATGGGACAATAGGAACAATTTTTTGTAACAAAAAACTGTTCTCTAGTTTTCTAAAAAACTACACCTTACCCCCTAACCCCTACACCCTAAAATCTGTCGCTTAAAATTCTCGTGAAGGGTTACAAAAAAATTTTATGGCGCTAGCGAAGTTGCTACGTCTTGTTTGTATGCAACGGCGGCGGGTAAAAAGCCGACTATCGATGCAAGCAAAACAAGTCCCGGAATCAAAAAACATTCGCTTAATCTAAAATCCCAAGCATGAACAATAATACCGGTATATTGCGAAATCCAAGGACTAATACTGCCAACCAACGTATGCCCCAAAAATAATCCAAGAAAACCGCCGCCAATTGAAAGCAAAATCGACTCCAAAAGTATAATTGACATAACCGTAAAACGTCTTGCTCCCAGCGCTCGCATTATTGCGATTTCTTGTTTACGCTCGCTCATCGAATTGTAAATGCTAACCATCATCCCAATTCCCGCGACAATAACAATCAATACCGCCAAAAATAATAACACCATTTGAACGTTGCCAACTATATTCTCAAGAAGCATCGTAATTTCATTTACCGGAGATACCGCTTGAACGTCCGGCGTCTCTTCCAATACCGCCGGCAACTCCGTCGCGCCAATACTAATATAAGCCCGTTCTTCCATCATTGCCGACGGGTTAAAATCCGGCGCTTTCGGGTCTATTGCTTTGCCTTCAGGTTTGATTGATTTTCTTGCAAGGAACAACAAAAGCGCCGAGTAACTTTTGCTATGTTTTTTATCGTGATCGTCGATTTGGTGCATATCGTAAAAGCCGTCGATATTGACAAAAATTACGTTATCGTTTGGCGTTCCTGTCGGTTCCATTATTCCTACGACTTTGAACGGATCGTGGTGATCGTCGTCGTCTTTGTCAACTGTTCCATCGGGGTTCGGCATATTTTCCGGCACGAATTGTTCGCCTATTTTTAGTCCTGTTTTTTTGCGAGCCTGCGACCCTAAAACAGCCGAGTAGAGATCGGCGCTTTTGAAAAAATTTCCTTCGGCGCATTTGTAATGTTGATCTCCTCTGAAACGTAATTTTTCAAAGAACGCCGGAGTAGTGCCGACTAAAGTCGAACCGCGAAAATGATGTCCTATTGTCAACGGTATTGCTTCATCGACCAGATGGCGGTATTCGCCGCGCTGGAATTTTTGTAAGTACGTATCCGCAACGCCGCCTACAGGTTGACGTAAATAAAACACCGTGCTTAAAACCACGTCAATCGGACTGCCTTTGCCCGCAATAATGTAATCGTAACCTTGAGCGCTACGCTTGAATGAATTATCAAGCACGCCGTGAATCACGAGGACAGTTACTATCAACGCAACGCCGAGCGACATCGAAAATGCCGTCAAAATAGACGACAAATAGCGAAATTGAATACTACGAAAAGCTATCTTCCAAAGCGACATAAATTCCTCCTTCTTTTTTGTAAAATTTTTTATACGGATTGTATTTGAATTTCAACGAATGGGGTATCTCTAAAAAATTCATTATTGGGAGAACCGATCAATTATTTATTCGATGTTTCTCTAAAATTAAATCAATAATAAATTTTTAAAGATACCTTATCGTTTAAAAATTTCCGTAACCTGTTACGTTAATTTTATAGAATTGTTTTTTTACGATTCTATTTTATTTCGTCTAATTTAACCCATCTTTTTTCGTTTGCGGCGACTAATGCGGCTTCGAGGACGCGTTGGGTTTGGTAGGCGTCGTTGAAGTCTGGCAATGGCACGGTTGGCGTTTTTCCGGCTAATTTTAGTAAGATATCGTAAGCCATGCTTGTAAAGCCGTGTTCGTAACCGATCAAATGCGCATCTGGCCAGTAATTTGCGACGTAAGGATGCGAGCCTCCGTGCGTGCACATTATGGTTGTCCAGCCTTGTATTTCGCGGGGTCGTGTTGCGTCGTAAAATTGCAAGTGGTTCATATCTTCAAAATTGAATTTGATTGATCCTTTTGTGCCGTTGATTTCGAAGCCGTTATAATTTTGGTTTCCGGTTGCTTGTCTTGCGGCTTCGTAAGAGCCGACGGCGCCGTTGTTATATTTGACGAGGAACAGCACGGCGTCGTCAACTGTAACGTCGCCTAATTTAGCGCTTCCGGCGTCTTCTTTCATGTATCTCATTTTTTCATCGGTAACAATACCGCCGCCGGAGTCTTGTTCGATAATTTTTCGCTTCTTGACAAAAGTCTCTGCAACTGCGCCGCAAACTGTATCGATTTCAAGTCCGGCGACAAATCTTGTCATATCGACAATGTGTGCGTTGAGGTCGCCGTGCGAGCCTGATCCGGCGAGTTCTTTTTTGAAACGCCATGCAAACGGCACCGACTCATCTGCCCAATCTTGTAAATAGACGGCGCGAATATGTCTAATTTCGCCGATAGCGCCTTGTTTAACGAGTTGGTGTGCGAATGCGACTGCGGGCGCGCGACGGTAAACGAACCAGACGAATGTATCGACTTTCGATTTAGCGGCGGCTTCTGCCATTTCGCGGGCTTCTGTAAGCGTTGCAGAAATAGGTTTTTCGCAAGAGCAAGGTTTGCCTGCCGCTACTGCCGCTTTAGCAGGCGGCGAGTGCATAAAGTTAGGCGTTACAATGTCAACTAAACCGACTTCAGGCGATTTAACTAGAGACTCCCAATCCGTAGAAGAATGCAACCAACCCCATTTTTCAGCGAATATATTAGGTTTCTCCGCCGCCATGCCGTAAACGGTATGAAGTACCGAGTTGATTGGGGGGTCAAAAAATTTGTTCACTTGACTCCAAGCATTTGAATGCGAGCGTCCCATGAAGCCTTGACCGATCATTGCAACATTAATTTTTTTGTCAGACATAATTTTCACTCCTTAAAGTAATTTTTAACGGTTCATATTTTTAATTAAACTGTTCGCGATTGAATTTGCGTTTACCGCCGCCTGATCAGATTTCGAGCGGCAAACTTTGACGCTTCTAAATCGCCGAATTTCAAGGACGAGTAGTATTTTTCAACAAAACCGTTCACGAAAATTTGTTAAACAAATTACGCTTTAATTTCAGGTTTAATTTGATTAAGCCGTTGAAATTTTTTAGCGTTATTTGTACGTTGTCATGTTCAATTTATGCGTTGAATAATTTTGGTTTATTGGGTTGTTTATATTTTATATTTCGGATAAATTGAAAACATGTTTTGTATGACCTGTAATTTTGACGCAACATAATTAAAAAGAGTCTCTAAAATAATTATTCTGCATCTAGTTTAATATTGACAATAATAATCAAACAACAGATCAAACGAGCGTAACATTCTATAATCCGCAAAAATAATTACAAGACTATTCCAAATCTTTCTAAATCTACGAACAAGAAGGAACGCAAACTCAATTGCGAGCAGTTTATACAGATCGTACTTGAAATTTAGCGATTTAAAAGCGTCAAAGCCTGCCGTCCGAAAGCTAGGCAGGCGAAGGTAAACCGCAAATTAAAGTGCGAACAGTTTAAAAATCCCCCTACTTGAACCTGTTTGTGCGATCTTGTAAAATTTTGCGTTTTATGATTTCGGCGATTGCGGACGTCATGTTTATTGCGATGTTTTTTATGTTCTGGCGTCGGCGAAATTATAAGAATTTTGATCTCGCGTAATTGAGAATTCCTCATCGTGAGCGAGTTCTGATTTTTCGTAACAAAAAAGAAATTTACCAATAATTAACAGAAAGGGGTAACTTTTATGACCAAGTATAATGTTTCAGATATTCGTAACATTGTTCTATGCGGGCATGGCGGATCAGGTAAAACAACACTTGCCGATGCAATTCTTAACGAAACGGGCGCAGTCAAAAAATTGGCTAACGTCGACGACGGAACAAGTATCTGCGACTTCGACGACGAAGAAAAATTACATAAATATACAATTGAATCAAGCGTTGTCCATTTTGAACGTAACGGACAACTATT
The DNA here is from genome assembly GCA_031277105.1 of Planctomycetaceae bacterium. Classification (GTDB taxonomy): domain Bacteria; phylum Planctomycetota; class Planctomycetia; order Pirellulales; family Thermoguttaceae; genus WRKP01. The sequence continues at coordinate 3,685 of JAISLW010000444.1, read as the reverse complement.
TAATTTAATTGATACTCCTGGTTATCCTGATTTTATTGGTCAGACAATCGGCTCTATCTGGGGAGTCGATACCGCCGCTATCGTAATTAACGCAACCGCCGGTATCGAAGTAAACACCCGCCGCGTCTTCGCCGAAGCAAAAAAAGCGAATCTCGGACGTATTATTATCATAAACAAAATGGACGGCGATAACGTCGATTTCAAAAAATTACTAAAACTTATCCAAGACGTATTCGGCAACGAATGCGTGCCGCTAAATATTCCCGTCGGTCAAGGACACGATTTCAAAGGCGTAATAAACGCACTCAACCCGCCCGAAAATACAGACGGCGCTATCGAAGACCCAAAAAAATTAAATGAAACGTTGATCGAAACTATCGTAACAGCCGATGAAAACGTAATGGAAAAATACCTCGAAGGAAATTTACCTTCGCAAGACGAACTCAATACGTTAATGAAAAAAGCAATTCTTGACGGAACGCTTATACCTATAATTTGCGTATCCGGCAAAAAACGAATTGGATTAAATGAATTGCTCGACTTATTATCAACTTGCGCTCTCCAACCGGACATGATAAAACGTAAAGCAAAAAACCAAAACGGAGAAGAAATAGAAATCAAACCCGATCCCGCAGCGCCGGTTATCGCACAAGTTTTCAAAACGCGAATCGATCCGTTTGTACAAAAATTAAATTTTATACGTATCTATAGCGGAACTCTAAAAAACGGACAAACAGTCCAAATCTCAACAGGACGACGAGGCGTAAAAATTACGCAACTATTCCAAATGCAAGCAAACGAAACTAAATCTATCGAAGAGGCGACGCCAGGAATGATTGTCGCCGTCGCCAAATTAGACGACCTCGCAACATGTACGACGTTAGGCGATTTCATAATGGACGATTTTCCTTTTCCCACGCCGATGGTCGGGCTTGCTGCGGCGCCAAAAAGTAGAGGAGACGAAGCGAAATTATCAGGCGCCCTAGCAAAAATTACGCAAGAAGACAACACCTTCGTTTGCCAACGTAACGAACAAACAAAACAATTAGTAATTACTGGTATGAGCGAATTGCATTTACAGGTAATTCGCGAAAGATTAAAAAGACGCGACAAAGTCGAATTAGATACAAAAGAACCAAAAATCGCATACCGCGAAACTATACAAACAAACGCAGACGGAATGTATAGACACAAAAAACAATCAGGCGGCGCCGGTCAATTCGGAGAAGTGCATATCAGAATGTTCCCGTTCCCAAAAGGAACAGACCCCGCAGAATTCGCAAACAATAAATCACAATTCCCGTCAATGAAAGACTTCCATTACGATCCCGCTATAAATTTCATTTGGATAGATTCTATTGTCGGCGGCGTTATTCCGTCAAATTTTTTTCCGGCTATTGAAAAAGGTTTCAAAGAACGGATGAGCAAAGGCGTAATTGCTGGATATCAAGTACAAGACGTTTGCGTCGAATTATATCACGGCAAATATCACGACGTAGATTCAAACGAACACGCTTTCAAAACCGCAGGCTCGATGGCTTTCAAGGTTGTTTTTCAAAAAGCAAAACCGTCCATTTTGGAGCCGATTGTAAAAATGGAAATAACCGTCCCAATGGCAAACGTAGGAGACGTAAATAGCGATTTGCCAAACAGACGAGGAAGACCGTTAGGCATGGAAGACGCGGGAGGCGGAATGCAAACAATTACTGCCGAAGTGCCTTTGTCGGAAGTAATGACCTACAACAGAACGTTGGCAAGCATGACGGGAGGACAAGGAAGTTACGGCGTCGAATTTCTACGATATGACATCGTACCCGGAAACATACAACAACAAATCATCGCCTCCGCAGAACTAGCCGAAGAAGAAGAATAAAATTTAAGACAACTTCAAAAAAATTCTGAAAATTTTTGCAGACTGGTATTGTGTTATTTTGCGAAATGATTTATACTACCGCCCTCGCGTTACAAAATTTGAAATCAAACGAGATCAAATTTTTTTGTCCACAGATTACGCAGATTAGAAAGATTTTTTAAAAAATAATCTTTTTAATCAGTGTAATCTGTGGATCGATTTTTTTGATCTTGATTTTTTGTAACGAAAAATGTGTTTGGTTTAATTGCGGCGAATTTAATTTTTAACTTATGCAAAAATGTTTTTTGCGAATTAGATTTGGTTGCGATTAAAATTTTTTTACCATTTGTTTAACCCTTTACAGTAAAGGAACATAACATGAAAACGACAAATTGTTTGTCAGAACTCAACGCCGAAGTCAATATGAATATTGACATTACAGCCAATGTTAATTTGGGTGTTAATTTAGGCAAGGGGGGGGGGGGGGGGGTATCTGGTTACAGGTATCTACCACAACTACACTTACAATAACGATCATAATTGTAATAACAATTATCGTTACAATAATTCTCTGTGGAACTCTCCCAAACCTAACTCTGTTGGTTTATTTTTTGGTTTTACGCTTGTTGAGCTTTTGGTGGTAATTGCGATTATTGGAATATTGATCGCATTACTTTTGCCCGCAGTTCAAGCGGCACGTGAAGCCGCAAGACGAATGACTTGCTCAAACAAAATCAGACAAATGAGTCTAGCGGTTCACAATTTTCACGATGTTTACAATCGTTTTCCCGCATCGGCGTTTGATCCGATTGCTGTAAATGCTGGTGGACTTCAATGTAGTTCCAATTCTCTGATTCTACCATTCATTGAGCAAGAAGCGCTTTATTCACAACTAATGATCCCCTATAAAGCTGGCGCGTCTGGCGATGCAGGACTTCAAGGCGTTGTACATCGAGCTTGTGGACGAAACCTTAGAATTAATACCTTTATTTGTCCGTCAGATGGCAATTCGATAATTAAATCGCCGTCTAACGCTATCGACAATACTGTTATAAGTTATAGGGGAAGTCGTGCTGATTTGGCAAGACATGATGGAACCGCTGCCAATCAGTATCAAATGCGTCGTAGTTGGCTACGTGCCGGACAATTCGTTGGCGGTTTTGAACTCGTTACAGACGGAACAAGTAATTCTGTTATGTACAGCGAAGGAATTATCCATGATTGTTCCTCCGGCGCGCCAGGCGGAAGTTATAAGGCAAGGCTCGCAACTGGAGTTACTTCCCGTTATGATCAAGTTCCGCAAAACTGTTTGAACTTAAAAGGCGCCGGAGGTAATTTTAAATACCCTACTCAAACGACGCTGAGTGATAATGGTCATAATTTGGGACGGCGAGCGTGGGATACCCCTGTTCAATCGAATAATTTTTATACGCTTTTACCGCCGAATAGTCCGAGTTGTCATAGCCATTGGGATGAAACGTGGGTTTCTGCAAGTAGTAATCACACGGGCGGAGTCAATGTTTCAATGCTTGACGCTTCTGTACGTTTTATTAACGATACTATTCAAACCCAAAATTTACATCGAAGCGTTACAACTCAATCACCCAGTGTGCCGCCCGCAAATCCGTATGACGGCGCCGGACAATTTAGTTATGGACTTTGGGCAGAACTCGGTTCAATAAACGGAGGAGAATCTGCAACGCCCCCGTAAAACTTAAGGCAAGTTCTAAAAACTCATTTGTTCAGGTAGGCGGCGTTTCGCCCCGTGTTTAATTTTGGGCCGCAGTAGAGTTTATGTCGCTAATAAATTTTATTACTTCACAACGCCTAAAA
>JAISLW010000428.1 GCA_031277105.1 Planctomycetaceae bacterium | reverse complement strand
GGTCTCGCCTGCTTTTCATGATCGCAGGTATTTCGCCTGTGTTCCTTCAGGTTCGCAGGCGGAACGCCTGCATCCCAGGATCGCGGGCGTCTCGCCTGCAAGCGGTTGTACTCAACCGCAAATGAGCGAGGTTTAACATCTGGGCGTCTCTAAAAATCCATTTCTGTCCCGTTAGGGACAACATGTTGGTAGAAAAGCAAGGTCAAAAATATATTTGTCCCGCTAGGGACAACATGTAAATACAACATTAACTCTTATTGCGTTCTTAACGGGACGCTAAAAATTCGTCTCTTTTTTTTCTAGCAGCATGTTGTCCCTAATGGGCATGGTTAAGGAATCCAATGTTACGATTTTATCGTTATTGCGTCTTGATGGGAGTTATCGATTGCTTGACAACGTATCGCTCCCGTAACATTGTCTTGAAGATTATTTCAGAAGCGTTTGGCGATTTTTGTTCGCCATAGCTTAATACTCCACAAAATTAACGTTATAAAAATCATAATTGCCCCTACCAACATTAAAATTAATCGGACAATAAAATACGACGGGGATTCTTTCTCTATAGTTTGCGTACTTTCCAATAAGTCGTTCAAAGAATACGCGTCAATATCAAAATGTTTAGGTGTATTCTGTTTGAGTTTTATTGTCAAATTTAATGCTAGTCCGCCAACCGAAGTTTTTTCGTTGAGTGGTATAAAAAAATCTTGATCATGGATTTCTGAACTATCAATATTTTCCGCTTTCCATTCTCTTATTAACCATTTGTCGCCCTTGTGATTATCATCTCGCCACATTCCAATAGCAAGGGAAACGATGTTAGTTGGTATTGCCATTTTTTTATCATCAATTATGAAATCACGAAGTAACGTTATATTGTGGTATATTCTGCCATTTTGAGGTGTAACGTATATATTATATTCAGTAGGTGTTTGATATTTACCCAATACAGAATATATGACATAGCAGCCTTCTTCTTTGCTAATCTGTTTACCGGTAAATTTGAACGTTATCTTGATATTTCCGTTATCAATGGATTTAGACGAACATTCCACATTAGCATATTTTTGCATTCCTTCTACAAAATTTATGAGAGACGTAGGACAATAACTAAAGGGAGTAAAACCAGGCGACTGCGTTACTTTAGGATAATACAAACTAATACTTTCTTTTGTACGTTGTTCTACAAACAACTGATCCAGTGGAACGCTTCCATTAGACGAAACATAATGAGCTTCCAATGCGTCGTTCACAACTGCAATATAATCATTCGCCTGTTTAGGCGTATAATTATCAAAATCGACAAAATGACTAATTAACGTTTTACGTTTTGATTTAACGATTTGACCATGAATTTTGAGCGTTATTTCTTCGCAGTCAGCAACCGACATTTTTTTAGCCTTTTCTTCGCTTGAAGTAAATCCCTCCGCGTATATGTAATCGCATTTAAACTGAATGTTTTTAATGCAAGTCTGATAGCCGTTGTCTAACTTTTTCATTGCTTTCATTGTATCCGCCGAATGAGCAATTACATTTCCAATAGCCATAAAATTTACAATTATATCGGCAACAAAAAACATACCAACATAAAACAAAATCTTTCGCATCATCTTTCTCCTTTATTTATAAATTATACAAAGTGGTATCGCTAAAAATTCATTTGTCCATGTATGCGGCTAAAAAAATCAAACACCGTGCCGAAACGCCGCAATACCTTTTTCCAAAAAAATAATTTGTCGAATATCCAAACAACAATCATAATCTTTCTAATCTGTGTAATCTACGGACAAAAAATTCGATGTAAAGATTATACTCAGATGAAAAAGATTGAGAAGGAACGTAACCGTCGCGGCTGCATGTTGTCCGATCTGACCCGTTAGTGAGTTTCTAAAAACTCATTTCGTTCAGGTAGGCGGCGTTTCGCCACTGTGTTTATTTTTTGGGCCGCAATGGAGTTTATGACGCTAATAAATGTTAATATTTCGCAAGGTCTAAAATAAAATTATTTTATACGTTATGAATTATTAAAATTTAATAATTATTTTGTGCATACTGCGGCGTTTCGGCACGGTGTTTAATTTTTTTAGCCGCCTACCTGAACAAATGAATTTTTAGAGACGCTCAATATTAAATAACGTTTTAATTCCAATTAAAAATTTCCTCTGTGTTCTCTGTGCTCTCTGTGCTTAATAAAAATAAATCTGTGTTTTTTAGAAGTTACCCAAAAATAACAGGCGCTTTGCGGGATTGAAAAAATTTGTATAATCTGTTCCCTTAAAATTTGTAATCTGTATAGTCTGTGCAATCTCACGGATTGATTTAAAATGCGATACGCAAATTATGCGGATTATGTAGTAGTTTTTTAAACTGTTCGTACTTGAATTTGCGTTTGGCGCCGCCTGCTTCGTTTTCGGACGGCTGTTTTTTACGCTTTTGCATTCAATGAATTTCAAGGGCGATCTGCTGTATAATTTTGACTCAACTCAACAATTTAACAATTCAACAATTTAACAAAAAATGCGAATAGACAGATTTCTTTTAGTAGGGATTGTAATATTTTCGATAGCGATTGTTTTGGTTACTACGGCTTTTTTATCGTTTG
>JAISLW010000395.1 GCA_031277105.1 Planctomycetaceae bacterium | reverse complement strand
GTCCCGCTAGGGACAACATGTTGGTAGAAAAGTAAGGTCAAAAATATATTTGTCCCGCTAGGGACAACATGTCAATACAACCTTAACCTTTATTGCGTCCTTAACGGGACGCTAAAAATACGTATCATTTTTTTCTACCAACATGTCGTCCCTAGCGGGACAAATATTTATTGTTACAATAAATTTATTCCCTACACCCTTACACCCTATCACCTAAAACTCTACCCTTCTAAAATTTCGTGAACGGTTACAAATATTTTATGTTTTTAAACATTAATTTTATTTACATTCGCCTGCCTAGATTTCGGACGGCAGGTTTTGACGCTTTAAAATCAATGATTTTCAAGTACAAGCAGTATATAATTTGTTTATATTTTTTGTTTCATTTTTTTTTTGGGCAAAATATTTTTGCAAAAGAGCCGGAAACGATAGAACGAGCAATAGAGCGGGTTATTGTTGTTGCGCCTCAATTTTTTAACAACTCTATCCAAAAATGGATCAAATATCGCAATTCGCAAGGTTACAATATTATTCTAATTAACCCTAACGAAACAAATTCTCCGCAACAAATTCGCGAGCAAATTATAACAGCCGCAACAAATTGTCGCGTGATTGCAATTCTGATTGTCGGCAATGCCGTTGTACGTTGCGATTCAGATCGAGGTCGTATAATTCCGTCGCCGCGATTACCTTGCAGAGTAATTAACAAAATTGCAAACGATCCGCATTTGGCTTCCGATGATTGGTACGCTGATTTTGACAAAGATAATCGGGCTAATTGTCCGGTTGGTCGTTTTCCGGTTGGCGATACGGAATCGCTTGACATGTTGATCCAAAAAACTATTCGTTACGAGACTGAAATTAAACCCGATTTGTGGTGTCGGCAATTTCAAATTGTTGCAGGCGTCGGTAATTTTTCGCCGCTAGTCGATCCGGTAATAGAATCGGCGGCGCGTTATGTTTTTACGAAACATTTGCCGTCGTCGTATGAAATTTCGTTTTTGCATGCGAATTGGCGGAGTCCGTTTTGCCCGTCGCCGTTGGATATTCGTAACGAATATATCGCAACACTTAACCGCGCCCCGATGTTCTGGATTTATATCGGTCACGGACAACATCGGGCGTTAGAACCACTCGCAACCCCGCAAGGAAAAATTAAAACCCTAGAAGACGATTCCGAAAATCAAAATAATTTTCCAATCTTAAATTGCGAAAATTCATTGCCCGTCGTTATGTTGCTTTCTTGTTACGGAGGAACACTAGACGCAAAAACAAAATCTACGGCGGAAGAATTATTGTTACAAAAAAACGGCGCAATCGCCGTCGTCGCAACTTCACGAACCTCAATGCCATACGCACTAGCCGTGTTCGGGACTGAATGCTTGAACGAATTTTTAAACAGACAAAATAAACCAGAAAAATTATTGTTAGGCTCAATAATTTTTGAAGCAAAAAAAAGAATGCTAAAAATTGTAAATGACCCCGAAACAAAAAATACAGAAGCAAAAAATATTGAATCAAAAAACGCAGAAGCAAAAACGGAATTAAATTTTGAAAATCAAAAAAACTTTAGACATAACTTGGAAAACATAGCAAAATGGTTCGATCCGGTACCGTCAAAACTTGACATTCAACTTGAAGAGCATGTTGAGCAAATTCATTTTTTTGGCGATCCGTTGCTTTTAACGCCAAAGTCGATTCCAATTACGATCAATACAGAACCGAAAATTAAAGCGGGAGAAAAACTAAAAATCAAAGGCAAAATAAATCATGAACAAATTCCCATTTTTCGTAACGATAAATATGATTTTACCGGAATGAATATTTTAATAGATATTTCAATTTTACCGGATCGTTTTTCGTTGCGGTCTATTCGGCGTGAAAAAAATTTAACTTGCAACGCCGCGACTCGTCAAGAAGACAACGATGAATATAAATTAGCCAATCAACATGTAATCGCAAGATATATCGTGCCGGTTGCGCCAAACGGAATTTTTGAAACGCAAATCCCAACGCCAAAAAATCTACACGGAAAATATCTAATACGCACATTCTGCAAACTGCCAAAAAACTACGCAATAGGCTCAACTATAATATTCTTACAATAATTTACTCACAAAAAAAACTAATGGGCGTCTTTAACAATTCATTTGTCTAGGTAATGCGGCGTTTCGGCGCGGTGTTTAATTTTTTTAGCCGCCTACCTGACCAAATGAATTTTTAGAGACGCCCATTTGAAATCAAAATCTTTAATTCCGCATTCTGTATTCTTGCGTTCTGAATTATATTTTGTTGCTTTGTTGTTGGTATAAGCTTACTAATCTTGCGGCGCCGGCTAGTTCTATGTCTTCTGCGATATTTTGCCCTAATGTAAAAAACTTCAACGGCAAACGGTTCGACTTCAACATTTTATACACGTCCGAAATACCTACCGCTTCGTCTAACTTGGTAAGCGTTAAACCGGTCGGTTGCAATATTGCAAAACGATTCATCGTATCTAAGAATACAGGCAAACTACTTGTCGCCGGTAATAATAGATGCACTTCATTTGCATTCGCCGCACGCAAGACGGCATTTATACTCCGCAATTTGACTTCGTTCAATGGGTTCGTTCCAGGCGTATCAACTAAAACCAAATCGCAATCTATCAATTTTCGTAATGCCGTTTGCACTTTGTCAGCGCCGGAGGCAGTTTCAAATTGTATTTCAAGCATGTCCGCATAACGTTGTAATTGTTCCGCCGCCGCTATCCTAAATACGTCCGTCGTCAATAAACCCACTTTATAACCCAAACGCAATTTATAATACGCCGCTAACTTAACAGCCGTCGATGTTTTGCCCACGCCAGTAGCGCCCGCCAACGCTACCACACGACAACCGCCGCCCAACTCTATCGCGCCGCCAAAACAAACTATCTCCTCAAACATCATAAATAAATTACGTTGCAAAAGAGTAGGATTCATATCGTCCAAACATAAACGCCGCCAACCATCAACCAACTCTTCACTCGACCTCAATAACTTGCCGTCGTTAACGCCTACACTAACCTCAACGCCAACATTGCCGCCATCAATACCACCGCCGCCAATACCGCCAACTTCACCGCCAAAATTAACCAAGTCCTTACGCCGATTACCCACTTCAAAAAACGACGACACAAAACCGGCTTGATCCAATACGCCACGGACTTCACGCTTGACAGATTTTGATCCGCCATCGGAATTATCTTGAGTTGCGTTTTGAGTAAAATTTTGAGTTGCGTTTGGGGTAAGATTTTGCGTTGCGTTTGGGGTAAAATTTTGCGTTGCGTTTGACGTAAGATTTTGAGTTGCGTTTGGGGGCGGTTTAATTTGATTTTTGTTGTGGTCAAGATTTTGATTATTTATCTGGGTTAATTTGGATTCGGTTACTGTTTCAATTTCTGGTTTAGCGGCGGTTATTTCAACATAACGAATTTTACGTAAACCAAACCATCGCGATTCGGTAACTTCACGCGAATGCAAAATTTTAGCGCCTTCGCCAAATTCAGCGTAAACGTCAAGCAAACACTCTTGAAACGAATCGCCCCTAAAAGTTTTTAAACTGTTCATATCCTAATTCTCTCTTTGTAATCGTTCACGAAAATTAACCGCGACGGTTGCGTTCATCTCGAATTGCAAATGGGTATCTCTATACAGTTCGTACTTGAAATGCAGTGATTTAAAAGCGTAAAAGCCTGCCGTCCGAAAGCTAGGCAGGCGAAGGTAAACGCAAACTCAAGTGCGAACAGTTTAAAAATTCATTTTTTGCAAAAAGGTAGGCGGTGTTTCGCCGCTGCGTTTATTTTTTGGGACGCTAATACGCATAAAACAATTATTAAATTTTAATAATTTATAACGTGTAAAATAGATGTATTTTATACGTTGTGAAATAATAAAATTTATTAGCAACATAAAATCTATTGCGGCGTTTCGGCACAGTGTTTAATTTTTTTAGCCGCCTACCTGACAAATGAATTTTTAGAGACGCCCTAAATAAAAAACTGGTTGTTAGAATCTTTACTTACTTTGATTTTTTTGATTTTGATTTACGTTGTAATTGACCTCGTAGCATTATAACGATTTCGCGTCCTCCCATTAATCTTAACGTCAACGCATAAACGACTGCGCCGGTAGCGCCGCCGGTGAAAATATAAATTAAATCGAAAAGCGACCCTTGCACCGGAATAAAATTTACTACCGAAATAACGGCTGCCGTCATTACGATTGTCGCGATAATTGAACGCGCAAAGCAGATATTTACGCCTAATAAATCGATGTATTTGTGTTTTTTGACGAGTATTATAAATAGCGCTATCGCTTGTATTCCGGCAGTCGAACTTGCTGCGATTGCGAATGCTTGTTCGTGCAAAGTCCAAATTAAAACTAGGTCTAAAATCAAATTTATCAAGACGCAAATCAATCCTGTTTTGAACGGCGTCCAAACGTCGCCTAACAGATAAAACGCCCGCACAATAACCGGTATCAAACAAAACGCCCACACGCCCGAACTAAACCAAAATATCATGTCAGCCGTCCGAAACATATCTTCCGGCGTAAATGCGCCGCGTTGAAATAACAAATGCGAAATCCGCTCGGACATTATCATCAACCCTACCGCCGCCGGAATAGAAAATGAAATCAATATCCTTATCCCAAGCGAAAGATCCTCGCCAAACATACGAAAATCACGACACGAAACATGACGAATAAGAAGCGGATAAATTACCGTCGCTACCGCTAAACCAATCAGCCCTTGCGGGAAGTCAAATACGCGCTCGCTGTAATATATAGACGACGTCGCGCCCGTTCTAAGCGGATATTCGCAAATACCGCCAAGCCAATATATCGAATCGCCAGAACGACCAGAAAAAAGCCAAGCAATACCTACCGCAAAAAGAATGTTAATTTGTAACGAAGTCAAACCGAATATTTGAGGAAAAAAATCCTTGAAAATACTATTTAAATCAGAACGCACTTTGCCTAAATCAAAATTAAACCGAAACCCAAAACGACGCATTACCGGATAATGAATAAACAACTGAATCACTCCCGCCGCCAAAATACAACCCGTCAAAATATAACATTGAACCGCCGGCTCCGACGAATAATAAGGCGCTATCGCCAATATGCCAAACAACCAAATTATATTCAAAATCGACGGCGCTATCGCGGGAATAGAAAACCGCTCAAGAGATTGCAACGTCGCCGACGCTATTGCAGCCATACAAATCAAAATCAAATACGGCGCCATCAACGCAATTAAATACGAAATAAAATATACCTTGCCGCTCGCATGAAAAAAACTAAAACCGATACAACACAAAATTTCAACAATCAAAACAAACGCCGTAAGAAATATAAACACTACGCCAAGCGTTACTGATAATAAATTCCACGCCCGCATTTTATCTTCGCGCCAAATTTTGCTAAAAACGGGAATAAAACTTATACTAATAGCGCCGTCGCCGAATAATTTACGCGCCATATCCGGCAAACGAAACGCAACAACAAAAGAATCCATCACGCCGCCAACAGACATGCCCAATGTCGCAGCCGTCGCAACATCACGCAACATCCCAAGAAAACGACTAATTAACGTAAAAAAACAAACAAGAAGCGTACTACGAAGCAACTTTTTGCGATTCCGTAAATTGTTCATACATCTGCGCCGCCAACTTAAACCTAAACATAAAACAAATATCTTGCAATCACGTAAAGGTCAGGCGAATTTCAAAAATCCTTTTAATTTATTTTATTCTATAATTTTTTTCTTGCCGATCAGAAATTTGTTTATTAAATTATGTTTTGGCAATTTTTGAGGGACAAGTGGGACAATAGGGACAAGTGGGACAATTTTTTTTAACAAAAAAACTTTTTATTTAAATCACAATTTCTAATTTTAAAAAACTATCCCCTACCGCCTACGCCCTATTCCTTATTCTCTAAAACTTGTCGCTTAAATTTTCGTGAATGGTTACTTTTTTTGTTGCCGTTAATTTGATTATCTAATCTGAAAACAATTTTTACAATTTTGAATTATCGAATTTCTATCTAATATCCGGTATATGACGATTAAAAAAATAGGCATAGACAGGTAGTCCATACCTCAAAAAGAAAATTTAACGATTACGCAAAAAATATCACGTCAAACCAAAATTTGGTAAGAATAAACGATCACGTAAAACGTACATGATACCAATAGTTTTTTTGTTGTCAATTTATCAAACTAATAAAAGAATAAATTGACAAATAACCGATACATTAACGCACGGCAAATTAAACTACTCAAAATTGAATTTACGTTTAACATACTATCCAGCATTCGCAAAATTACATTTAACGCTTGGAAACGTTGAGCCTTGAAATTTAAGGGCGATCCGAATTGTAAGTAAAGCAAAAAAACATTTGGCATAATTTTAGGATTAGCGATAAATATAGGAATATAACGATAAAATAATTGCAAACATAAATAACGATTATTCCGTTTTGATAAACTAGAGTAAATTTACCGAATATATCTATTAAAACGATAACGATAAAAAATAAACGTTCACAGGAATAAAAGCGATAGATTTTTGTTATAAAAAAAATTGTCCCACTTGTCCATAGCATCCCACTTGTCCCTCATGTTCCTGAAATTTTCGTTACGAAATTATTAACAGTTATAAAAATAAAAATGAATAAGAAGACAGATACGGCAGCAGATCATTCGATCAATTCGCTTTCAGATTTAAAGGAATTCGTTTATAAGACGTTGTGTAATGATCACGAGCTTTTGATGGATGCTTTCCCGACGACGGAGTCGTTGCTTAAACGCGGGAAATCGGAATCGTGCGGCGTAATGTTTTGTCTTCACGGTCCGAGGGCGGTTAAGTACAGCGCTATTTGGGAAAAGGATAAGGGGCGTATTTTATTTTATGGACCTAGCGGCAAACGTTATCAGCAAGTTGAGTTGTCGAATGTTGCTATAGAGTTTGATATTTGATTGTGGACAAGGCGGATAATTTTTGTAATAGTTCACGAAATTTTAGGAAATAGAGTTTTAGGTTTTGGTTTTAAGTTTTGGTTTTTTGGTTTTGTTTTAAGAAATAGGAGAGGTGAATTATGCTTGTACTCTCGCGTAAAGAGGGAGAACGAATTAGGGTTGGCGATGATATTTTTATAACGGTTGTTCATGCGACGAAGGACAGAGTACGCATTGGCGTTGATGCGCCGTTGAACACGGTTATTTTGCGCGACGAGTTGCGGGTTAAAGAGCAAAACGAAGTAAATACAGATAAAATTTCAGAGCAACCGAAAAACAATGACAATATTGACCAAAACAACGATTTAACAAACAACGATTCAAATATTAAATTAGCGTCGTGATTGTTTTATTTTGCCGTTTGGCGTTTGGCGTTGGCAGTTGGGCGGTTGTATTCCTTTGTGATTGGCGGATTGTAACTGTCTTGGTTTCACGTGTTTGTCGTAATCGTTTTATTTTGCCGTTGTTTACCGGCAACTGAGACGGTTGTGTTCCTTTGGTCGTATAATTTATAACAATTATTATTTCAATGAAAGACAGAACGCAGTATCAAGAAAAAATAATTAAGCGTTATTATGAAAATCGCAATGACATAATGTCTGATAAACTTGCGATGTTAGTGACGGATCTTTATCTTTCGGAGGGCAAAAAGCGCCAACAAATTTGGAAACGAATTGCAAGCGCATTAGCAAATCTAAACGTCCCTCAATCGCAAATTGAACATCTAATAGCAAAAGACGATCCCGAATTACTAGCAAAATATATCGAAAAAAAATAGAACGCAAATCTAGGTCGGCTCTAAAAATTCATTAGGGAACTTCTAAAAATTTATTTTTTGTAAAAAGGTAGGCGGTGTTTCGCCACAGCATTTAATTTTGCGCCGCATTACGCATAAAATAATTGTAACCGTTCACGGTATTTTTTTATATTTTTGAATTTATTTTTAACTTTCAGCGTTATATTTTGTTTATTATTTAATTTTGGTTAATGACTTGTCATGGTTAATGACTTGTCTTGGTTAATGACTTGTCTTGGTTAATGACTTGTCTTCGTCCCGATAGGGACGGAATTTTCATAACCGCAGGTCTCTGACCTGCGGTTAAAAGTCAACATCTAACTCTGTCCCGATAGGGACAGTACATTTTAAACTATTCGCACTTGAATTTGCGTTTACCTTCGCCTGCCTACTATTTGACGGCAGGCTTTTACGCTTTTAACTTGAGGGCATCTCTAAAAATTCATTTGTCCAGGTAGGCGGCGTTTCGCCCCGTGTTTAATTTTGGGCCGCATTACGGTTTATGACATCAATAAACTTTAATATTTTGCACGTCTAAAATAGACATATTTTAGGCTTTATGAATTATTAAAATTTGTTGATAGCATAAACTCCATTGCGGCGTTTCGGCACGGTGTTTAATTTTTT
>JAISLW010000384.1 GCA_031277105.1 Planctomycetaceae bacterium | reverse complement strand
TTTAAAATAATCTTTTTAATCTGTGTAATCTGTGGATCTTTTTAAAAGCGATCCGCAGATTACGCAGATTAGAAAGATTTTTTAGGGACGGATTGAAGGATCGCGGGCGTCTCGCCTGCATGCGGTTGTACTCAACCGCCGATGAGCGAGGTTGACATCTCAACAATCTTTTTGTTTGCCTTGCGGCAAATTGCAGGCGGGACGCCTGTGTTCCTTCTGGTAGGAATAAATAGGCGTTTTATGGTCTTTCAACTTTTATATCGAATTTTTTTAACGAACTATTTACATCAACGCTTAAATCTGACTTATCTAATTTTGTGAATTTTTCATTTATTAACGGTATAATTTTTTGTTCGCTTTTGGGTATGCCGTTTTCATCTAGTTCGCCGCCTTCATAACGATTGGCATTATCAATATAAACTTTGTATTTTCCAGACGGTAACCCATTTTTTTCACTTTCAAAACCAATAATATACGAACCGTCAAGTTGTATATTACCGCGACCTTGATTAACGCCATTGACAAAAACTACTGTTCCGGCGCTCAACGGCTCGCCGTTATCTGCAAATGTTACGCGTCCTGAAAGCGGAACATTTTTTCCGCATCCTGTTAGCATAACTAACGCAAAAAATAAATATAAAATTTTTCTTTTCATAATTGTAAAAATTAATGTTACGCCAAACGCACATACAAAATATTTGCAACTCATACATGCAAAAATTTGTTCGTACGTTTGATTTAATGAGCAACTCTAAAAATTTAAATGAGGGTTTCGTGCAGGTAGGCGGCGTTTCGGCACAGTGTTTAATTTTTTTAGCCGTTTACCTAGACAAATGAATTTTAGAGATGCCCCATTGTTTATTGTTAAAAAAAAAATTAACGTTACGAAAATTTAATTTCGGCGTTAATTTTACGGTAATGACACGGCGACGCCGTCGTTTGCTGCGGTCAATGCACGTAGGATTGACGGGGTTGTTGTTTTTGGGACGGAGCGGACGGCGCCGTCTCCAATGAGGCAGTTTAAAGCGCTCGGATGCGAACTTCCTAAAACATAAGCGGCGCCGCCGTTATATTGCGTTAAATCTTTCGTTTTATCTGCGGTGTCGTTGATGCTTGGTTTTTGTGCGATCAAGTTTGCATTTGGCGTAACATAACGTCCTACATTGGATGTTTCATATCCGCCATTTGTGTAAAGATAGCCGCCGTTCCATGCAAAACACATTGTCGCAGTGGTCGTATTACTTTCAGTCAACGCCCAACTTGGAATATGTTTTTCCGCAAAACATAATTGATTTGAAGCGCCGTCCGACCAATAGCCCATCGTATCGCGAGGTCGCCAATTTATAACATTTACCGAACTTGCCAAACTAGTCGCCAAACCGCTACTCAAGCGAACTTTGGAAATCCTAAATCCGCCAATAAAAATTCCATGAGCATATTCGTTAGTCAAGCTGTAAAGCCATCCGTTGTTATAAGCGTTGTCGTCTTTGGCAACCAATACCGCATAATCAGTTACGGGACCTTGAGCAAGAATCGAACTTGATCCCGTTTTGAATTTTTGCGAAGCATTGCCCGATGGACAACGATACGAACTAACCGAACCGAAGCCGGTTTTGTATTCAGCGGACAAATTGGCAAACCAAATGTGATTGCATAACGTAGGCGTATTAAACACGCCGTCCGATTCCAATTTTTCGTATAAACTCGATTGCTCCAAATACGGATACAAAAGAGCAAAAATCGACGGTCTAAATGCGAATACCGCATTGGGCGGCAAATATTTTTGACTATCGTTAAAGTTATGGATAGCCAGTCCAATCTGTTTTAAGTTGTTCATACAAGATGAACGTCGCGCCGCCTCACGGGCGGCTTGCACTGCCGGTAAAAGAATTGCAATCAAAACGCCAATGATCGCTATCACTACCAACAATTCCACTAATGTAAATCCAAATTTTTTCATACTTTTTTTGTTTGTTAAATGTTAAAAAAATTGTAAATAATCGAACACGAAAATGATAAAATCGTTGCAAAAATTTTTTATGGAATTGAAACGACATTACCATCGTTGACATAACAGAGTCGGTAAAACGACGTTGAGTTAATTGATTTATTTATTCCTCGCACGCTGCCGTCTCCCAACAACGTATTCACTACGCTGGAGTGAGAACTTCCAATAAATGAACTTGCAGTACCGTTGACCGGAAGTTGAGTATTACTTGCAATATTTGATGCCGCTTGGGCAATTAAATCAGTTTGGTCTGTAACCAGTCTGGCAAAACCGCCGCCGGCACGCCAATCGCTCCAGCACATCAAATAACTGCCATTCCAAGAACGACCTTGATTGTTGATCGGCGTTTTTGACCAAGCCGGAATATGCTTTTCTGTTACAACAATTTGATTTGAAACGCCGTCGCTCCATCGGGCAACCATCTCGTCGCGAACAGTCCACGTTTCAACGTTAGCGTGATTACCGATTACTGTTGGCAAACTGCTGCCGTACATCGTAACTGCCGCAGAACGCAATGGACCAAAAGCGTCGTCTATTCCAGCGCCAAAATATGCGTTGTACCATGCGTTTCGATTAGTAGCAGTCTCAAAAATTATCGGAACGATATAAGACGACGTTGGACCATAACTGAAATAAGACTCAACTCCAGAAGACGGGCATCTTGTCCACGCAAGTCCGCCAAACGCATCTTTCATGTCGTCTGTCAAATTATTGAATCCCATAGTTACATCTGGAAACGTTGGATAGTAAGGCGGACTACTGGAAGCAGACATTGTGAAATGCGGTCCGAAAATTCTGCGTTGTTCGGATAAGAAATCCCAAAGCGCTTGTTGCTCAAGATACGGAAATAAAAAAGTGTGAAATCCAGGCTTGTGGACATAAACTGACAACGGGACTAAACCTTGTTGGGCATCGTTGAAATTGTGGACTGCTAATCCGATTTGTTTAAGATTGTTTGAGCATTGAGCGCGTCGGGCGGCTTCTTGTGCCGCTTGAATTGCCGGCAAAAGTATTGCTATCAAAACGCCAATAATCGCTACAACAACCAAAAGCTCAACAAGCGTAAAACCAAACAAAATACTAGAAAATTTAATGTCGCCAGAAAAACGACCAGAGCGAAAGCCGCAAATATACTTACGTTCCGCGGGGCGGCGGGGGGAGGGTTGGGCGGGGTGGGGTGGGGGGGGGGGTGGGGGGGGGGGGTGGGG
>JAISLW010000376.1 GCA_031277105.1 Planctomycetaceae bacterium | reverse complement strand
TTTTTTGCAACTATACATCAAAAACAAAATAATCACTCATGTTACGCATCATACGCAGAAACAAGGCAAAAAATAGTAACTATATTAGGACTGAATTTGACCGCCTGCGTAACGTGAGTTAATAAAATATACGTATAGAAACTCCCGTATTTATCATAATTGGAGAATTAAATGAAAATTAGTAGTTTTGAAATAGAGCGATTTGGAATCTGGTCGAATTTGACGGTTTCAAAATTATTCGACGGCGTTAATGTTTTTTACGGCGCTAACGAAGCGGGTAAATCTACGATAATGGAATTTATCCGTTCCGCTCTTTACGGTTTTAACGATAAACGCCGTCAATACGCACGTCGAAGTTGCGGGCAAAATTTATTGTCCGACGAAACGGAATTTGATTGCGCCGGTAATCCGTTGTATGCAATTTCAGGCGGTATTCTTAATCTTGAATCTTCCGGCGGCGTTTATGCTTTGCGGCGTATGTTTCATCCTGATAACAGCGGCGGAGGCAACGGTAACGGTAGCGGCGGCGGTAATTTTGAGACGGTTGAGTTACGCAATATTAACGGCGAAAAAGAAAGCGCCCAACTATTACGCGTTCTAATTTCCGGCGTCGATGAGCAGACCTTTAACAATGTTTTTGCAATCGGATTAGACGAAATTCAACGCATCGGAACATTGAGCAATACGGACGCCGCCGAAATGTTGTTTCAATTAAGCGTCGGCATGGAACGCGTCTCTATCGTCGATACGATTAAAGAATTGACGAACCGGCGCAACCATATTTTAAGCCCGCACGAAAACGACAATAAACCGGCGCTGCTTTCACAATTGATAAACGAGCGAAAAAAAATTCTTGACGAAATCGACGAATCAAAATTACTCGTCCAAAAATACGTTCAACTTAAAGACGAACTCAAAACAGTTGACCGTTCCGTCGCAATACTTGAAGACGACATCGCCGCTCTTGAACGCGAAAAAAGACTTTACGAAATCGCAAAACTTGTCGAACCGATTTGGATTAAACGCAATAAAATCAGAAACGAAATCGACGCAATGGGCAAAATACCGGCGGCGCCGGACGAAATAATTCAAAAACTTGATAAACTCACAAACAATTTTGCCGAAAACAAAAGAAAATTACAAGACATAAAAACCGAATACGAATTAGCCCAAGAAGAAATTAAATTGCAACCGGTCAACGAGTCTTTGTTAAAATTTGCGCCGCGTCTTGAGGTTTTGCTTGATGAGGAGGTTCGTATTATTGAGGTTGATTCGCAAATTGCGTCGATTGAAAATGAGATTAAGTCGATTACGTCGCGTATTTCTGATGCGGATAATTTGGTCAAACGCGGTCGTCGCGCGACTTCTAGCGCCGCCGTTAATCTATCTCAAATTTATCAAGACGAGCGTCCCGTCGTCGCTAATTTATCCGAGCATGATTCCGCTATTTCCGCCGCCGCAAACGTAACGCCGCCGGAGAAAAATATTTTTGCCGGTTATCGAACCGTCGCTCGGACGGCGGCGAAAGCGAAACGAAAATTACATCGAATCAAAGAGCAATACGCCGAAGTTTCGGGCAAGGCGAAAGTATTAGGCGGCAAGTTGAAACCCGAACTTGCGACGCGCAACGTAAACGCGATAGGCGAAGCGATAGACAATTCCAAAGAACTAATTGCGGCGTTGCGGCGGCGGCAAGTTATAGGGCAAAATTTGTATGAAATGTCGTTGACGCATCGTGAATTGCATCGTGCGAATGCGGTTCTGATTCAAAGTCAAACATCTCCGGCGTGGCAAATAGCGCTTATCGGTTTGGTAGTTATTTTAGGCGTAATTCCGGCAGGTTTAGCGCTTTTTGAAGCGTTAGGCGTGCGGGCTTTTGAGGCGGGAGTGCATCCGGTTTTGATTTTGGGCGGGTTGTTGATGAGCGGCGGCGTCGTCGCTTACAAGTTCATTTCGGAAAAGGCGAATGCGGGCAAGTTGAAACAGAATCAGCAGCGCTTGAACGGATTGATTTCTCAAATTAACTATGCGAAACAAGAAGCGGCTGATATTGATTCGCGGTTTCCTGATATTGTCGTTAGTTCGATTGAGGGGCGTTGTCGCGAGTTGCAATTGGAATTGCAATCGTTGGAAAAACTTTTGCCGGTAGAAAATCAATATCACGAATCGACGGATCAACTTAAAAAAATTGAGTTGCGGCTTCAACGTTGCAAGGAGTTTCAATTGAAGTCGTCGAAGCGTTGGCGGGACTGGTTGCGGTCGGTTGGATTGCCGGCGGATTGGTATCCGGCGCGGGTTCGGGAATTGGTTGAGCATAATGATACGGCGTATGATTTGCGGCGTGAACTTGAGCGGTTGCGTTTGATTTTGGATCAGCGGATGCGCGATATGCGGGCGATAACGGAACGAATTGACCGGACGATAGCGGAAGCGGGTTTGACGTTTGCGGAAGGCGTGAGTTACGTCGATATTTTGCGCAACATAAAATCAATGTTGGAGGCGAATGATATTGCGGTTAAAAATCGGGATAAATTGCGTCAAGGTTTGCGACCTTTTAAAAAGCGGCGGCGCGGCGTGGTTTTGGAGTTGCGGGAAGTGCGTTTATCGATTGCGGAATTGTTGCGGCAATATCGCGTAAAGAGTGTTGAAGAGATGCGGGAGTTGAATAAATCGCATCAAAAACGGCGGCGGTTGTTGCAACAAGAACAAGCCGTGCAACGCGAAATCGATGCGGCAATTGGTAATTTTTGTCAAGAGAGCGTAATTGCTGATATTTTAGAATTGCGAATTGCAAAAAAATTGCGTAATGAATTTGCACAAAACGAAAACAAGTCAGACGCAGGAATTGAAATTATTGACAACAACGCAGAAATCAATTTTAACGGCGAATACAATAACAACATCAACAACATCAAAAACAATGAAATAAGAAATGGCGAAATTGTTGACAATAATATTGACGTTAATGACGACGTTAATTACGACGCTGATTACGACGTTAATTACAACGTCGTTAATGACGGCGGCGATGATAAAGTTTTTAGCGGCGGGGGCGGCGATGAAGTTGGCGAGTTGGGCGAAGTGGAGTTATTGACGTTGGAACAATTGTTGTTGCGTGTTTCGGGGCGGTTGGAGGTTCAGGGCGTAAAATTGCGCGGCGAATTGGAATTGCGCGGAAAGTTATTGGATCAATTAAAGTTGTTGGCGGAAGATCAAACGTTTTATCGTAAGCGTAGGGAGTTGGCGGTGATTGAGGAGCGGATACGTTTATTGAAAATGGAGTGGCAAGTTTATGCGATTTGTTGTTTGATGTTGGATTTGATACGTGAAAGTTATGAGCGGGAACGGCAACCGAAAACATTGGCGGAAGCGTCGGAATTATTAAAGCAACTCACCGATGGCAAGTATGTAAGAATTTGGACGCCGTTGGGCGAGCGGACGTTAATGGTCGATGATGAGGCAGGCAATACGTGCGATATTGGTTGGATTTCGCGGGGGACGCGGGAGTTGCTTTTTATTGCGTTGCGTTTAGCGCTAGCGTCGGCATTTGCGCAACACGGATCAGTTTTGCCCGTAATATTAGACGACGTTCTGGTAAATTTCGACGCAAAACGATCGCGCGCTATGGCAAAAGTTTTAATTGAATACGCAAAATCAGGAAGACAAATTTTCGTCTTCACGTGTCACGAACATGTTTGTAGAATTTTTCAAGGGTTAGATATTCCAGTTAGAATTTTGCCGCCTGTAAACGAACCGAAAAAAATAGAAAAAATATTATTGCCAAAATCTATCCTAAAAAAACGTGAAGCAAAAAGAAGACTAGAAATTCAACAATTGGCAAAAAAACAATTAGAAGAAAAAATCAAAAAAGAAATAGAAAAAAGAGAACAACAAATAAGAATTGAAGAAGAAAGAAAAGCAGAAGTACAACGAATGATACTACAAATACAACAACAAGCCACTGCCGCAATCACAGTTGAACAGAACAGAAAAGAACTACAAATCTAAAATGCGAAATGCGGAATTATTTTAGGGACATGTGGGACAAGAGGGACAAGTGGGACAATTTTTTATAACAAAAAATCGTCCGAAGGAACGCAGGCATTTCGTCTAGGTTCTTTCAGGTTCGCAGGCACCTCGCCTGTATCCCAGGTTCGCAGGCGTCTCGCCTGCATCCCAGGATCGCGGGTGTCTCGCCTGCATGCGGTTGTACTCAACCGCTAATGAGCGAGGTTTTGATCTCAACCGCTTTATCGGTTGCCTTTCGGCAAATTGCAGGCGGGACGCCCGCGATCCGTTGGTCTCGCCTGCATTTCAAGATCGCAGGCGAAACGCCTGCGATCCTTCTCAATTTTTTGTTATAAAAAAATTGTTTCATTTGTCCCTCAAAAATTGGCAAAACATAAGGGTATCTCTAAAAATTCATTTGTCCAGGTAGGCGACAAAAAATTAAACACTGTGGCGAAACACCGCCTACCTTTTTACAAAAAAAGAATTTTTAGAAATTGTCATCAAGAAAATTCAAGTATGACACATATACAAAAACATAATTGTTTAGTTTAGTGAAAAAATTTTTAAAAATTTGTATTGACCTTTTTTAAAATTAGATTAATATTCGCTTGTTGGGAAAATTTGGCGAACTTTGAAAATCAAATTTATTTTGTCAACAAATATTGCCTGATAATATTGACAACTTGGCACGTCGTTAAACCGAAAGAATTTTTTTGAGTCAATTAACTCAAAAAGTAATTTTGGTTTTTTACCAATCGTTAGACCGAACGCCGGATCGCATAACCCAAAAATGTAAACGCACGATTACCGAAATTCCACCGGCGTCGGTTGCTATTCTTAAACTGTTCGTATTTTAATTTTCATTTACCACCACTTGCCTATTTATCGGACGGCAGGTTTTGACGCTTTTAAATCACGAATTTCAAATACGAGCGGCATACTTAAAAATTAAGTCGGTTACATTAAAATACTGTACTTTTTTTAAGTATAAAATTAACCAATTACAGGAGAATAAGAATGAGAAACTTACAACACAAAAACTCAAATTGCGAGTTGACCATTTTGTGTATTTTATGCAAAATTAACCCAAATGTTAAAATAGGCAGGGGGGGGGGGGGTACGTAATTTACTTTTTAGTAATTTTTCTTCCCCAAAAAGCGTATTTTATGCTTTTACTCTTGTTGAATTATTGGTTGTTGTTGCGATTATTGGCGTTTTGATCGCAATTCTTTTGCCCGCAGTTCAAGCCGCACGCGAAGCCGCAAACCGATCTCAATGCTCAAATAACCAACGCCAATTAGCGCTCGCTTTACACAATCACAACGACTCCAACGGTAGCTTGCCCACGTCTTGTACCGACGAGCGTAAAAGCAACTCATGGAGCGGCAACAGACCCGGCAGCGCTTGGTCGTATGTTTATCAACTTTTGCCTTTTATTGAACAAGACGCACTCTACGATATAGCCAAAGCCGAGTACGCTAACCACGACGGAATAAGATCGACCGCAAACGGCGCGGCAGGTAAATATATCTCTTCTTTTAGTTGTCCGTCTGATGATTTCGCAGATAATCTGGGCGGCAGGAAAGGGATAAATTACATGGCTTGCGACGGCGACTATAGTCATCGTTACAACAACAGCGATTACTCGCATTCGCGCGGCGCTATGACTTATCGTTCTTTCTCAAACATCACGCAAATCGAAGACGGAACAAGTAACACCATCGTCGTCAGCGAACGCGCTATTCCACGCGCAATAAACGACGTCGCATACAGAGTAATTTTAGAAACAGTTGTTGTCGACGCATCGGCTGTGCCAAGCGCCGCCGCTAGCGCAACAGGTTTTGAAAACGCTATTCCAAACAATTGCACCACTCTGATAAGCAACGACAACTACACCGCCGAACCTGTTCGTAACAACGACGGCGGAAACGGCTATCCTTGGACTAGCGGATTCACTATCTCAACTCATTTCAATACGATCTTGCCGCCAAACTCGCCTTCATGCGCCGCACGAAATGATATTGCCGATCCAATGATTCAACCGCCAACTAGCAAACATCCAAACGGCGTCAACGCAGCATTCGGCGACGGTAGCGTGCGGTTCGTCAATAGATCAATAAATTACATCTCAAGCAACGTATCGGGCGGTCTTCCCAATGCGCATCCTAAACGTTCCGGCGAGTCAGATTTCGGAGTTTGGGGCGCTTTGGGAACGCGAAACGGAGGCGAAGCGGTAACGGCGCCATAAAATCATCAATAATTTTAACGGATAATTTCAACAGATAATTTTGTGGATAATTTTTGTAACGGAAATTATTTTGTATTGAATCGTTCATACGAAAAATTTCTTTAACCTATTTCAAAAAAATTTAACAACATATTAACATGAAAATTTTTAGACCTGCATTTACTTTAGTTGAGCTTTTGGTTGTGATAGCGATTATTGGTATTTTGATTGCGTTATTGTTGCCGGCAGTGCAAGCGGCGCGCGAGGCGGCGCGGCGTATGCAATGTTCCAATAACGTTAAACAATTAGCGCTCGCCGTACACAACTTCCATTCGGCAATCAAACGAATCCCAAACGGAATCGAAGACCAAATTTGGATGAATTACGCTAACAAGATTACCACTTCTATCAGAGAGGCAAACGTTTATTCCGGCACTGCCCTTCTCTTGCCTTTCATAGAACAACAACCATTGTACGATCAAATCATCGCCAAATTGGAACAATCGATAAACAGCGGCGTTCCGCCTTATCCGTCCGCTATCGATTACAGCAGTTCAACTACCAGATGCGGCGAAACTGAAATTGAAACAGTAGGCGAAGTAAACATGAGAACAAATTTTCCAGACAACCCTTTCGCCGTTCAACTTTCACCGTTTCGTTGTCCTTCCGATTCAGTTGCGCCTAAACCTGCAAACGGGCAAAAATGGGGACGCACAAATTATATTTGGAATTTCGGCGACTTGCCGGAGATTACGAGTTCAGATTCGTTTTTGAATTATCGCGGCGTGTGGTGCAATAGACAACGTAAATTTACTTTTTCGCAAATTACGGACGGATTGAGTAACTCGCTTTTATTTTCTGAAACGGCTGTTTCAAGATCGCTTGACGATAGAAGCGTGAAATCAGGTATCACAAAAAATAACTCTTACAGACGTATTGATGCGCCGTCAAATTGCGCTGCGTTTCGCGGCAATAACAACGAATTTAATAGTAGCGTTACGACGACGCGCAGTATCAAAGGCTGGTCATGGGGCGACGGACGGATAATGAATAAATTCAATACCATGTTACCGCCAAACCAGCCGTCGTGCGCAGACGCGCTAATAACTACGAACACGTTGACTTCCGTATTAATGACGACGAGCAGTTATCATCCAGGCGGCGTAAATTGCGGACTTGCAGATGGAAGTGTGAAATTAATTAGTGAAACAATCTCGCACGGAAATATTACAACCTTACCTGTAGCTAATCCCAGCGCAACCGCAGGCTATCGCTGGGTCGGATACAGCGGACCGTCAACTTTCGGCGTCTGGGGAGCGCTAGGAACAACTCGCGCAAAAGATACCGTAGGAGATTATTAAAATATTGGGCGTCTCTAAAAATTCATTTGTCCAGGTAGGCGGCGTTTCGCCCCGTGTTTAATTTTGGACCGCATTACGGTTTACGACATCAATAAATTTTTATATTCGCACGTCTAAAAAAAATATATATTTTAGGCTTTATGAATTATTAAAATTTATTGGTAGCATAAACGCCATTGCGACCCAAAAAATAAACACAGCGGCGAAACATCGCCTACCTTTTTGAAAAAAAATAATTTTTAGAGATGCCCATATCGTAACCGTTCACGAAAATTTAAGCGCCATGTTTTAGGAGTTAGTGGACAATTTTTTGTAACAAAAAATTGAAAAGGATCGCAGGCGTCTTGCCTGCAATTTGTCAGAAGGCAAATAAAAAAATCGGTTGAGATATAAACTCGCTCAACGGCGGTTGAGTACAATCGCATGCAGGCGGAACGCCTACGATCCGTCAGACAATTTTTGTAACAAAAAATTGTCCCTATTGTCCTGTTTGTCCCTCCTGCCCTACTTGTCCCTGAAAAATTGGCAAAACGTAATTTAATAAACAAATTTCCGTGAACGGTTACATGAATCGTTACCAATTACCAATTAAAAATTAAAATGACAATTAAACAAATTATGAAGTGTTCGTTTGTTCGTTTATTTGAAAACGGATTTTTACGTTTTTGTAATATTGCAAAATTAAATACGATTCGCATATTTAGTTTTTTTGCAATAATATTAGCGGCGTTGTTTTTGTTTTGCGGTTGCGGTAACAGGATACCGACGCATGTTACGGAAATAATTGTTACGCTTGACGGTCAACCTGTTGAAGGCGCCGCCGTCAATCTTGTTCCCATTAGCGATAACGCAATGCAAGCATTCGGAATCACCGACGCAAACGGACGTTGTCAAACGCAGACGTTGTTGGGCAAAGCCGACGGCGGAACGGTTGTTGGAGAATATATTGTTACCGTTTCAAAATTAGTCTCAAAAGATACGGGAAAAACTATAACAGACCAATACACCGGACAAACAACGCCATTACTCGAAGGCGAAGAAACCTTGCCGACAATTTATACCAGCGATAAAACATCGCCGCTAAAACTCGAAGTTAAATCCGGAAAAAATTTATTCAATGCAGAATTAAAAAAATAAAATATAAAGCGTCTCTAAAAATTCATTTTTTTGTAAAAAAATAAACGATGTTGCGCCGAAACATCGCTATACGTGTGAAATAATTATTAAATTTTAAGTAACCATTAACGGGGCATCTCTAAAAATTCATTTGTCCAGGTAGGCGGCGTTTCGCCCAGTGTTTAATTTTGGGCCGCATACGTTTTTGGGCGCCTAATAAATTTTATTACTTCACTAGGTCTAAAATAATTATATTTTAGACCTTGCGAATTATTAAAGTTTAATAATCGTTTCACACGTATTGCGACCCAAAAATAAACACAGTGGCGAAACATCGCCTACCTTTTTACAAAAAAATGAATTTTTATACTGCTCGTACTTGAAATTCAGCGATTTAAAAGCGTCAAAGCCTGCCGTCCGAAATCTAGGCAGGCGACGGTAAACGCAAACTCAAGTACGAATAGTTTAAAATCTCGTGCAAGGTTACAAATAACGTTTTGACCTCAAAATTTCCTCTGCATTCTCTGTGTTTAATAAAAATAAATTTGTGGTTTTTAGAAGTCCATTTAGTATTGAATGGAGGAAGTTTTTTTGTTATAAAACTGTCCTTCAAGATTCGCCAAGACGTATTTTGTTAAACGAATCTTCTTGAGCGGTTACTGTGCTTTTATATCGCTAAAATTCGAGTACAATTCGTATGACAAAATGAAAATATTGGACAAATTTATATGCGTTTTTTGTTTTTCGCGATTGCGGAATACGTTGTTTTTTCAAGGCTGAACGTATTCCGTTTATTTTTTGTAACGATAAATAACGAGCGTATCTAATTTTATTTCCTTAACCTTTAACCTAAAAAATTTCATGACCAAAAAATTTTTTTCAAGACGTGATATTCTTAAAACAGGAGCGGCTGTAACGGCTGCTTCATTTTCGCCTGTAGTATTGCCTTCAAGCGTGTTCGGGCGCGACGGCGTTACGGCGCCTAGCAATAAAATAACGCTTGGCATAATCGGCGCCGGCGGACGCGGTAGGCACGATCTCAAACGCTTTATCACGCAACCAGACGTTCAATTACGCGCTATCTGCGACGTGCAACGCGAAAGACGTGAAAATTGCCGTAATCTTGTTCAAAGAGAAATCGGCGTTAAAGATTGCGAATTGTATCGTGATTTTCGCGATTTGCTTGAGCGTAAAGATATAGACGCTGTACTTATTGCGACCGGCGATCACTGGCACGCTCACGCTTCAATTTACGCCGCACAAGCAGGCAAAGACGTGTATTCCGAAAAACCTTGCGCTATCACAATCGACCTTTGCCGCCAACTCGCTAAAGCAATGAAACGTTACGGCACAATATTTCAAGGCGGCACGCAACGCCGCAGTTTAGGAAACTTCAAAACTGCCGTTGACCTCGCACGAAACGGAAAACTAGGAAAACTCAAAGAAGTACACGCCGCCACATATTATCTCAAAGTTATCTATGACTGGTTGCCTGCGCAACCGGCGCCTGATCCGGATGTTATTGACTGGGATCTTTGGCTTGGTCCGTCGCCTTGGCGACCTTACAATTATGATTATGTCAAAGGTTCGTGGCGGGCGCATTATGATTTTGATTCAGGTGCAAAATTCCACGATTGGGCGGCGCATACGGTTGATCTTTGTCAATGGGCGGTTGGCGCGGACGGTTCGGCGCCGGTTAAGTTTTGGGCAAAAGAGCATGTTTTGTACGGACTGTATGAGAGCGGCGTAAAGTTAATTTCGCGCCCGTCTGGTTGGATGGGGTTAGGAAATTGTGCGGTGCGATTTGAAGGTGAAGACGGTTGGGTTGAAACCGGCGACAGCGGTAAAATCGCCGTTTATCCAGACTCGTTAAGAAGCGAACTCGCCAAAGACTTCGGAATATACGGAAAAAGAAAAGACGGCACTCATGGCGAAGACCCCGAATCGCATATCAGAAATTTCCTCGATTGCGTTAAGACTCGCGAACAACCTGTATGCAACGCCGATGTAGTTTGTAGCACGCATATCGCCTGTCATGCGGCGGCGCTGGCATGGTTGCTAAAACGTGAATTAAACTTCGACCCAAAAAATGATAACTTCATAAACGACGAACAAGCAAACAGACTAAAAACAAGAGCATGGAGAGAACCATGGATCGTTTAAATACGGAATGCGGAAGTCGGAATTTGAAATTCGGAATTAAAAAAATCTTTTTAATCTGTTTAATCTGTGGATCGTTTTTTTGTCCACAGATTACGCAGATTAAAAAGATTTGTTTAGAGAGATGGGATGTGGGATTGACAGGTATTTACGTTTACCTAGAATTTCGGCGATACTAATTCGAGTTGATTCTTTAATTGACAATATTGTGCTTATT
>JAISLW010000363.1 GCA_031277105.1 Planctomycetaceae bacterium | reverse complement strand
ATTTTAGATGTGCAAAATATTAAAATTTATTGATATTGTAAACCGTAATGCGGCGTTTCGGCACGGTGTTTGATTTTTTTAGCCGCCTACCTAGACAAATGAATTTTTAGAGATACCCAACTGTTCGTACTTGAAATTCGTGATTTAAAAGCGCCAAAGTCTGCCGCCCGATAACTAGGCAGGCGAATGTAAACGCAAAATAAAGGACGAACAGTTTAAAATCAGTGAATAGTTATAAAATTTCTTATCTAATATTATTTGAGTTTCTGTTTGCGATTTGTAAATTTCGGTCTGCGTCTCTTATTAGTTGGCTGTCGGGGCAAAGGTTTATGACTTCTTGGAATGCTTGCGACGCTATTTTGTAATCTTTTCGTTGCAATGCGATTTCGCCTTTTAGGTAGAGCGTTCTGTCGAGTATTGCGTAATCTGGCGGGTGTTGTAATACTTTTTGTAAATATGTTTCCGCTTGCGTATAATTTTTCTTTTTATACTCTTCATAAGCCAAAGTCCAAACAGCGTGAGACCAATATTGACCTGCTTGATAATTCTTGTAAATTCGCAGCAAGTATGTAGCGCCTTTACGTCCGTTTCCGCTTTCAATATCATCTAGCGCTACATAATATAATGCGCCGTCAATATCTTTATAATTCGGAAATTCGTCGATTAGAAGTTGAAAATATTCCACTGATTGAACTGAATCGCCGGCGGACTCATAATACAAACCTAGATTCCAGAGCGCTTCTTTATATTGCGGCGACGTTACAAATTCAGATTTTATTCGTTCTAATATTTTTATGCCTTCGCGTTCATTGCCCGCCAATATCAGCGCTCTGCCGCGTAATAGTAACGCTTCCGCCAAAACCTGCTCCGATAAATCCGAACTCAACAATTCCCGCAAACGTAACTCAACCTGTTCATAACGACGCGAATTAAACAGCGAATTACATTCTTTGATAATGCGGCGTTGTTCGGTTGTGGATAGTTGTCGTGTCGGATTGGCGTTTGGATTGGCGTTTGCGTTTGAATTATTGTTACGAATAATATTTGTAAATTGTGTTTCGGTTTCGTGTAGAACGTCTTGTTGCGTTGTGTTTGACGTATCGATTTTATTTGCGAATGCAGTCAAAATTATTGTCGCCTTATCGATTTCTTTTAAGTTTGCTCGTGCGATTACGAGCATTGAGCATGCTTTAGCGAAGGTTGCGGCGTCGAGTTTACCTGTTGTGTTATTGGCGGCGTAGGCGTCGAAGTTGTAGTTAATTGTGGCGTATTTTAGTTGTTCAAAGTAATTTGTTTTTAGTATTTGGTCGAGTTGTGTGGCGGCGTTATGCCATTGTTTGTTTTCGAATTCGCGGTAGGCGATCCAGAAGCGTTCAATATCGGTTCCGGTTGTCAATGGTTGTTTTATTTCGGTTTGATTTGTGGGATTGTATTGTGGCGATTTGTTGTTATTAATGTTGTTAAAGTTTGAGTAAATATTTTCGTTGGCGTTATTTTTATTGGGTAAATTTATGACGGAGGACGGTTTATTTTTTCCTTTTTGGCGTTGTGTTGTTTGGGTCCATTGTTGGTTTTTGCCTGGATTTAGTGTTGCGAGCGTATCGTTTCCGGCGTTAATTTCGGAGTTAGTCGTGTAAATTCTGTCGATGCGTTTGTAGGTATCGTTTACTATTTTGCTTAATTCAGGTTGGTTAGTATTGGCGACGTTTCCTGTCATTTCGTTAAGGATGGCGGCGGCTTTGGGTTTGTTGCCTGTTCTAGCGTAAGCGAGCGCTAAATATGCGCAAGCGTGTAAAAAAACCTCGTCGGGTAAAATATGTTTATTCGTGTGCGGCGCTGTTGAATAGCCGAATGAAACGTTGTAGGCAACGTTATTGGACGCAGAATTATTTTGGGCGATAACAGAATATTTCGGGAGTAATATTTCTTCAAGTAATGCGATAGCGTTTGACCAATTTTTATTGAAGTATTGCAAGACTGATTTAAGAAAAATTATTTCGTCTTGGTGGGGTGGTGCGTCGGTGCGTTTTTCGGTTTGTGTCAGGAGGTTTTCAGCCTCGTTGGATTGTTTTAGTCGAATGAGTAATCTTATTTTCATCAAGTTATCATCGACGGTGGGGGTTGGTATTGTTGAGATAGTTTGTAGCGCTTTGTTGTTATCTTTGATTGCGACGTAGCATCTTGTGAGGACGCGTAAAACGTCTGTTGCAAGTATGCTATTTTTCCATCGGACGAGAAAATCTGAGAGGGTGGCGATTGCGTTAGTGGTATCGCCGCGTTCGTACAATGCGACGCCGTATTGGTAAAAGGTTGGTTCGAGGATATTGGGATCGTTATTTTTGAGTAATTCGCCGAATATAGCGTCGGATTCGGCGATTTTATTGAGTAGATTTTTTGCGCTGGCTAGTCCGATTTTGTTTTCGAGTTGTCGACCGCCGTTGGGGAATAGTTCGATATTCTTGGTAAAATAGTATTCGGCGGCTTCGGGTTGGTTGTTAGCTATCTCAATATCGCCAAGATAATAGAGAACGTATTGCAAGTATAAATCTTGTGGGAATGTTTGTAAAAAACTGACAAGAAGTTTTTTTGCCGTAATATAATCGCCTTTGGTGTAGTATGCTTCGCCGAGTCGAAATTGAATTGAGCGTGAAAGCGGATCGGTTGTGGGCAATGATGCAAGTTGGGAGTAAAGGTTAATGGCGGTATCGTATTTTTTGAGGTAAAGGTAGGAATCGGCGAGATAAAATTTGGCTTCGTTGACTAAAATATGCGATGGATAGATACGCAAAAAATCATCGAATGCGACGCGGGATTGTTCGTATTTTTGTTGGTTGTAGAGTTGTTTGGCGGAGTTAATGAGATCAGATGCGGCATCCGCGAACAATAAGCCGGAAAACGACAAATTGCAAAACAAGGGCAAAATAATTATTGTTACAAAAATAACAATTGACCTGACAAGTGATTGCAATAACGTATTTTTATGAATATTCATTTTTAACAATTTAAGTTTAATTTTTAATCTTATTTTTAATTTGTAACTGGTGCGATAAGTTTTTAAATTTGGTCTCCGATCTGTCATTCGATATTTCGGATGAGAATTTCTGAAAATATTTTTTATGAGAAATTCGGACAATAGTTTTTTTGTAAAAAAGTAATCTCTAAATTATCCCATTTATTCTTCATGTGCTTTTTTTTATTCTTATCATATTTTTCAAAAAATTTCACGATTGCGTAGTATATAAATTTTTTGGATTTTCTCCAATAGATATTTTTTAATTTTTTTGTATCAAAAAAATTGTCCTTCTTGTCCCTAAAAAAAATCTTTCTAATCTGTGTAATCTGTGGATCATTTTTAAATCGAATCGCAGCCCAACGGATCGCGGGCGTCTCGCCTGCATTTTGCCGAAATGCAAACAAAAAGGCGTTTGAGATATAATTTCGCCCGCGATCCTGAAAAGCTGGTGAGACCAACGGATCGCGGGCGTCCCGCCTGCAATTTGCCGAAAGGCAAACAAAAAGGCGCTTGAGATATAATTTCGCCCGCGATCCTGAAAAGCAGGCGAGACCAACGGATCGCGGGCGTCCCGCCTGCATTTTGCCGAAAGGCAAACAAAAAGGCGCTTGAGATCAAAACATCGCTCATTAGCGGTTGAGTACAACCGCATGCAGGCGAGACGCCCGCGATCCTGGGATGCTGGCGTTTCGCCTGCGAATCTGAAGGAACACAGGCAAAATACCTGCGATCCTGAATTGCAGACGAGACCAACGGATCGCGGGCGTCCCGCCTGCACTTTGCCGAAAGGCAAACAAAAAAGCGCTTGAGATCAAAACCTCGATCATTCGCGGTTGAGTACAACCGCATGCAGGCGAGACGCCCGCGATCCGTCAAGCTGTCCCATTTGTCCCACATGTCCCCCATGTCCCTAAAAAATCGCCAATACGTAATTTGCTAAAAAAATTTTTCGTGAATGATTTACAAAAAAATTATAATTCAAGATGGGATTTGATACGGCTATTGTCGATATTTTGGCATGGTATATACTGTTCGTACTTGATAGTGATTTAAAAGCATTAAAGCCTGCCGTCCGATAACTAGGCAGGCGACGATAAACACAAACTCAATTGCAAACAGTTTAACATCTTTGTTTTGAAATTGGACAAGATTTTGAATTTTGTTGAATTTAATGAATTAAATTGTTCGCCTTTAAATTTGCAATAACCGCCGCCATTTAGTTATTGGACAACGGGCTTTATATCGCCGAATTTCAATTGCGATACATATACAATAAATAAACTATCAATTAATCGATTATATTAACAAATTATATTAACAAATTAACATATATTTTTTTAATGGATTATCAACTTGAATCGATATTGTTATCTGGAGTCGATCCTGCTCGACCAATAGTTATTGCGGGACCTTGTAGCGCTGAGACAGAAGAGCAAGTGCTTTCGACGGCTCGTGGGATTTCATCTTGCGGCGTGCGTATATTTCGTGCGGGACTTTGGAAGCCGCGAACTAAACCGGGCGGTTTTGAGGGCGTTGGTTCGGAAGGGTTAAATTGGCTCAAAAAAGTTAAGCAAGAAACCGGCATGTACACGACAATTGAAGTTGCCAATCGCGAACATGTTTTTTCAGCGCTTAAAGCCGGTATAGATATTCTTTGGATAGGCGCGCGGACGGCAGTCAATCCGTTTGCGGTTCAGGATATTGCCGACGCTCTCAACGGCATGGACGTGCCGGTCTTGATTAAAAATCCAGTCAATCCTGATATTGAGTTATGGATAGGCGCAATTGAGCGAATTTATAGAGCGGGAATACGTCGTATTGGCGCCGTACATCGCGGGTTTAGTTCTTACGATAACAAAGGCTATCGTAACGCGCCGCATTGGCAAGTCCCGATTGAGTTACGACGGCGTATTCCCAACTTGCCGATCCTTTGCGATCCGAGTCATATTGCGGGTAAACGTGATTTGATACATCCGCTTTCGCAGCAGGCAATGGATTTGAAATTTGACGGTTTATTGATAGAAACGCATTGCTCGCCCGATACCGCTTGGAGCGATGCGCAACAACAAATTACGCCGGATCAATTAAGCCAATTATTATCGGCGTTGATTATAAGGGACATGGATCGACCGTCGAAAAATCTTGCGGAGTTACGGAGTAAAATAGACGGAATTGACGACCAATTGTTAGCCTTGCTATCGGCACGAATGCAAGTCGCCGCCGAAATCGGTTTATACAAAAAAGCAAACAATATGCCTATCTTACAAACAACAAGATACGGACAAATTATTGAACAAAAATCAACTATGGCAAAATCATTGAAATTAGACCAAGACTTCATACGCGAAATCATGCAAGCAATACACGAAGAATCCGTAAGACAACAAATGAAAATTGTAAGCGAATAAATATACTTTTCGCACGTAAATTGCGGTTTTCAAAAAATACGTATAACTATTCATTAGAGGGTATCTCTAAAAATTCATTTGTCCAGGTAGGCGGCTAAAAAAATTAAACACAGTGCCGAAACGCCGCATTAGAGTTTATGATACCAATAAATTTTATTACTTTACAACGTCTAAAATAATTTTACACGTTATTAAGTATTAAAATTTAATAATTGTTTTACACGTATTGCGGCCCAAAAAATAAACGCAGTGGCGAAACACCGCCTACCTTTTTGCAAAAAATGAATTTTTAGAGATACCCTCTATTGTTTAAATTTTCGTGCGAGGTTTAGATAAATTTTTTTATCTGATTGGATAATTTAGCCAGACTTCGGGGTCGGCTTCGTATTTTTTTAGTTCTTCAATTGTTTTTGGCGTTCTTAAAGGTCGTACAATTCTGAAACCTGTAAACGGCGCGTCTGTTGTCCACCAGATACTTTGCGGTATTATTGGGTCTTGTTTTTTCCATTCTGGTATAGAAAAAAATCTTGCGGCGGATCGTAATTTTGCCGTATCGTCGTCTTCGCAATTTCCGCCGCGTAAAACTTGCCCGAAACCTGTTTGTAGCGGTATCGCAACAGGATCGCTTGAATTTGATTTACGTTTTGAATACGTTTCAACATCATATTGCTCTAGTACCCATTCCGATAAATTTCCGTGCATATCATATAGTCCCCATTTATTTGGTTTTTTTTGCATTATTTTTTTTGCGGCGCCGTCGCTGTTGTCAAAATACCAAGCATAATCGTCAATATTTTCATCCGTATCCCCAAAAGAAAACGCCGTCGTCGTTCCCGCTCGACACGCATATTCCCATTCGGCTTCTGTTGGCAAGCGATAAAAACGCCCCGTCTGAATCGTCAACCATTTACAATAAACTTGCGCCATGTACAAAGTCATACCGCTTGCGGGATAACCTTTTTTTGAGGAGTTATCATAACTGATAGCGCCGATAGTATGCGGCGGCGTCGGCGACGCCATTGCGTCCGCTAGCGCTTCGCGTTCCGTTTGCGCCTTACGCGTCGCCCGCAATATTTGTAACGCAAAAAGACTAAACTCTTGCCATGTTACTTCGTGTTCTTCCATCCAAAACGGCGCTATTTCAATTTCGTGTTGCGGCGATTCGTCTTGTTTGCGACCGGCTTCTGTTGCGGGACTGCCCATGATAAATTTACCGCCCCTAACCGGAATCATTTTAAACGAAACCGCGCCGCCCGTATTGCCCGTATTGTCTGCATTGCCGCCAATAACCTCAACATACGCCTCCATCTCCGACTCAACTTCCGCAACAGAACCGGCAACAGGAACCGGAGATTGCAAAAATTCCAACGTCGATCTAAAAAAAGGATTGTCTCGCATGTCAACTTTATTTTTATTTTGATCAATAACTTTTTTACCGCCGCTATCTGCTTGCGGCGTATTTTTCGTTACAATATTTGTCCCCGAATCATCAGAACCCGACGTAGCCGAATCATTATCGCCGCCGCAGCCAGAAACAAAAAAAATTATTCCCAACAACACGCAAAGAAATTTAAAATTTAACGCAATTTTTAACGCATTATTAAATATAAAATTAAGCATGAAATTAAACATAATCGATTTTCCTATCATTCGCTATCCCGAAACAATCACAACTAAACGTAAATTGTTCACGTTTTTATTTGCCCGTTTTACGTCTATTCTGGCGCCGAAAAATTGCGTCTTTGCAACCGTTGTTTTCGCATCGGCGTCGTCGTCAATCAAATACGCCTCAACATTCGGCAACCGCTCAAATACAGGATAAAACGGAACATGAACACTAACCGTTAATTGTTCCTCGCCAAACTCGACCAAAAAATATCCCTCAAGTTTTTCAACTCCCGATTCCAACTTGCGACGAGTTATATGTTGCGTTTTACCGGCGTCCCAAATCGATTCAGACAATTCAGTAAACTCCGCCAACTCAGCCGACTCTGCTAACTCGTCTATTTTGTCAAGTTCGGCAACATTGGTATTGCCGGTTTTCACAATAAGATCAGAGTCGGTATTTGTAGCAATATTATTCTTGGCAATATTGATTTCGTTTTCGGTTATTGTCAACGGCTGTTGATTTATTTTTGGCAAAATTTTTCGGGCGGCTATTTTTTGTAACAAAAAATACCAGACTAACTCCGCCAAAATAATTATTGAAACATATATCAAAAAACCGCTAACACAAAAATTAACGCCAAAAATTAACGCCGCCAACCAATTCCGCTCCGCAAAAATTAAATAAGACGTTTCCGGTTGAAACAAATGAAGCAAAATAAAAATAACCGAAACCCAACAACCAAACAATAAAATAATAAAATAATCGTCCAATAAAAAATTTGCCCAAAAATGATCCAAAAACGCAAAAAAAGAAGCCAACCAAAACACAGATTGACAAGCCCAAAAAAAACCAATATTGATATTCTTGATACAAATAGTCATCGGCTAAAATTAAAAGTTTATACTTGAATTTACGTTTACCGCCGCCTGCATAGACAAATTGAGCATATAAATTTATTCGATTATTTTTCCGCACAAATAAAATATTCCAGAAATAACTCCATTAATATTTAGATCGCAAACTATAAACTCCGGATCCGCCACAACATCTATTATGCCGCCGTATGTTTCAGTTTTTATCCAATAATATTTTTTTCCGGCGAGTTCGTTTACATACTTTTTGTAATCTAAAATTATCCCTGTAAAAATTGCCTCAGGGATTATTTCAAATGGTTCGTTATCATTTTCTTCGGGCGGAAATAAGCCGGAGGGAATAAATGATTTTGAAGCATAATGAAATTTATTGGTCTGTTTTAAATTATAATCATTCTCATCAGAATATATTCGCAATTCATGCGCAAAAGCAGATAGTCTTATTTTTCTTATACACGGTAACTCTTTTTTCTCAACAGCGGAAATATTTAGACAGTCAAATGCGAATGGATAACATCCGTCATTAGGATTGTCATTTACCGGATTAGCCCAACAATAAAATAATCCTTCAAAATCATCGTAATCTTTCTTTTCAATTTTATTTATAATTCCTACGGAATAATTACTTTCTCCATTATAAAATGGATTGATTCCTATTATTTCATTTTTTGCTTTATCTACATGAACCCATAATTCGGCGCCGCCTTTTTTTGAAGACCATATTGAATAATAGCCATGTTCGCAAAAAATTTTTTCGCTATTTTTTGACGCTTTTATTAGCATTTTATACATATCGTCTTCTGTCTTTACGGGCATTCCAATACTTGAAAAATTACTCGCCATATTATTCACCTAAAATGATATAAATACATCTTGAATATTTTGTCGTAACCGTTCACGAAAATTTGTTTATTAAATTAAGTTTTGCAATTTTTGAGGGATAATTTTGAGGGATAAGTGGGACAACTTTTTTCGTAACAAAAAAACTGTTATCTAGTTTTCTAAAAAACTACACCCTACACCCTAACCTCTAAAATTTATCGCTGAAATTTCCGTGAAGGTTACGAACTTACCTTTTGTTATTTGACGTTAAATGAGGCGGCATTGTCGCCGGATGTAAATGTCAATTTCTTGATATTGAGCGTATTTTTTAGCAAGGAATAAAAAATCTCAATTAAGTTCTCAACAGTTGCGACTTTCTTAACGACTACAAGACGGCATTCAGGATAGGCTTTTGCGAGATCGGTATCAAATGCTATGCCAACGCTAGAATTCCATTTTGAGCCGTCTTTGATTCCTTGCGTTTGATATACTTTTAGAAGTTCGGGCAGAATAGGATCTTCTTTTTGTAAAATAGTTGCGTGATCAAAGTTTACTAGATATTCCCACGCATGATTTTTGATACTATTGCAAGCCACGACAAAACCGTTTGTGTTGTTTACTTCGCCTTCGACTTCGAGTGTTAGTGTTCCTGTATGTCCGTGCAGGTATTGTGCCTCTCCGATATATCCCCAAAATCGATGTGCGTATTGGATGTTGAGTTTAGTAATTGACGTCAATATTCTTTTTTCTTCGTTTGTCGTTTTTTCTTTAAATTCCGAAGTTGGAACGTGGCATACGGGACATTGAGCCGGTGCATTTTCGCCATCATAAGCGTATCCGCATTTTGAGCAAACCCATTTTTTCATTTTAATAATCTCCTTTGCGATTAAAGTCCGCCGACTTTTGAGGTATCAGATACGATGTATCGGATACGGATCGTACTTGAATTTCAGCGATGCAAAAGATTTGAAGTCAGCCTTCTGCTACGGCGATAAACGCAAATTCAAGTGTGAGTCGATTATTGTATAGCGTTAGATTATTTTGTCAATTATTTTAAACCGTCGATGCTTGTAACAGTTCACGGAAATTTGTTTATTAAATTACGGGCGTCTCTAAAAATTCATTTGTTCAGGTAGGCGGCTAAAAAAATTAAACACTGTGCCGAAACGCCACAATAGATATTTTGTAGCAATTAAATTTTATTACTTCACAAAATCTAAAATTAAAAATTTTGTAACCGTTCACTGTATTTTTTATTATTTAATGTTTTCGCTGAATTTTCTTCGTCCCGATAGGGACGTTACTTTCATAACCGCAGGTCTGCGACCTGCGGTAAAAATCCGCGCATCCTCGCTGCCCTGAAAGGGCAGGACTTTATTGAGATTATTTAACGATACGGATCGTACTCGAATTTCATCAAGTTAAAAACGTAAAGGCCTGCCGTCCGATAGTAGGCAGGCGAAGGTAAACGCAAAGTCAAGTGCGAATAGTTTATTCCCTACTCCCTAAAATCTATCGCTTAAATTTTCGAGAACGGTTTCTCGTATTTATCTTTTAGAATTTAATATTTTCTTTATTTACGGGCGTAATAATTCCTCTTTCGGTGATTATTCCGTTAATATATTTTGCGGGCGTTACGTCGAAAGCGGGATTGTAAACTGCGACGCCTTCGGGCGCTGTTCTTTTGCCGAAACCGCAACAGATTTCATCTGCGTCGCGTTCTTCAATTGGAATGCCGCCGCCGTCCGCTAACGCTAGATCAAACGTTGAGACCGGCGCCGCAACATAAAACGGAATCCCATGAACATACGCCGACACCGCCAGACCATACGTTCCTATTTTATTTGCCGTATCTCCATTTGCCGCTATCCTATCAGCGCCGACAATAACGCCGTCTATCTTGCCCTGACCCATCAACATCGCCGCCATCGAATCGCAAATTAACGTTACGTTAATATCCCGTTGCATCAATTCCCACGCCGTCAATCTTGCGCCTTGCAACAACGGTCGCGTCTCATCGGCATAAACCATTATCCGCTTGCCCAACTCCGCCGCCCTAAAAAATACCGCTAACGCCGTCCCGTAATCCGCCGTCGCTAAACCGCCGGCGTTGCAATGCGTTATAAACGTATCGCCGTTTTTGATTATGGCTTGTCCGTATTCGCCGATGGCGCGGCATATAGCGCGGTCTTCTTCGTGTATTTTACGCGCTTCGGAAAATAATTCGTCAAGTACGCGCAAAACATCGCCCGAACCGCCGCTAACGCTAGAACTCCAGACGGACTCAAATCGACTCTTCATTCGGTCGATTGCCCAAAATAAATTTACCGCCGTCGGGCGACTAGAAGATAAATATTGGGCAACGTCATAAAAACGACGTTCAAATAAATTCACGCCCGTATTTTGAACGCCTATCACCATTCCGTAAGCCGCCGCAATACCTATCGCCGGAGCGCCGCGAACACGAAGCCGCTTAATCGCTTCCCAAACCGACTCGACATTGCGACAGTCAATCGCACACAACTCCAAAGGCAATAACGTCTGATCTATTATCCGCAAAAAACCATCCGTTACGCCGCCAACCCAACTCAACGTCTCTATCGACATAATAAAACCTTTGTTAAAAATTCAGAATTCAGAATTCGTAATTACATGAGAAATTTTTTGTAACGAAAATTGTCCCTCATGTTAGGGTGTTCAAAATTGATGCCAAAATGTTTTTTCCTAATTGTAATATTAATTGATATAACATGTTTTAAACTGTTCTTACTTTACGTTTACCGCCGCCTGCCTAGCTATCTGACGGCAGGCTTTTACGCTTTTACATCGCTGAATTTCAAGTACAAACTGTATAGTATTAATTTTATAAAAATATCCATCAATAAAATAATGCGGCGACTATTCATCGAAATTTTTACATTGATTTTGAATTTATTTTCCGTAACCTAATTTTTACCTTATTTTTCTTTACAAAACAACCTCAGTAGCACGTGAACCCACCAAACCACAACCTCAGTACCTCATTAAAAAATAACGTTAAACGTCATTGCGTAGAGACGCAATGCCTTGCGGCTCTATATTATGTCTAACACCTGTTGAACACATTAATCTCAACAACAATAAAAACAAAATTACTACATTTATCTGCTTGGATTAAAATGAGGTAATGAGGTTTGTTTTGTGGGGGGCTTGGTTGCTACTGAGGTTGTTTTGTAAAGAAAAATAAGGTAAAAATAAGGTTAGGTTATAAAATAAAAATTCCACTGAAATAGGTACAAAAAATAAGTAGTTTTTACCTCTTTGTTACACATTATTTACGTCAAGACCATTTTGCAAATATAATATACGTATCGTACATTAAATTCAGCGATTTAACAACGTCAAAGCCTGCCGTCCGAAAGCTAGGCAGGCGAAGGTAAACGCAAACTCAAGTACGAATAGTTTAAAGCATGTTACCAAAATAAATTTTAATTTTGGAAAAGCCGTTTTAAAATTCATTTTTGAACACCTTACCTTCATGTTCCATTTGTCATTTAAAATTGTTTTGATTTTACGAAATGTTTATTTACGCATAGTTCTTCTTCCGAGATTCCTAATGCGACGCCGACTA
The DNA here is from genome assembly GCA_031277105.1 of Planctomycetaceae bacterium. Classification (GTDB taxonomy): domain Bacteria; phylum Planctomycetota; class Planctomycetia; order Pirellulales; family Thermoguttaceae; genus WRKP01. The sequence continues at coordinate 9,122 of JAISLW010000363.1, read as the reverse complement.
AATCTGAAAGATAATAAACCGGCAGATCGATTTTATCTTTCTTTATTTTTTCGATAGTTGATTGTTTCATGTCAAGATTTACGTGGCACATTGGGCAAGCGACGACCATGCAATTTGCGCCGTTCTTTTTTGCGTTTGCCAAGATTTTATAAGTCAGATCGATTATTACGGAGTCGTCTGCCAATGTTAATCCGGCGCCGCAGCATTCAGTTTTGTAATTCCATTCGTCGACAGGTTCGGCGCCGAGTTCGCGTAGTAAATTTTCCATTGACGTCGGTTGTTCGCAATCGTCAAAATTTAACTCTTTAGGCGGACGCGTCAAAAGACAACCATAATAACAAGCCGGTTTATAACCTTCGAGACGTTTGGTTATTTTAGACTTAATATTGTCGTAACCAATGCGTTGAAAAATTTGGATTAGATTGATTACTTCAGTCTTGCCCGTAACTTCGTCTTCGACTATATCAGACAACTCGCGCCGAACTACTTCGTCCGCTTTGACTAAATTAGATACCTTTATCAATTCCATAGAACACATCGGGCAAGGCGCTAAAACCATATCCAAACCGTCGCGTTCTGCTATTGCAAGATTACGCGCAGGAAGCGCCGCCGCTAACTTCTTATTTATATTATGCGCCGCCGTAGCCCCGCAACATATCCAGTCGTCAAGCTCGCGAAGACCAACATCCAATACGCCCATACACGAATGAACAGAACGCTCATAATCAAACGACGAACCATGCAACGCACAACCCGGATAATAACCTACATCCATAATAAAATCCCAAAAATTAATTATCGTTACAATTATTGCCAATAAAAAACATAAACGCAAAACTTGAAAATAATCAAAACGCAAACACAACCAAAAACAGAAAAAAAATATCTTATCAAAATCAAACACTTTGACAAGACGGGAGGAAAACAAAATAATCCGTCATAACCAACACAATCTGCAAATCAATTTTTCTAAAACAAAATTTTGTTGAAAATTTTTACAAACTGGTCTTGTGTTATTTTTCGGATTGGTTTATACTACCGCTTCCGTGTTACAAAATTTGAGATCAAATTTTTGTCGTCCACAGATTAAGCAGATTAGAAAGATTTTTTAAAATAATCTTTTTAATCTGCGCAATCTGTGGATCATTTTTTTTGCTCTTGAATTTTTGTAACGAAAAATGTTTTGTGTTTTAATTGCGGCGAATTTAATTTTTAACTTATGAAAAAATGTTTTTTGCGAATTAGATTTTGTTGCGATTAAAAATTTTTTTACTATTTGTTTAACCCTTTACATTAAAGGAGAATAACATGAAAAGGACAAATCTTTTGTCAGCGTTGAACGCCGAAGTCAATATGAATATTGACGTTACAGCCAATGTTAATTTGGATGTTAATTTGGGTGTTAATTTAGGCAAGGGGGGGGGGGGGGGGTAGCTGGTTACAGGTAAATACAACAATTACAGTTACGATAATAATTATAATCGTAATAACAATTATCGTTACAATAATTCTCTTGGCGACTCTTCCAAACCTAATTCTCTTTGTTTACTTTTTGGTTTTACGCTTGTTGAGCTTTTGGTAGTAATTGCAATCATTGGAATATTGATCGCATTACTTTTGCCCGCAGTACAAGCGGCGCGTGAAGCCGCAAGACGAATGCAATGCTCGAACAATTTTAAGCAGTTCGCATTGACGTTACACAATCATCACGACGCGCAAAATGAATTTCCGACTTTACGCGGTCCTCTTGGCAACATGACGAGTACTTGGGATTACAACGGCGCTCATACCAGAGGCATAGTTGGCACGCTTGTCCGAATCCTTCCGTATATGGAACAGGAATCTCGTTACGAAACGTTATTAAAAACTACTAGCCTACAACCTCTCCCTATGCCCGCAGACCCTGACGAAGTTAAAAAAGCATTTAGTACCAATATAAAAGCCTTTCATTGTCCATCCGATGGCGATTCCAATAAACCTGGAAACGCCCATTACAACGATGCAACCTGCGCCGGAACAAGAGCAAATATAAAAATGTCGCAAGGCGACGCTTTTAGACATTGTGAAATCGCCGACCAATATAGTTCCGGCAGCGATTGCAACGCTGCGGCTAAAGCGGCTGGACAATTCGTTCCCGACACGCGCGGATTATTTATGCCGATAATCACAAAAACATTTAACGATATTACCGATGGCACAAGTAACACAGTCGCCGCAAGCGAAGCGCTCACAAATGCCAGACCGAATGATACAAGAGCTCTTTACGGAGTCGCGGCAATTACAACAATGAATGACAATCCATCGGCAAATCCGAATAATTGTTTTACCGGCGCAAGAAGTTCTACGGATCGGAATAAACTGGTAAATTCAACCAACGTAACTCGCGGAGGTTTCTTTTCCGACGGACGCACTCCCGATGCAGCGTTTCATACGATTTTACCGCCTAATACTCCAGCATGCGTAAATAAGAACGACGCAAATTCCGTTCAAACTTGGGGCGTTTTGCCGCCAAATAGCAATCATCCAGGCGGCGTAAACGTAGGTTTCGCAGACGGGTCAGTACATTTTCTTGCCGACGCTATTGATTGCGGTACGATAAATTCACGCTCCGTACAATCAGGTCCCAGCCCCTACGGAATCTGGGGCGCAATAGGAACGCCAAGCGGAGGCGAAGCAAAACAAAAACCATAAATGAACGGTTACGTTTTTTTACCTTTAACTTTCAACTTTTAACCTTTAACTTTACCTTTTAACAATAATGCAACATTTTACATTTGGACAAATTATGATGCGGGTTTGTTTGCTCGCTTTTTTGGTTATTTTTGCCGGCGGTTGCGGTAATTCTGCTCGTCCTGCCGATTTGCCAAAGTTGACAATAATTTTCGTTACAATAAATCAAGACGGCGCCGGATTAGGCGACGCTTCAATTGTTCTGTTTGCCGAACCGCCAATAAAATGGTCAGTTGGCGGCGTAACAAATACTACCGGAATTTGTAAACCGCGCACACACGGACAATTCGACGGCGTACCTTTGGGAAAATACAAAGTAGTCGTTACAAAAGACATTACCGAAATCCCCGAAGTCAGTCCCGATACGCCCAAAGACGACGACGGTCAACCTATATTAGACGGAATCGTTTACTCGTTAGTCGAAGAAAAATACGTTAAAATTGAAACAACGCCATTGACAATAGAAGTTGACGGAAAAAATAATCAATTCATACTAGACGTTGGTAAAGCAGTCAAAAATAGAAAAGAAAAATAACCAGAGCGGTTAAATTCGGAATTAAAGATTTTAGTTTCAAATTTTAAATAATCATTTTAATCTATGTATAATCTGTGGATCAATTTTTTTGTCCACAGATTACACAGATTAAAAAGATTTTTTAAATTCCGAATTGAAAAAACGTAACCGTTCACGGAAATTTAAGCGATAGATTTTAGGGATTAGGGAATTGGAGTTAGGAGTAGTTTTTTAGAAATTTAGAGAACAATTTTTTGTTACAAAAAGCTTGTCTCACTTGTCCCTCATGTCCCACTTGTCCCTAAACAAATTGCCAAAACGTAATTTCATAAACAAAATTTCCATGAACCGTTTAAAAATTCCAGAAAGGAGAAAAAATAGAATGTTTGATATTAGATTTTTGTATTTATTGTTTTTAATTTTTTTTGCGTCGGATATTATTTTTGCCGATGATTTAATTGTTTCGCCAGAGTACGCTAAGCAGATGGTTGAAAATTCGATCAAGGAGTTTGGCGAGCGGTATTCTCGCGGCAAAGAATATTTGCAAAGATTCGAATACTTGACGGCGCAACTCAAAAATAATCCGAAAGACGACGATTTGATTAAGGAATTTAATCTGCTCTTTCATACGGCTTCAATTGGATACGATAACGGTATCGTGCCGGTCAATACGCCCGAATCGGCAAAACGTATGATCGAAGATTTGATCAAAAGTTTCGGTAACAAATATCCAAAAGGTAACGAATATCTGCGCAAAATTACGGAGTTGACAGAGAAACTCAAATCTTATCCAAACGATATTGAATTGCAAAAAGAATTTGACGTATTACTTCGCAAAGCGGCGCTTGCTAATCCGTTGCTTGATTTTGACAAAATACTGCTTGTACGCCGCAATACGGCAAAAGATAATTTCGGTTTTATTACGCTCGGTTCGCATACGAATGAAACGATTAAACGCGATGGTTGGGACAATGAGATTGCGATTTTGAGCGACTTGCGAACAGCGCCGAAATTGACGCCGGTTTACAAACACCCAAACGGAGCGCCAATCCGCGACCTCGATTTACATTTTGATGGTAAAAAAATTATGTTCTCCTCCGTCAATGAAAATAAACGATTCGCAATTTATGAAGTCGATATTGACGGGCAAAATTTACGGGAGTTGACGCCGAAAGGATTAAACGACGTTGACTGGTTTGATTCGTGTTATTTGCCGGAAGAAAACGTTTTTATTACCGCATCGACGGCAGGAATGCAAGGCTTGCCTTGCGAAGACGGTCGTAAAGCGATGGTTAATCTTTATCGTGTTGCGACGGGTAAAAAAAATCAAGACGGCTCTTTTGCGCCGCCGCAAGTCAGGCAATTGACATTTGAACAAGACAGCGATTGGCATCCGTCAATTATGCACGACGGGCGCGTGATGTATTTGCGATGGGAATATTCGGATATTCCGCATTACACGAGCCGTATTTTATTCTCAATGCAACCGGACGGACGAAATCAACGCGCAATCTGGGGCAGCGGTTCTTATTTTCCGACGGCATATAAAAATCCGCGTATGATTGCCGGACATCCGTCGATGGTAATTGGAGTTTTGAGTTGCCATCACGCAGACGAGGGCGGCTTGCCGGAATCAGGGCGATTGCTTTTAATTGACCCGAATATTGCGACAAAATATCCATTCGACTATACGCCGCCGTCAAAATATTGGGGCAAGGCATTTGAACACATAAACCTCGTACCGAAAATTTACCCGAAAGAAAAAACAGGATGCGTTCAAGAAATCCCCGGATACGGTCGCAACGTCATAGGCAACGTTTACGATAATCAAGGCGGTCGCGGCAAATATAGATTCGCTTATCCTTATCCGTTGAATGAAAATTATTTTCTTGTGAGCGTGCAGATTGCGGGCAAGGGTAATTTTGATCTTTATCTTGTTGACCGGTGGGACAACATGATAAAGTTGTTCGGCGTTCCTGATAATTCTTTTTTTCATTCGATTCCGCTTGTTCCGCGCGAGCGTCCGCCGGTGCGTTACGATATGACCGATAAATCGAAAAATACCGGTACGATTTTTATTTCCGACGTTTATTTCGGCGGCGGTCTAAAAGGCGTGCCGCGCGGTAAGGCGAAATCGTTACGCATATTTTCGTATCATTTTGGCTATCGCGGCAGCGGCGGTCATGAATCAGTTGGACAAAATTCAAGTTGGGATATTAAACGAATACTCGGCACGGTTCCAATAGAAGAAGACGGCTCGGCAATGTTTAACGTTCCGGCAAATACGCCGATTTCTATTCAAGTTTTAGACGAAAACGGAGCGGCAATCCAATTGATGAGATCGTGGACGGTTTGCATGCCAGGCGAACAACAATCTTGCATCGGCTGCCATGAAACGCCGCTAGACGTTTCACCGTCAAAAATAAACGCAATCGCAGGACGACGCGCGCCGCGTGAAATCACAAATTGGTACGGCGAACCGCGACCTTTCGGTTACGAAACGGAAATTCAACCGTTGTTAGATAAAAATTGCACGACTTGCCACAACGACGAAACCGCAAAATCACACAACATTCCCTCCTTCATCGCAAAAAATACAGGCTCATGGCGACGCGATACCTCTTATTCCGCTCTCAATCCTTACGTCTGGCGACCGGGACCGGAATCAGATTTGGAGATGCTTGTGCCGTTTGATTTTCACGCAAGCGTTAGCGAACTTGTGCAACGTTTAAGCCGAAATCACTACGGCGTTAAATTTGAAGGCGAATTAAGAGACAGAATTTATACATGGATCGATTTAAATACGCCGTATCGCGGAATGTGGAATAACAAAAAATTTGAACCAAGAAGACTAGAACTACAAAAACTCTACGCCGGAATTGATACAAATCCAGAAGAAGAATATCGAAACGCCATAAAAAATATAGATACAAAAAATATAGATAAAAATAATACGGATAAAATTGACGAAATTAAAAAATTTACGCCGGATGATTTGACAGACTGGTTGAAAAAATATCACGAAAAAAATAACTCGACGACAAATAACTCAACGACAAATAACTCGACGACAAAAAAATCAATCGTCAAAAAAGAATCACAAGAATCTACGACGACAAATTCGATGGAAATAAAACTTGACAAAAATGTGAAAATAAAATTTGTCCGTATTCCGGCGGGTGAATTTGTAATGGGCAATTCGGAGGGGATTTCGGATGAACGTAATCGGATATTGGTCAAGATAGAGAGCGGATTTTGGATTGCCGAATCAGAGTTGACGAACCGGCAATACGCCGTTTTCAATGCGGAACACGATACGCGATACTTGCACGAAGACGGTAAAAATCAAGTCGTACCCGGATATATCGCAAATCATCCTGACCAGCCGGTTGCGAGGATTAGTTTTGAGGATGCGGAAAAATTTTGCGAATGGCTATCGTCAAAAAGCGGTAAAAACGCAACTTTGCCAACCGAAGCCCAATGGGAATGGGCGGCAAAAGCCGGAACAGACAAGGCGTTTTGGTACGGAGATAAAAATACAAATTTCTCAAAATACGCAAATCTAGCAGGCGAAGAAATAAGACGAACAAGAACCCAATGGGACGGCAAAGGCAGCGCTTTACATATCCGTCATTTGTATCCAGAAAAACAAACTTATCCGTTAAGAGACAACCGATGGGAAGACAAATGGGTAGTTGTAGATTATGTCAAACAATATGAACCAAACGCTTGGGGATTATATGACGTAATAGGAAACGTTTGGGAATGGACTATCCCAGACGAAAAAATAACGCCAAAAAATAAAGCCGTTGCAAGAGGCGGAAGCTGGAAAGACAGACCAAACTTCGCCGGCGCAACAGCAAGAGTAATCTACGAACCATTCCAAAAAGTAATGAACGTAGGTTTCAGACCAATAATCATTGATAAAATTGATAAAAAATAAAAAAGCGTCGCTGAAAATTCATTCTAACAAATTACGTATTGGCAATTTTTTTGAAGGATAAGTAGGAAGGATCGCAGGCGTCTCGCCTGCAAGCGGTTGTACTCAACCGCTAATGAGAGAGGTTTTGCTCTCAACCGCTTTATCGGTTGCCTATCGGCAACATGCAGGCGAGACGCCCGCGATCCGTTGGTCTCGCCTGCATTTCAGGATCGCAGGCGTCTTGCTTGGGTTCCTTCAGATTCGCAGGCGAAACGCCTGCGTCCCAGGATCGCGGGCGTCTCGCCTGCATGCGGTTGTACTCAACCGCTAATGAGAGAGGTTTTGATCTCAACCGCTTTATCGGTTGCCTATCGGTAACATGCAGGCGGGACGCCCGCGATCCGTTGGTCTCGCCTGCATTTCAGGATCGTAGGCATTTCGTCTGGGTTCCTTCAGATTCGCAGGCGAAAAGCCTGCATTGCTGGATCGCGGGCGTCTCGTCTGCAGGCGGTTGTACTCAACCGCTAATGAGAGAGGTTTTGATCGCAACTGCTTTATCGGTTGCCTATCGGCAACATGCAGGCGAGACGCCCGCGATCCGTTGGTCTCGCCTGCATTTCAGGATCGCACGCATCTCGCTTGGGTTCATTCAGATTCGCAGGCGAAACGCCTGCGTTCCTTTCCCTATCCCCTATCCCTTGAAACTCTACGCTTCTAAAATTTTGTGCAAAGTTACTTAAAATTTATATCCGTATGAATCTCTTAATTCCCAAGTTGGCGTTGCCGGTTTTTCTCCGAATTTTTTTGTTGAATAATAATCTAACTTAATTTGATTATGATTTACCGAAGCAATCATAAACCCAATACGTTTTAGTTCTTTTACAATAGTTGTTTCTCTTTTTAGAAACGGCGGCTTCGGCAAATAAAATTTATGAGCGGCGCTTCCACAAATGATTTGTTCCAATTGCGCCTTTCCGTTTGGACTCTTTATTTTTGAACGGTGATACATGTGATCGTGTCCACAAATGAAATATTTTACATTGTTATCTTGCAAACACGAAAAGAAATTATTTTGCATTTCGGGTAACGAGTCTTGATCAATTACATTGTCGCTGAACACGTTATCTTTGTGATTTTGACCTAATAAATCTTTGTGCGCAAAAACAATTGCGAACTCGTGATCCTTCTTTACCAACTCCGCATTTATCCAATCTTGATAATCTCCGATTTCATAAAATTTGCCGTCTTCCGAACCGTCGTCAACTAGCGGAAACGTATCCAACAAAATGAATTTACCGTTTTTATGCGTGAACGAATAAGTCATTCCATCGGCATTTAACAAATTCGGACTACTTCCAAAATTTCCTTTTGTGCCTGGTAAATTTGGGAAAGCGTTTTTGAATTGCTTTATTGAGTCAAGGTCAATACTGTCGTGATTTCCTCGAAGCGGATAAAATTTTATTCCGGCATTGAGTATTGATTTATTGTGTAACGCTCTGGTTTGAAAAGCGATTTCAGACGATATTTCAACAAGATCGCCCACTTCAATAATGAAATCTACTTTTTGCCTAATCATTTCCGCATTTATCGCATCAATAATATGTATAGCAGTTCCGTGAAACGGCGCTTCCATATCATGCGCCCATTGCGTATCAGGAATAATCCCAAATTTCCATTCGCCCGAAAGTTCATTGCAATAAACCTGCGAAGCTAACGGCATAAATAAACCAAGCGAAGTTACGCACAAAAATTCTCTACGTGTTGTTTTCATAATTTTTTTTAGTTGTTAAATAAGTTAAAAAGTTAAGTAACCGTTCATGTAAATTTAAGCAAAAGGTTTTAAACTATTCGTACTTGAGTTTGCGTTTACCTTCGCCTGCCTAGCTTTCGGACGGCAGGCTTTGACGCTTTTAAATCGCTGAATTTCAAGTACGAGCAGTATAGTGGATAGGGCGT